>CANCSY010000083.1 GCA_947380915.1 Beijerinckiaceae bacterium
CGCCGCAAGATCAAGCAAATGATCGTGCGCGAGTTGATCGACACGAGCCCCGAATTCCGCGCCAATGCGCAGAGCGTGGTGCAGGACTGGAACTTCCCCAGGGTCTGCGGCGACGCCAACTGCTCCCGCGCCAACGCCTGCGCCCGCGACCTCGAGTGCTATGTGCTGACCCACCGCAACTTCGGCAAACTCGTGCCGCGCATGCAGGAGGCGCTGGGGCGCAACAACGCAGCGGCGTGAGGGGGGCGCGCGGTCATTCGATGATGATCGCGCGTGCCTGCGAAAGTGGAAAACAAGAGTTGAATTTCAATTATTGACACGAAACACCCGCCGCTCCCCTCCCCCTCGTGGGGAGGGGTGAGGGGTGGGGCGCGCGCGAACTCTGAGGTTAGCGCCTGTCGCCACGGCGCTCCCGCCAAGCCCCGCGCGCCCCACCCCGTCCCGCTCCGCGGGCCGACCCTCCCCACGAGGGGGAGGGTATGGGCGCTAACGATTTGAGTGATCGCCAGAAAGGACTGAATGAGGGGCTTGGAAAGCTGGAGCGGGTAGAGGGAATCGAACCCTCGTATTCGGCTTGGAAGGCTGCTGCTCTACCATTGAGCTACACCCGCGTCGGCCCTTGATATGCCTCGACAGGGGCGATTTGGCAAGATCCCCTGTGCGCCCTGTCGCCGGCAAGCCTTGAAACCGCATCCGCGCGCCCGACAATCAGCCCCTCACTCCGGGGATTATCGTGGCTGATCTGTTCGAGGCCTGGCGGTTCTGGCCCGCCCTGTTCACCGCTTTCGAGCCCGCCTGCGGCGTCCCCCCGCCTTTCGCAACGCTCGATTCGGTCAGGCTCGAACTGTCCACCATGGAACTGCGCGTGCGGGCCGCAGATATCGGCCGCGGGGGCGTTCCCGTGCTCATCGTGGCGCCCTTCGCGCTGCATGATGCCGCCATTGCGGATTTCGCCCCCGGCTTCAGCCTTGCGGCGGTGCTGGAGGCGGCAGGGCCGGTCGCCCTCACCCGCTGGCGCCCGGCGTCATCGCACATGCGCCTGCTGACCATCGATTCCTACCTGGCGGAGTTGAATGTGGCCGTGGATGAACTGGGCGGGCGCGTCGCCCTCGTGGGCCTGTGCCAGGGCGGCTGGCTCGCCGCCGTCTATGCGGCGCGCTTTCCAAAAAAGGCGGCGGCGCTGGTGCTTGCGGGCGCGCCCATCGACCTTGCCGCCGCGCCATCCCAGATCCTCGACCATGTCGCGGCCACGCCCACGGTTCTGCTGCAATCCTATCTGGCCGCCTTTGGCGGGCTGGCGCCGGGAGAGCATCGGCGCATGGTCTGGAGCCGCGACAGTCTGGACGCAACCGCCCGCGAGGCCCTGCAAAGGGCGCCCACCCCCGCCCTGCAAGCCGCCTTCGACCGCTGGAACGCCTACACCCTCGCCCTGCCCGGCCCCTTCCTCAGCGAGGCCACCGAATGGCTGTTTCGCGAGAACCGGCTGGCGCGGGGCTGTTTTCCGGCGCTGGGGCGCCTGTGCGACCTCGCCGCCATCAAGGCGCCCATCTTCGCCCTCGCGGCCAGGGGCGACATCATCATCCCACCGCCCCAGACCATGGCGATCCAGCACCTCTGCCCGAAGGCGCGGGTGCGCATGCGGATCGCCGAGGGCGTGCATCTCTCGCTCTTCATGGGCGCGGACATGCTCGCGGGGCCATGGCGCGAGATTGCAGAGGATCTGGCCAAAGCGCTGCAACCGCCCCGCGCAGGCGCAAGGCCCGCGTCGGCGGCGGTCGGTCTCAGGCGCTCACGATCTTCGCAATCTCATGCACGGGATGCTTCGTGAGATCCTTGTCGATCTCGCCCACCACCCGGTCGTGAAGGCTTTTCGAGGCTGCCTTGCGCAACACGGCGAGGGCGCGCGGCGGCGCCACCAGCACGACCTCGCGCACCCCATTGGCGTCGCAAAGGGCCGTGAAGGCCTCCACCGCCCGGCGCACGAAGGCGTCTTCCGCCGCCGCATGCCAGTCGACCCCCTCCATGGAGCTGCGCGGCCCGAAGGCGCTGCCCATGCGGCCAGGCTCGTCAGCGCCCAGATCCGCCGTATGAGAAGAGCCCTTGTCATGCATTTCCTGCTCGACCTCGAAGACAGGCTTGCCCACCGGCCCCGTATTTCGAATGAAAAGGGCCTTACGCCCGTCGCAGACCAGCAGGCGCGTCTCGGGATGTATAAACCTGTCCATGGCGAACTCCGTCAGGGTGATAACCTAACGAAACGCGCAAGACGCCGTTTTGATCCCTGCTACCCGCCGGTCAGGAAAGCTTCCATGATCCGCGCCACCTCCACCGGACGGTCATGATGCAGATTATGGCTCGTGTCCTCCAGCTTTTCGCAGACGACATTCTTCACCAGCGCCGCCCGGGCCGCCAGGCCACCCGGTTCGGAATCGATGCGCGACACCCGGCCGGAGGAGAGCCAAAGGGTCGGCGCCTCGATGCGCGTCATGCAGGCCGCCCATTCCGCCTTGCGATGAGTCACGGCGAAGGGGGCGCGATGCAGCGGGTCAAAGGCCCATTCCAGCAATCCATCGGGGCGCTGGCGCGAGGACTCCGCCGCCAGAAACAGCGCCTTGTCCATGGTCAGCCGCCGGTTCGTCACGCAAAGGCGCTGGGCCATCTGGGCGAGGGTTTCATAGGGCCGCGACTGCTCCGGCCCCTCGCGCCAGATCCTGATCCACTTGCTCAGATAATCGGGCGTCTCCGAGGGGTCGCTGTCCACCAGACCGAAGGCGTCCAGCGCAATCAGTTTCGACACGCGCTGCGGGCGCACGCCGGAATAGATGCCCGCCACCTGCCCGCCCATGGAATGACCGGCGAGGGGAACCCTCATACCGGGCAAGAGGGCGTCCAGCACGATATCAAGATCAGCCAGATAATCCTGAAACCAGTAGCCTTGCGGATTCCAGTCGGTGCGCCCATATCCCCGCCAATCCGGCGCTATGAAATGATAGTCGCCCACGAATGCGTCCACGATGAACTGAAAGGTCGCCCCGCAATCACGCGATCCATGCAAAAGCACCACCGGCTGCGCATCGCGCGGCCCCCATCTCCTGACGTGGCACTGCAAGCCCCGCATATCGACAAATTCGGATGTTGCGATCTTGCGAGGCGCATAGGCGGTCACATCAGTCATGGATCAGAGTCTCCCGGCGTTTTCTTGGCGTTGATGGCGCCATTATGGGCTGAAGCGCGCAGTGCGCGCAACCGGCCGCTGCTTGACAAGCCATGGCCAGAACTTCACTCTCGAAAGGCTACCGCCATAGAAAAAGGCGGAAAATCGGGAGGAATCACATGCGGCTACTGAGGCTCGCCTTTTTCATGCTCATGGGCGCCGCCACCGCCAACGCCCAGACTGCGACAGATTTCTACCGTGGCAAGACCCTCTCCATCGTCGTGGGCTCGGATGCAGGTTCGGGCTATGACGCCTATGCGCGCCTCGTCAGTCGGCATATCGCCAGACATATCCCCGGCAATCCCAATATCATCGTGCAGAACCATCCCGGCGCCGGCAGCGTCACCATGGCCAACCAGCTCGCCAATGTCAGCGCCCGCGATGGCACGGTGATCGGCGCGCCACAGTCCAGCGTCGCCTTCGAACGGCTGCTGCATCTGCTGGGTCCGGGCGGCAAGGCCGCCAATTTCGACGCCACCAAACTCAACTGGCTGGGCACCGCCGCGCAGGACACCTTCGTCGTCCTTGGCTGGCACAAGAGCAAGGTGAGCACCACCCAGGACATGATGACGAAGGAATTCGTCATCGGCACCTCCGGCCCCAATACGGATGGCTCGCTCATCGTCGCGGTGCTGAACAAATTGCTGGGCACCAAGATCAAGCTCATCAACGGCTACAGCGGCACAGCGCCGCAACTGCTGGCGCTGGAGCGCGGCGAGATCGACGGCTCCTCCATGGCCTATTCCACAGTGCTGACCCTGCGCCCCAATCTGCACAAGGACAAGGAAATCACAGTGCTGCTCCAGATCGGCCGGGCGAAGCATCCCGACCTCCTCGATGTCGCCTTTCTTCCTGACATCATGAAGAGCGATGAGGACAAGGCGATCATCTCCGTCATCTTCGACAAGTATCAGATGGGTCGCCCCTTCTTCGCGCCCCCGGGCGTGCCTGCGGAGCGCGTGGAGCTTCTGCGCAAGGCTTTCGACGACACCATGAAAGACACGGCCCTCATAGCGGAAGCGGCGCAACTGCGTCTGGAGCTGAACCCGCTCCCGGGCAGCGAGGTTCAGGCCCTCATCGAACGTCTTTACGCAACACCCGAGCCGATGGTGCGCCAGGCGCGTCTGCTGCTGGGAACGGAGAAATAACCGGATGAAGATCACGAAAATCGAAGCCTTTCATCTGGCCATTCCTTTCGACCATGGGGCGCCCATGCCCTCCCAGGGCGCGGGCGGCGTGCGCACAACCATGGACTCCGTCTACATTCGCGTGGATACGGATGCGGGCCTCACCGGCTGGGGCGAATGTTTCGGTTTCGCCTGTTGTCCCGTGACCCATTTCGCCATTCAGCGCGTCATCGCGCCCATGGCGGTCGGTCGCGCCTGCGACGACATTGGCGTGCTGATGTTCGACCTGCACCGGCGCATGCAGAGCAGCGGTCGCAATGGCCCGCTGATCTTCGCCCTCTCCGGCCTCGACATCGCCCTGTGGGACATTGCGGGCAAGGCGCGCGGCGAGCCCATCCATAAAATGCTCGGCTCCACTGGCAAGCGCAGAAGCATCCCCGCCTATGCCAGCCTGATGCGGCTGGATACGCCCGAAAATGTCACGAAAGTCTGCGGCGCTGTGCTGGCGCGCGGCTACCGCGCCGTGAAACTGCATGAGCGCACGCTGGAGACGGTGGCAGCAGCGCGCAAGGCGTTGGGCCCCGATATTCCGCTCATGCTGGACACCAATTGCACCTGGGATCTCGTGGTCTCCAAACGCATGGCCCAGGATCTCGCACCCTATAATCTCGCATGGCTGGAGGAGCCGCTCTTCCCGCCTGACGACTACAAGGCTCTTGCAAGCCTGCGCGCCGCCACCCACATACCCATCGCTGCGGGCGAGAACCTTGGCAATCTTTTGGATGTGGAGCGCATTCTCGACGCTGGCGCGGTGGATGTGGTGCAGCCCGACCCCATCAAGATGGGCGGCATCACCGAATGCTGGAAGGCGCTTTGCATGGCGCAAGGGCGCGGCGTGCAGGCCGAACCGCACACGCCCTGGTATGGTCCCGGCCTCATCGCGGGGCTGCATATGATCAGCGCCATGGAGCAGGAGTGCCTGGCCGAATATTACTATGCGGATCTCGCTGGCTGGCCCCTTGGCGCGGCATCAGTTCCGCAAAACGGTTCACTCATAGTTCCCGATGGCCCGGGCCTGGGGATTGAAGTTGATTTAGACGTCATCGCGAAATATCGGGTCGCCTGACCCCTGGGAGATGAAATGAAAGTTTGCATTTATGGCGCCGGCGCCGTGGGCGGCCATCTGGCCACGCGGCTTGCGGCCAATACGGCCGCTGAAGTCTCGCTCGTGGTGCGCAGCGCATCGGTGGCGCCCCTGCGCGAGCGCGGCCTCACCCTGCGCACCGAGGGGCGCGAGATCAAGGCCCGCCCGCATCATGTCACCGATGATCCGGCCACCCTGTCCCCGCAAGACCTTGTCATCGTCACCCTGAAGGCCCCCTCCCAGCCCGCCGTCGCAAGCGAGATCGCTGGCCTGCTTGGCGCGGAAGGCGTCGCCCTCTTCGCCATGAATGGCCTGCCCTGGTGGTGGAACCATGGCCTCAACACCGAAGGCGCCCTCGACCGCGTCGACCCCGATGGCGCCTTGTGGCGCGAGATCGGCGGGGCACGCGCGCTGGGCGCCGTGGTCAACTCCTCCAACCATGTGCCCGAACCCGGCCTCATCATTCACGCGGGCGCCAAACGCTGGTCGGTGGGCGAGCCCGACAACAGTTCCTCGCCACGTTTGCGGCGCGTTGTGGAGCTGCTGGCTGCGGCCGATCTGGAGGCCGTGGAATCAAAGGACATCCGGCGCGACATCTGGCGCAAGCTGATGACCAATATCAGCGGCAATCCCATCGCCGCCCTGACCCGCCTTGCAGGCAAGGATGCGGTCGCCGTCTCCGCCCTTGACGATGTCGCCATCAAACTGATCGAGGAGGCGCTGATCGTCGCGAGCGCGCAGGGCTTCGACCTCACCTCTGACGTCAGCGCGGAGGGCATTGCGCGCCCCGCCAAGGGACGCTTCCCCGGCAAGCCCTCCATGCTGCAGGATGTGGAGGCAGGCCGCGCGCTCGAGGTGGAGGCGATCCTGGGGCAAGTGCAGAGCTTCGCAAGGGCGCGCAACATCACGACGCCCACCATCGACGTGGTCTACGCCCTCGTCTCGGGCCTTGACCACGCCTTGCGCCTCGCCCGTTAAAATCCAAAGCCGCGATGACGGAGCCGCCATGCCTTTCGCCTCTCTCAAGAAAGCCGCCCTGCTCCCCGTCGCCCTGGCAGCGAGCCTGATGCAAACGCAGCCAAAAGCTCAGGCGGCTGATTTTGCAGGCAAGACCATCGAGATCCTGATCGGCTTTGGACCGGGCGGCGGGCATGACGCCTATGCCCGCGCGCTGGCGCAATTCTACGGCAAGAATCTGCCGGGCGCTCCAACGGTGGTGGCGCGCAACATGCCGGGCGCCGGCAGCCTTCTGGTGCTGAATCACATCCATTCGGTTGCGCCAAACAATGGGCTCACCATCGGCACCTTCGATCCGCAATTGCTGATCGCGCCCTTGCTTGGCGATCCCAACGCCCGTTTCGACATCACGAAACTGAACTGGATCGGCAGCATCGTCGACGCCACCAATGTCTGCATCACCTGGACCCAGTCAGGCATCACCACATGGGATGATCTGATGGGCGACAAACCCGTCAATTTCGGCAGCACAGGACCTGCTGCCGCCCTCTATCAGCATACCGCCATACTGAAGAACATGTTCGGCTCGAAAGTGCGGATGGTCTCGGGCTATGCTGGCACGGCGGAGGTGCGCCTCGCCATGGAGCGCGGCGAAATCACCGGCAATTGTGGAGACAACTGGGCCAGCCTGAAAGGCACAGCAGCGGAGTTGATCGCAGAAAAGAGGATCAGCATCCCCGTGCAATACGCCATCCGGAAACATCCGGAATTGCCGGATGTTCCCCTGATCCTCGACCAGGCGAAAAGCGCGGAAGACAAGGCCGCCCTCAAGATCCTGCTGGGCGCGCAAGCCACCGGCCGCCCCTATGCGGTCTCGCCCACCACGCCCGCCGACATCACCGCCACCCTGCGCGAGGGCTTCGACAAGACCATGGCTGACCCGGAGTTCCTGCAATTCGCCGCCAAGATGCGCCTCGACCTGCAACCCATGAAGGGCGCCGACATGGAGAAACTGATCTCGGACATCTATCGCTCCGACATGGGCGCGGTGGAGAAGGCGAAGGCCGTCATCCGGTGAAGCCACTGATCAATTCTGGACAGGAGGACCCAAGGCCTGAACCGAGGCGACCAGCGCATCCAGCCGCTTGCCCTCGGGATCGGCCACCGCCGCAAGTCGCGCCTGCAAGACAGCATTCGAGAAATGCGATGGATTGATCGCGCCCGCCAGCATCGGCTTTATGATGTCATCGGCGATGCGCCGCCAATTCGCATGGCCGCGCTCCCATGTGTCGCCATAGCCGCGCACCAATTGGGCGGTCTCGATGATCTCATGGGCAGCCAGGAGGTCATGGGACAAGGCCTGTTCCACAAGATCGAGCCAGGCTTCAATCCACGCTTTCTCCTGCGCCGCGCGTAGCGATATGGGCCGAAGGAACCGCAGCGACGCCAGCGCCCGCAATTGCAGGAAGCCCCAAAGACCCGTGGTGTGCACCCGCATGGGGATGGATGCATGCTCAAGCCCCATCGCACGCACAAGGCGCAGCAGAGCACGCGCCAGAGGCGCAGGGAGAATGGAGAGAAACTCGCTTGGTCCGGGCTTCAGGAATTCGATGATGCGCACGATGTCGCCCGGTCGCGCCCGCGCCTCGGCCCGCACCTGGGCAAGCCGCGTCTCGCGCAATTTTAGCTGGGCGACGCGAACCACATCTTCGCTAGACATGCGCACAGCCAGATGACGCGCAAGTTCGGCCATCAGCGTCGCATCCGCTTCGCGCTTTGCGGCAAATCGCTGCAGACGCTCAAGATAAAGCCGGGCGTGTTTTTTACTCTGGAAATCCACGAGTCTCTCGACGCCTGCGCGCACATTGGCCTGCGCCTCCCGGGGCAAGCCATCAATCATCCCATCAAAGTTGGTGGTGGCGCGTTCCACGTCAGGTATTTCAACAGGCGCTGGTTTAGCGCCAGCAAATGATACACCTGCTTCAAAGCCCCGCAGATTGGCCTCCACCGCCCGGCCATCCGCTTCGATCGCCCTGCGGCAAGCCTGCGACGTAAGCGCCAGGCAGCGCGCGGCGAGACCGAAGAGAACCGCGTTCAAATGCGTTCCAGCAGCGTCGGCCAAAGCCTGAAAATCGCCGATATGATAGGCTCTGGAGAAGGTCTTTGCCGCGCTGACGATGAGATCGGAATCCGCACGCCCGTCCGCCATGGCGATCTTTTCGGTGATCGAAAAGACGCGACGAAGGGGCGCGATGGTGGTGGTGCGATCTGGCGTCACGAAGCCAGCCTGTATCAAACGCCCGGCTTCCAGCAATTCAGTGGCGATGAACAGATCAACCTCGCCTGCCGTGGGCGCAAGGCTGAGAACGGGCGCGCGTCCTTGCGTGCGCAGCATTTCGATATAATAAGTCGTGCTGCCCGTGCGCTGGGCGACGCCGGGCACGGAGGTGCGCTGGGCGACATAGCCATCATTGATGGCGGCGTCCGCCAGCCAACTCGCGAGAACGCCGCCGCCCTCGCCGCCAAGCGCCGAAATCAAAATCCGAACTGGCTTGCTCACGTCCGCGCCTCGCCGCCAAGAAGACGAATGATCCGCGATTCCCATTTCTGCCGGAAGACATCGAACAGCCCGGGATTCTGCACAATGTCGATCTGTGCGAAGGACGGACACAGTTGCGCCGCATGGGAGACCTCGCCACAGACGCCACAGCCCACGCAATCATTGTTCACATGGGCGACAGGATCCTTGCGCAGCGGATCTTCATTGGCCTTGAGCGTCAGCGAGGGACAGCCCGAAAGGCGGATGCAGGAATGATCGCCCGTGCAGATCTCCGGATCCACCCAGAAACGCGTGCGCACGACGCGCTGACCCGAGGCCACCGCCTTTGCGTTTTCAGGCCGGATCCGCCTTTGCCGCGCAAGCTGGCATTCGCCATCGGCGATGATGACGCGCAGCCCCTTGGCGGGCGAAAGGATAACCTCGCGCAGGGTCTTTATCATGCGGCCCATGTCATAGGTCCGCACCCGGTCGATCGCCTTCACGCCCATGCCGCGCAGAGTTTTCTCGATATCGACGCCCGCGCCGCGTCCATCATTTGTCGGCGCGCTCGATGGGAGATCTTGCGCGCCGGTGGCGCTGGAATAGCCATTATTCATGATGATGAGCACGCCATCATTGCGATTGAAAACCGACCCCGCAACGCCGGTCAAAAGTCCATTATGCCAGAAGCCGCCATCGCCCATGATGCTGATGGGCTTGCGCGCCTGCACATTGGAAACGGCGGCGGCGGAGGCCAGCGACATGCCATAGCCCAGAATGGAATTGCCCTGATCGAAAGGCGCGAAAGTCGCGAGCGCATGACAACCGATATCCGCCGCCACATGAGTCGGCCCGATCTCGCCCTTCAGCACCTTCATGGCAGAGAACACCGGGCGCTCGGGACAACCCGTGCACAGGCCCGGCGGGCGGGCGGGCAGCGGCGCGAACAGCATATCGCGCACCTTGTCCTCGTGTTGCCTGATGGAGGAAAGCCATGCGTCCAGCGGCGCGCAATCGCGACCATTGGCGCGCAGGAAGGCGCTGAGCCCCTGACCCAGAACGCGCTGGGTATATTCGCCGCCCATGGGCAGCACATCCTTGCCGAAAATGCGCGTCTGCAAATCCGCCTTGCGCAGGATCTGGCCGATAGCCTGCTCGAGATAGTCAGGCTGGCCCTCCTCGACGATCAGCACGGCTTTTTTGCCAAGGCAAAATTGCTCGATCTGTCGCGGCGCGAGCGGATGGGTGACATTAAGCACCAGCACAGGCAGCGCCACATCGCCATAGACATCGGACAGGCCAGCAGCTTCAAGACGGCTGTTCAGCGCATTGAACAAGCCTCCCTGCACAATAACGCCGATTTCGCCATCCTGCGGGCCGCGCAGCTCATTCAACTCATGCTCGATGATGAAGTCCTGGGCTGCAGGGAGGCGCCGTTTGAACTTGTCCGTTTCCTGGATGAAGGTCACGGGCGGATGGGCGAGGCGGATATAATCAAAGGGCGCAGGGGCGGGTATGCGATGCGCCGACGAATGTTCCGCCGCGCGATTGGCCTTTGTCTGGAAAGAGCCGAACATATGGCAGGCGCGGATGCGCAACTCCAGCATGACCGGCGCGTTGGACGCTTCCGACAATTCGAAACTCTTCTCCACCATACGAACGATGTTCGAGAGTTCCGGGCGCGGATCCATGAGCCAGATGGAGGATTTGAGCGCGAAGGCGTGGGTGCGCTCCTGAATGACGCTGGCGCCCTCGCCATAGTCCTCGCCCACGATGATCAGCGCGCCGCCCTTGACGCCGGGCGAAGCGAGATTGGAGAGGGCGTCGGCGGCCACATTGGTGCCGACGATGGATTTCCAGGTGACAGCGCCGCGTATGGGATAATTCACCGAGGCGCCTAGCATGGCGGCGGCGGCGGCTTCGTTCATGCAGGGTTCGACGTGAACGCCGAGGCGCTCCATCTCGTCCTTGGCCTCCACCAGCACATCCAGCAGATGCCCCACGGGCGCGCCTTGGTAGCCCCCCACATAGGAGACGCCCGATTGCAGCAGCGCTTTTGTCACGGCGATGATGCCTTCGCCATGGAAGGTGTCGCCATCGGAGAGCGTCAGGCTTTCGATTTCCCGCTTGAACGATATTTCCGCCATCTTCGAGCCCCTGTCCTTATTTGAGTTCGATGACCCTGTTGATGGTGGCCAGCACCTCTGGGCTCACCTGCGCCAGCGAAGCGAAGATCTCCTTGCCCCGCGCCACATCCACGAAGGTATAGGGCAGACCATTCATCTGCATGGACTTCTCGATGAACTCGGGATCCTGCGCCGCCGCCGCATAGGCCACGCGCAAATCGGCCAGAGCCTCGGGCGGCGTCCCCTGGGGCGCGAAGCCCGTGAAGGTCATCTCCGCGACCTGGCCCAGCAACCAGTTGGTGGCGTCCCACAGCGGGCCTGAGGGCGCCT
>CANCSY010000084.1 GCA_947380915.1 Beijerinckiaceae bacterium
GGCGAGAGCAACGCCGAGACCACGCCCACCGCGCGGCTGGCGTCGGTGACATAGACCGCCTGACCGCGCTCATAATTGGGGTGAATCTTCACCGCCGTATGGACGCGGCTGGTGGTGGCGCCGCCGATGAGCAGGGGCACGTCGAAGCCCTCGCGCTCCATCTCGCTCGCCACGAAACACATTTCATCCAGCGAGGGCGTGATGAGGCCGGAAAGGCCGATCACATCGACCTTTTCACGCTTCGCCGTCTCCAGGATCTTGGAGGCGGGAACCATCACGCCAAGGTCGATGATCTCGTAATTGTTGCAGGCGAGCACCACGCCCACGATGTTCTTGCCGATGTCGTGCACATCGCCCTTCACCGTGGCCATGAGGATCTTGCCTGCGGTGGAGCGCCCCGCGCCGCCAGCGGCCTTTTCAGCCTCCATATAGGGCATGAGCACGGCGACAGCCTGTTTCATCACGCGGGCGGATTTCACCACTTGCGGCAGGAACATCTTGCCCGCGCCAAAGAGATCACCCACCACATTCATGCCCGCCATGAGCGGGCCTTCGATGACGTCGAGCGGACGCACTGCAGCAAGCCGCGCCTCCTCCACGTCAGCATCAACGAATTCGGTGACGCCATTCACCAGCGCATATTCGAGGCGCTGGGCCACGGGCTGCTCGCGCCAGGCCAGATCCTTCTCCTTGGCTTCGACGCCCTTGCCTTTGAATTGATCAGCGATGGCCAGCAGGCGCTCGGTGGAATCCGCGCGCCGGTTAAGCACCACATCCTCGCAGGCCTCGCGCAGTTGCGGCGGGATCTTCTCATAAACCTGCAGGGCGCCAGCATTGACGATGCCCATGTCGAGCCCCGCGCTGATGGCGTGAAACAGAAACACCGAATGCATGGCCTCGCGCACGGGATCATTGCCGCGAAACGAGAAGGAAAGGTTGGAGACGCCGCCGGACACATGGGCATGGGGCAGGCGGGCGCGAATGGCCCGCGCAGCCTCGATGAAATCGACGCCGTAATTGTCGTGTTCCTCGATGCCCGTGGCGACCGCGAAAATATTGGGATCGAAGATGATGTCCTCGGGCGGGAAGCCCACCTCTTCGGTCAGCACCTTGTAGGCGCGGGCGCAGATCTCGACCTTGCGCGTGAAGGTGTCGGCCTGCCCCTGCTCGTCAAAGGCCATGACCACGACAGCGGCGCCATAGCGACGCACGATGCGCGCCTGTTCGATGAATTTCGCCTCGCCCTCCTTGAGCGAAATGGAATTCACCACGGCCTTGCCCTGAATGCACTGGAGGCCCGCCTCGATCACCTCGAACTTCGAAGAATCCACCATGATGGGCGCGCGCGCGATGTCGGGCTCGGAGGCCACCAGATGCAGGAAATCCACCATGGCGCGCTGGGAATCCAGCAGGCCTTCGTCCATGTTCACATCGATGATCTGCGCGCCATTGACCACCTGTTCGCGCGCCACATCGAGGGCTGCCGAAAACTCGCCATTCCTGATGAGTTTGCGAAAGCGCGCGGAGCCCGTGACATTGGTGCGCTCGCCCACATTCACGAAGCGAATGTCCTTGGTCAGCGTGAAAGGCTCGAGGCCCGAGAGCCGCAGCATGGGCTCGACCTTCGGCGGGCGGCGCGGGCTGAGGCCCTTCACGCGATCCGCGAAAGCCGCCACATGGGCGGGCGTGGTGCCGCAGCAACCGCCGATGATGTTGACGAGCCCGGCTTCAGCAAATTCGCCAAGCATGTTCGCCATATATTCCGGGCTCTCGTCATAGAGACCGAATTCATTGGGCAGGCCCGCATTGGGATAGGCTAGGGTGAACGTATCGGCGATGCGCGAAATCTCCGCCACATGCTGGCGCAATTCGCGCGCGCCAAGGGCGCAGTTGAAGCCCACCGCGAAGGGCTCCGCATGACGCAGGGAATGCCAGAAGGCGGCGGGCGTCTGGCCCGACAGGGTGCGTCCGGAAAGATCGGTGATGGTGCCCGACAGCAGAATGGGCAAACGCACGCCCAGCGCATCAAAGGCCTCCCACACGCCGATCAGCGCGGCCTTGGCGTTCAAGGTGTCGAAAATCGTCTCCAGCAAGATCACATCGCTGCCGCCTTCGATCAGCGCCTGGGCCGCCTGACCATAGGAAACGCGCAATTCATCGAAACTCACCGCGCGAAATCCGGGATCATTCACATCGGGCGAGAGCGAGGCTGTGCGGTTGGTGGGCCCGATGGCGCCGCAGACAAAGCGCCTGCGCCCATCCTGCGCCTCGGCCAATTGCGCCGCTTCGCGCGCCAGACGCGCGCCGGACCGGTTGAGATCGGCCACATGGGCCTCAAGCCCATAATCGGCCTGCGCGATGCTGGTGGAGGAGAAGGTGTTGGTCTCCACCATATCCGCGCCCGCCAGAAAATAGGCGAGATGAATGTCCCGAATAGCCTCGGGTTGGGTAAGATTGAGAAGATCGTTATTGCCCCTGAGGTCGCGGCTCGCGTCCTTGAACAGGGCGCCGCGAAAGCCCGCCTCATCGAGGCGCAGGTCCTGGATCATGGTGCCCATGGCGCCGTCGAGCACGAGGATGCGCTCACGCGCGGCCTGCATGAGCGCCGCGCGCACCGCCTTGCCATCGGCCAGTTTGAAATTCGCCATCACGCGGCCCTCATGGTGAGCTGCGGACGCAGCCCCAGCAAATGGCAGATCGCATAAACAAGATCGGCCTTGTTCATGGTGTAGAAATGGAAATCGGTGACGCCATGATCGACGAGGTCCAGCACCTGCTCGGCGGCGACGGCGGCTGCGATCAGGCGGCGCGTGGCTGGATCATCATCAAGCCCTTCGAAACGGTCAGCGAGCCATTGGGGCACGCTGGCGCCGGTCTTTTTGGCGAAGCTGGCGGCCTGGCGAAAATTCTGCACGGGCACGATGCCAGGCACGATGGGGATATTAATGCCGCGCGCCCGCACGCGCTCCACGTAACGCAGATAATGGGCGTTATCGAAGAAGAATTGCGTTATGGCGCGCGTGGCGCCGGCGTCCACCTTGGCTTTGAGTACATCAATGTCGGCGTCGAGCGTGGCGCTTTCGGGATGTTTCTCGGGGTAAGCGGAAACCGTCACCTCGAAATCGCCGAGACGACGAATTCCTTCGATCAAGGCAGTCGACGTGGCGTAACCGCCGGGATGAGGCTCGTAAACGCTGCCCGGACCCGTGACCGGATCGCCTCGCAGCGCAACGATATGGCGCACGCCCGCGTCATGGTAAGCGCGGACAACGTCATCGACCTGCGCGCGCGTCGCAGCGACACAGGTGAGATGAGCGGCGGGCTTCAAGTTCGTTTCGCGCACGAGGCGCGCCAGGGTCGAATGCGTACGCTCGCGCGTGGAGCCGCCAGCGCCATAAGTCACCGACACAAAGCTGGGTTCAAGCGGCGCAAGGCGCGTGATGGAGTCCCACAAGGCGCTCTCCATCTCGGCCGTCTTCGGTGGAAAGAACTCGAAGGAAACGCGGATGTCGGCGAGGCGCGAGCGACTGGCGCGCGAAAAATCATGAACCATCACGCAACCTCCATCAACTTCATCTCGTCTGCGATGATGCGGGGGTCCCGCGCGATCCACAGGGATACCGTGAGCTTGTCCCCGGCGCCGGGGCCCAGATCGCGACGGGCGAAATCGACCAGCCCCGCCTCTCCCATGAAGCCCTCGATCTCCTCGCCGGAGAAGCCGAGACGTCGATGGGCGTGCTGCTCGCGCAGGAACTCATGGGCGTGCGGCGCGAAATCGATGATGAGCAGACGCCCGCCCGGCCGCAGCGCATGGGCGGCCTCGCGCACGGCGCGGCCGGGGTCGTCAAGATAGTGCAGCACCTGATGCACGATCACGAGGTCATAGCCATTGCGCTCCACCGGCAGGGCATAAAGATCGCCCTGGCGCACCTGCACATTGCGCAGGCCCGCGCGCTCCAGATTGGTGCGCGCCACATTCAGCATGGCGGGGCTCTGGTCGACGCCAACAGCGCGCTCGGCCAGCGGGGCCAGCAGTTCCAGCATGCGGCCGGTGCCGGTGCCCAGATCAAGAACCGCATGGAGCGGCTTGTCGCCCACAATGTCCCGTACAGCCGCCTCGACGATATTCTCGGCGATATGCAACGAGCGGATGCGGTCCCAATTGCGGGCATGTTCGGCGAAGTAGCGTTGCGCCTGTTCGGCGCGGGCGCGGCGCACCTCGGAGAGGCGGGAGCGGTCGCTCGACAGAACCGGATCGCTCTCGTCCATGCCTGTCAGGACGGCGCGCACCAGCCCTGCGGCCGAGCCCTGATCGGACACGCGGAAGAAGGCCCAGGCGCCCTCGCGACGCCGATCCACTAGCCCCGCCTCGACCAGCAGGCGCAAATGACGGGAGATCCGCGGCTGGGACTGGCCCAGAATGGTCATGAGCTCGGAAACGGTCAGCTCCGCATCCGCCAGCAGGGCCAGCAGCCGCAGGCGGGTGATCTCGCCGGCAGCCTCCAGCGCATCGAGGGTCGCGGCGAAGGAGGCGGATTGCTTGGGCATGTTATTTTTCCAAGGTAGATATAAAGATATGTTTATCTCCCTATTTTGATCGCCGTCAAGTGGGCAGGTAATGGGTTACTGCCCACAATCCCACCCGGGTCTCAGGGTTTTCGCCTGTTCACATCACCCTGCCTCCCCGTTTTTCATCGCAAAGCCGATTGCAACGAGACAACTTCCTACTTAAGCTTCATCGTAACGGGCCGCCTGTTCAACGCCCGATGGGAGAACGTCCATGATGCTAAACCGTTTCGGTTCCAGATCTGGCCTGCGCGGCCTCGTCGCCGCTCTGGCGGTGACAGCGGTCGGAGGCGCCGCCTTCGCCCAGGCCACGGCGCCCGCAGCGCCTCCGCCAGTATCAGACATCGTCCGCAAGCAAGCCGAGCGCAGCAAGCAGGATGTCAGTCTGCGCGGACACCCCGTGCCGCCGATCGCCACACCCCGCGACAAGCTGCCCATGGACAAGATCAAGGTGCCCGAGGGCTTCAAGGTGGAGGTCTTCGCCACCGGCCTGGCGGGCGCGCGCATGATGCTGCTGTCGCCCAAGGGCACGCTCTTCGTATCCACCCGCACCATCGGGCGCGTTTATGCGATCACTGATCCCTTCGGCAAGAAGGAGGTCAAGACCATCGCGCAGGGCCTGACCCTGCCCAATGGCCTCGCCATGAAGGATGGCAGCCTCTTCGTCACCGCCAACAAGCAGGTGCTGCGCTTCGATGACATCGACGCGACGCTGGATGCGCCGAAGTCCGTGGATTTGTCGGAGAAGTTCAATCTGCCCGCCGATCTGTCGCACGGCTGGCGCTATACGGAGTTCGGGCCGGATGGGAAACTCTATATTCCCGTGGGCGCCAACTGCAACATCTGTGAAGTGAACTACGGCACCCACGCCCATATCCGCCGCTATGATGCGGATGGCTCCAATATGGAGATCGTGGCGCGCGGCGTTCGCAACACCGTTGGCTTCGATTGGCATCCCGTGACCAAGGAACTCTGGTTCACCGACAATGGCCGTGACTGGGCGGGCAACGAGGGGCCTGAAGACGAGCTGAACAAGCTGCCGAAGAACAAGAGCGGCGCCAGCTTCGGCTTCCCCTATTGCCACGCCAAAGGCATTGCGGACCCGGACGTGGTGCGCCCGGATCCCTGCGCAGGCGTGATCCTGCCGCAGGCGCTCATGGGGCCCCATGCGGCGGCGCTGTCCATCAAGTGGTACACGGGCGACATGTTCCCGGCGAAGTACAAGAACGTGGCCTTTATCGCGCGCCATGGCTCCTGGAACCGGGAGAAGAAGTACGGCTATGATGTCGTTATGGCGACCGAGAAGAATGGCAAAGTGAAGGTGGAGCCCTTCATGACCGGCCTGCTGGACGAAAAGACCAACAGCTTCCATGGCCGCCCGGTGCATATCCTTCAATTGAAGGACGGCTCGCTGCTCGTCACCGACGAGAACAACGGCGCCATCTACCGCATCACCTATGACGCCAAAGCCAAGACTGCTCGCCTATGAGCCTCAAGCTGCTTTCGACAATCGCGCCGCCAGCCCTAGCGCTGGCGGTGCTTCTCTGCGCGCCCGCCATGGCGGCGAGCCTCGCAGAGCGCGTGGAGACCTGCGGCGCCTGCCACGGGGAAGACGGCAACGCACGCTCGCCCGGCCTGCCATCCCTCGCCGGGCAACCCAATTTCTATCTGATGAACCAGCTCATTCTCATCCGCGAGGGCGTGCGCAGGATCCCGGAAATGGAGGCGCTGGCCAAGGAGCTGAAGGACGAGGATATTCTGGAGCTTGCGGCCCATTATGCAGCCGCGCCGTCCAAGCGCTCCGAGGAGACGCCCGACCCCGCGCTCGTGGCGCGCGGCGCCCAGCTGGCCGCCTCCCACCATTGCGCCTCCTGCCATACCCCCGCCCTGACAGGGCAGGAGCAGATGCCACGTCTCGCGGGCCAGCGCATCGACTACATGGTGACAAGCCTCAAGGCCATGCGAGACAATAAACGCACCAGCGCCGACCCCCTGATGGTGGAGACCGTGGTGGGCCTGTCCGACCAGGATTTGGGCGCGCTCGCTCATTATGCTGCCTCGAAATAGGGAGCCCAAGCCTCAACTGGCTGGCTTGCAAGTAGGTATGCCGTTCATAATCTTGTGACTGATTCCCTGTGCGCGCCTGCGCCGACGCGGGAGCCAGCCAGGAGAGATCGCGTGGATGACATGATGGCGCCCCTTGAAAAGACCACAAAACCCGATTCGTCCGCGCCCCTGTTCCACGCAGACACGCCGGACGCGCCCTCCCTCGGTGACTATCGGGCGGTGGAACTGCTGGCTGATCTGGCGGCGCATGCGCAGACCCAAACGCCGCTCACCATCGGCGTCTTCGGCGCCCCGGGCGCGGGCAAGAGCCACGCGCTGCGCAGCATCGCCAGACGCGCAAGGGGGCTGACCGCCGCCGCCCGCGCGGACGGACCCTTTCTGACGCAAGTCCTGACACTCGAATTGAACGCTCGCGCCTTGCAGGGTGACGCAACCACAGGTCTGGCCAACGCACTGCATGGGGCGCTGCTGGCGCAGGGAGCGGACAGCCCGGCTGCGCGGCTCGACGCAAAAGCCCTTGAGGCGGCCACTGATCCCCAGGCCGCTGCGCAGGAGGCCGCCCGCAAGCTGGACGACACGGCCCAGCGGGTCGCCAGCGAGCAGCGGGCCCTGGATGAGTTGAAACTTCGCCGCGCGGGCCTCAACGACGCCCTGCTCTCGGGATCCACGACGACGCAGGTCGAGGACTATGCGCGGCGCCATCGCAAACAGCTGGAGGTCGCCCTGAAGAGCTTCGGCTTCACCGGCGATGCGGCTGCTGTCTACAAGGATCTTCTGCGCGAACTGGCGGACCGTCCGGGCCGCCTCGGCGCCTTCGCCAATAGCATCTGGTCCTATGCGGGACAGGCGAAACTGCTGATATGGGCCATCGCCTTCTTCCTGATCGCCTATGCCCTGGGTCTGGCGGAGCGCACCAGCGCCGATTGGCTGACGGGCCTGCGCAATGCGGCAGAGGGGGCGAAGGATCCGGCGAGCTGGATCGAAGGCCATAAACATTGGCTGGCCCATCTGGGCAACGCCGCCATCACCGCCGGCCTGATATGCCTCGCCGTGAACATCTGGCGTGCGGCGCGCTTCACCATGCCCCTGCTTCAGGGCTTGCGCCTGCTGGAGGAAGACGCGGGCAAACGCCGCAGCGAACTGGACGACCTGATCGCCCGGCAGGGCAGGCGGCTGGATCAGCTCGGCGCCGAGGCGCAAAAACTCGCCGCCATCGCCCATTCCAATGAAATACGCGCGCGCCAGCCCAGCGCCTCGGGCGCGCCCCATCGGCATAATCTGTTCGCCACGCCTGCGAACCAGGCCCAGGGACTGGATGCTGTCGCCTATCTCGCCGCTATCGAGGCCGGACTAGGCGCCCAGGAGGCGCCCCGGCGCATTGTGGTGCTGCTCGATGGCCTCGAGGCCCTGCCCGCCCCGCAGGCTGCAAGCCTGGTGGATATTGTCCATGATTGCCTCGACCGCCCGGGCTTTATGCTGGCCCTGGCGGGGGATGCGGACCAGCTCGCAGCGGGCTGGGGCGGCGCCAAGGAAGCGGCCCAAAGACTGGAGCGCTATGTGCAGGCGCCCTTCAACATCCGCATGATCCGCGACCAGCAGGCCAGCATCGCCTATGCGCATCAATTGCTGGGAGCTGCGCCCGAAACGAAGCAGGCCCCGCTGGACGCCTCGACCAGCGCGCTCGATCAGCCGCTCAAGCCGATCGAAACCCATTTGCTGGGCAAGCTTGCAAGCCTTTCGGGCGATACGCCCCGCGCGGTGAAGCGCTATCTGAACGCCTGGCGCCTGGCGCGGCCGATGACGAACGACAGTGGTGCGCTGGCGCTGATGCTCGCCCTCGACAATGGCGCCACTGCTGGCGAACTGGCGGCCATGGGCGCCGCCATGGATCTGGAGGAGCCCGGCAAGCCCTTGCAGATCCATCCCGGCGAGCCGCGCCTGGCGGCGGCGCTGGCCGCCGTGAACGCGCTGCGCACATCGCCTCTCACCAACGGGCAGGCCCATGCAGCCTGGATGGTTGCGAGGGACTACAGCCTTCCCTCGGCCTAGCCTAGGAAAGGCGCTCCACAGCTTCGCGGGTCAGCGGCTCAAGCCCCGCGCCGCCCGCCGCCGCATGATCCGCGATCTGGCGGCGCATCTTGGGCGTCCAGAAGGAGCGCAGGTGATCGGCGATCCCCGCCACCGCCTCGTCATGGGGCTGCGACTGGAAGAATTGCGCGATCTGGTTGGCCATGCGGACCAGTTTGTCTTCCGGGGAGGCTGCGCTGCTCATGCGATGCGTCGTCCTTCGCTCTGCAGGTCATCGGTCACGAAAGCGGGATCCGTGAAGCAGATGGCGCCATCGGCGCGCGCCAAAGCCAGAAGCGTCATGGCGTTGGCCTGCGCCCGCTGGATGGCGAATGTGGTGGGGGCGGAGACGGCGACCAAAGCCCGCGCCCCGAACATGGCCGCCTTTTCCACCATTTCATAGGAGCAGCGACTGGTGATGACGACGAAGCCCGACGCAGGGTCAACCCCTGCGCTGAGCAGGGCGCCGATCAGTTTATCCAGCGCATTGTGACGGCCAACATCCTCGCGCACGCATAACAACTCGCCCCCATGATCCGCCCAGGCGGCGCCATGCAGGGCGTGGGTGAGCCGATTGAGGGTCTGGCGATCCTCCAGAGCTTCGAGCGCGCGGCGCACGCTGGATAAAAGCAGATGACCCGGCCCATGGGGCGGCGCACGCGCGATGGGCAGAGCGCCGAGATCATCGACGCCGCAGAGGCCGCAGCCCGTGCGGCCCGCCAGGTTGCGATTGCGCGCCAGATGGCGTTGCAGCTTGTCGGAGGCGAGCGTCACCACAAGACGCAAGCCCCGCTCCACCTCTTCAACCACTATTGAGCGAATGTCGGCGGGGCCATCGATGACGCCTTCGCTCACGCTGAAGCCCAGCGCGAAATCTTCGAGATCCTGCGGCGTCGCCATCATCACCGCATAGGGCACGGGCGTATAGACGATATTGACGGGAACCTCCACCGCGCAGTCGCGCAGGCCCTTCTCGCGCGGACCGCCAAAGGTGAAGCGCGTGGTGGGGCGCGTGAGCGCGGCGGGCGCTTTACTCGGCGGCATCAACATCCTCGCGCGCGATGCGGCGAAGCGACACGCCGGTTTCACGATCCTGATCCTGCCACGGCGAATAATAATTCGTGCGGCGCACCTGCACCGCCGTGACCTTGTATTCCGGGCAATTGGTGGCCCAATCGGAATTGTCGGTGGTCACCACATTGGCGCCGGAATTGGGATGGTGAAAGGTGGTGTAGACCACGCCCGGCTGCATGCGGTCGGTGATGGTGGCGTGCAGCGAGACCTCGCCGATGCGGCTCGCCAGCGCCACCAGATCGCCCTCGCGAACGCCGCGGCTTTCCGCGTCGAAGGGGTGGATCTCGAGAACGTCTTCTTCATGCCAGGTATTGTTGAGGGTGCGCCGCGTCTGCGCGCCCACATTGTACTGGGTGAGAATGCGCCCTGTGGTGAGCAACAGCGGAAACAGCGGGCCCGCACGCTCTTCGGTGGCCACGAAATGCGTGACCATGAAGCGGCCCTTGCCGCGCACGAAATGATCCACATGCATGATCGGCGTGCCACTGGGCGCGGAATCATTGCAGGGCCATTGCACGGAGCCCAGTTCTTCCAACTTCGCATAGGAGACATTGCGGAAGGTGGGCGTGAGCTTTGCGATCTCGTCCATGATCTCGGCGGGATGATCGTAATGCATCTCGAAGCCCAGCGCCCTGGCGAAGCCCAGCGTGACCTCCCAATCCGCCAGCCCCGCCATGGGCGCCATGACCTTGCGCACCCGGTTGATGCGCCGCTCGGCGTTGGTGAAGGTGCCGTCCTTTTCCAGAAAGGACGCGCCGGGGAAGAAGACATGGGCGTATTTCGCGGTCTCGTTGAGGAACAGGTCCTGCACGATCACGCATTCCATGGCCTCCAGGCCCGACACCACATGCTTGGTGTCGGGATCGGACTGGGCGATGTCCTCGCCCTGCACATAGATGCCCTTGAAGCCGCCAGCCACGGCCTCGTCGAGCATGTTGGGAATGCGCATGCCGGGCTCGTGATCCAGCGTCACGCCCCAGAGGGAGCCGAAGAGTTCGCGGGTCGCCTCGTCCGACACATGGCGATAGCCGGAGAACTCATGGGGGAAGGAGCCCATGTCGCAGGCGCCCTGCACATTGTTCTGTCCGCGCAGGGGATTGACCCCAACGCCCTCGCGGCCAAGATTGCCTGTGGCCATCGCCAGATTGGCCATGCCCATGACCATGGTGGAGCCCTGACTGTGCTCCGTGACGCCCAGCCCGTAATAGATGGCGCCATTCCCCCCGGTGGCGAAGAGCCGCGCGGCGGCGCGCACATCGGCGGGCTTCACGCCGGTGATGGCTTCAACGGCTTCGGGCGCATTCTCCTGCCCCGCGATGAAGCGCGCCCAGGTTTCGAAGTCAGCGAGGTCGCAGCGCTCGCGCACAAAGGCTTCATCGACAAGCCCCTCGGTCACGATGACATGGGC
>CANCSY010000085.1 GCA_947380915.1 Beijerinckiaceae bacterium
TGCGCATGGCGATGTCGTTGGGGTGGTCGTCGAAATGCACGTTGGCGACGGGCATTCCATATTTGTCCTTCGCCTTGCTCAGGGTGATGCGGTTGCTCTCCTGCGGCATGTCCTCGCCTACCAGCCACATGCCCGCCATGCGCGGATAATCATCCATGGCGCTGGTGAAGCTGCGGCCCCAGCCGCCCGGATCGAGGAAAGCCGCCATGAAGGGCACGCCCAGCGCCAGGGTCTCCATCTCATAGCCGCCGACAAAGCCCCGGCTCGGGTCAAAGCGCGACTCGTCGCGGATGATGCCCGCCATGGTGGTGCCGCGATACATATGCACGGGCTTTTCGAAGACCGCATAAACCGAGCCCGTCATGTGGCGCATGTAGTTGCGGCCGACCTGACCTGACGAATTGGCGAGCCCATCAGGAAATTTGGAGGAGGCGGAATTCAGCAGGATGCGCGGGCTCTCGATGGAATTGCCCGCCACCGCGACGATGCGCGCCTTCTGCCGCTGGATCTTGCCGTCCTTGTCCGCATAGACCACGCCGGTGACCTTGCCGGCCTTGTCGTGCTCGATCTTCAGCACATGGCTTTGCGCGCGCACCTCCAGCTTGCCGGTGGCCTCGCCTTTCGGAATTTCCGTATAAAGCGTCGACCATTTCGCGCCCCATTTGCAGCCCTGGAAGCAGAAGCCCGTCTGCTTGCAGGCGTTGCGACCGTCGCGCTCGGTGGAATTGATCGCCATGTTGCCGGTGTGGCATTCCTTGTAGCCGAGCTTGTCGGCGCCGGCCTTCAGGATCTTGAAATTGTTGTTGCCCGGCAGGCCTTCTCGCCCGCCCGTACGGGTCACGCCCATCTTCTCCTCCGCGCGGGCGTACCAGGGCTCAAGCTCCGCGAGGGTCAGCGGCCAGTCCAGCAGATTGGCGCCGGCCACCTTGCCATAGGTGGTCAGGGTCTTGAACTCGTGGGGCTGGAAGCGCAGGGAGGCGCCCGCCCAATGGGTGGTGGAGCCGCCCACCGCCTTCACGATCCAGGCGGGGAGGTTGGGGAAGTTCTTCGACACGCGCCAGGAACCGGAGGTGGTGCGATTGTCGGTCCAGGCGAGCTGGGAGAAGCTGGCCCATTCGTCATTGAGAAAATCGGTATATTCGTGGCGGGCGCCCGCCTCCAGGATCACCACATCGACGCCCTTCTGGGCGAGTTCGTTGCCAAGGGTGCCCCCGCCCGCGCCGGAGCCGATGATGACGACGACGCGGTCGTCGTTCAGGTCATATTTCGCAGCCATGTTCGTCCCCAATTCGATTATTGTTTGTTTCAAGGAAGATGGTTCGAGACAGTCCGGCTCAGAGCCAGTCGATGTCGTTGAAGCCGCGCTCGATATAGCCGCCCTTGGAATAGGACTCGCCCTCGTAGCCGAAGATCGGCCAGACATCCTGCTGGTTGTAGAGGCTCACAACGAGGCCACTGCGCACGGTCTGGAAAAAGGGCGTACCCTCGATCTTGCGCAGCAGTTTCACGCGCTCGTCTTCCCAGCCCAGTCCCACATAGCCTTTGGCGCCGGCAGCCTTGTCGAGCGCCGCGATTCCGCCCTCGATGAGGGCCTTATGGGCGGCGTCCTTGCCCGCCTTGTCATCGTGGCCCTTGACCGCGATGGCGTAGAAGCGGTCGGCGATGCGGTCGTGGGGATAGATGTCGCGGGCCAACAGGATGAGGGTCTTCATCGTCTGCGGCTTGAGCGTCTTGACGTCCAGCGCCCAGGCCTCCGCCGAATTGAGCAGGGCGCCGGCTGACGTGATCGTGATCGCGCTCGCCAGCGTCACGCTGGAGGAGCGTTGCAGAAAGCTGCGCCGCGTGAGCGTGGGGGCGTGGTCGTGATGGTGCTCATGCTGGTGATCATGCTTGTGATCTTGGCTCATTGGATTTCCCTCCTGATCTTGTGCGGCGCTTGGCGCGCTCTGCACGGGTTCTGGCGATGAATGGCTCAGCGAAAGCGGCCGTGCCTTTGCAGCATTTCGATCTTGTAACCGTCCGGGTCCTGCACGAAGAAGAAGCGGGCGAGCAGCGCGCCGTCCTGGTTGAATTCCACGATGTTGCGGGGCTCGAAGCCCAGCGCCGTGAAACGCGCATGTTCAGCGGCCAGATCATCGACCGCGAAGGCGATGTGGCCATAGCCCGCGCCCAGATCATAGGGCGTGGTCTGGTCCTTGTTGATGGTGAGTTCGAGCTCGAAATCCGCTTCGGGATTGCGCAGATAGACGAGCGTGAAGCTCGGAAAATCGAGCCGGTCGGCCACAGCCAGCCCGAAGGCCTGCTCATAGAATTTGACCGAGCGCGCCTCGTCCAGCACGCGGATCATAGAATGGATCGCTTTCGCCATAGGTCCTCGCTTGCGCATCTGTCCGGGCGCGCGACTGGGGGCGCGTTCGGTTGATCGGAACCTAGAGGGGGTCAGGCGGGCGGGGGTGTTATCGGGCTACTACCCCTTGAAAAATGCGTTCAGGCCGCTCGCGCGCGCGGCTGTTTGGCCGAGGCGTGCAGGC
Source organism: Beijerinckiaceae bacterium (assembly GCA_947380915.1). The sequence goes on from CANCSY010000085.1 coordinate 2,532, forward strand.
CTTTTTCAATCGCCACCAGGCACACGCAGCGCAGGTGCGAGGTGAAATTGGGCGCCTCGCCGCGCATGATGAGGATTTCGCTGTGCAGGGTGGAGACGAATTTCGGCACCGTGAATCCTTCACGGGCCGCGATGGACTCCAGCACGTTCCAGAAAATCTTTTCCAGCCGCAGGCTCGTGCTCTGCCCGTTCAGCCGGATGGAACGGGTCTCGAAGGCGTAGCTCTCCGGCGATTGCGAGGCGAAGAAATGGCACATCAGGGCTCTCCCTCACGCCGCCTATTCTACCCTCGCGGGGCGGCGGCCCGAAAACCGGGGTTTCACAGCCAAGCATTAGCAATTCCGTTAGCCTTGGCAATAAGACTTTGGCCGTGGGCCCGGGGCGCCATGCCCGCCACAGCCCATGGACAGCGCTCCCTTCCCGGGCGATCCTGCCAGGAGGCGAGTCGCCAGGGGGAAGCGCATGAGCGTGGTCGCAGCCTATCTCTATCGTGCGGGCAAGCGGGTCGAGGAGGTCCATCTGGACAGGCCCATGCCGCATATGGTCGGCCATGGGGAGTTCGTCTGGATCGGCTTGCTGGAGCCCACCGAGGACGAATTGCGCACCCTGCAAATGAACTTCGGCCTGCATCCCCTTGCGGTGGAGGATGCGTTGCAGCCCCATGAAATGCCCAAGCTGGATATTTATGGCGACCAGCTTTTCCTCACCACGCGCACCGCCTTCCTGCAGGACGACCGCATTCAATATGGCGAGACCTCGATCTTTGTGGGTCACAACCATATCATCAGCGTGCGCCACGGCTCCACGCGCGCCCATACGCAATTGCGCGCCCAGCTGGAGACCTCGCCGCATTTGCTGGCCCATGGGGTGGACTATGTGTTGCACGCCATTCTCGATTATGTCGTCGATGGCTATCTGCCCATCGTCGAGACCATCGAGGATCAGGTGCTGGCGATGGAGCGGCGGGCGCTGGATGAATTTCTCAATCGCGAGGAAGTGACACGGCTCTTCACCCTGCGGCACCAGCTCATCAAGTTCCAGCGGGTGCTGGGGCCGACGGCGGAGGTGGTGCGCAAGCTCGTCACTTTCGATCTGCCCTGCATCGACCATGAGGTGCGGCCCTATTTCAACGATGTGCTCGACCATGTCCGACGCATGGAGAACATGGTCGCGGGCCTGCGCGACGTGCTGACATCCGTGTTCGAAATCGGCACGCTGCTGGAGCAGCAAAGGCAGGGCGTCATCACCCGCCAGCTCGCCGCCTGGGCCGCCATCCTCGCCGTGCCCACCGCCATCGCGGGGGTTTACGGCATGAACTTCAAGAACATGCCGGAGCTTGAGTGGCAATATGGCTACCACACCGTCATCACGGTGATCCTGATCCTCTGCATCACGCTGTACTGGCGCTTCAAGCGGGCGAACTGGCTATGAAGGTTCTGTGACGCGCCTGCGCGAATAGGGTAAGGTGCGGCGCGTATAAAAAGCGGGTTCAAGGCCATGGTGGACAAGTTCAGGGTGATCGAAGGCGGCGGCGAGAAGCGCGACATGGCGCAGAGCATGCTGGAGCTGGGCCGCGAGGCGCGCCGCGCCGCACGGCAGCTGGCGCTGGCCCCGCGCCAGCGCAAGAACGCCGCGCTCATGGTGGCGGCGGGCCTGCTGCGCACCTCCATGGCGGATGTGCTGGAAGCCAACGCCCGCGACATGGAGGCGGCGAGGGCCGCCAACGCGAGCACCGCCAATCTTGACCGCCTTCTGCTCACGCAGGCCCGCGTCGAGGCCATGGCGAAGGGCCTTGAGGACATCGCGGCCCTGCCCGATCCCGTGGGGCGGGTGCTCGCAACCTACGACCGGCCCAACGGCCTCAAGATCGAGCGCGTGGCGACCCCGCTGGGCGTCATCGGCGTCATCTATGAAAGCCGCCCCAATGTGACGGCCGATGCGGGCGCGCTCTGCCTCAAGGCGGGCAACGCGGCGATCCTGCGCGGCGGCTCCGACAGTTTCCATTCCTCGCGCATCATCCATGCCTGCCTCGTGGAGGGCCTGCGCACCGCCGGCTTGCCGGATGCGGCGATCTGCCTGGTGCCCACCCGCGACCGGGCGGCCGTGGGCGAAATGCTCAAGGGCCTCGGCGGCAATGTGGACGTCATCGTGCCGCGCGGCGGCAAGAGCCTCGTGGAGCGGGTGCAGGAAGATGCGCGAGTGCCCGTCTTCGCCCATCTCGAAGGCATCGTGCATGTCTATGTGGACGGCGCCGCCGATCTGGAGAAGGCGAAGGCGCTGGTGCTGAACTCCAAGCTGCGGCGCACGGGCATCTGCGGCGCGGCGGAGACCCTGCTGGTTGATGAAGCCGTGGCGGGAACCCATCTCCCCCCCCTCGTGACCATGCTGCTCGACAAGGGCTGCGCGGTGCGCGGCGATGACATGGTCTGCGCAGTCGATCCGCGCGTCACAGAGGCGAATGAGGCGGATTGGCATACCGAATATCTGGAGGCCATCATCTCCGTGAAGGTGGTGGCGGGCTTGCAGGCGGCCATGGACCATATCGCCACCTATGGTTCCCACCATACCGACTGCATCATCACGGAATCGGAGCAGGCGGCCGAGCGCTTTCTGGCGGAGGTGGATTCGGCCATCGTGCTGCACAACGCCTCAACCCAGTTCGCTGATGGCGGGGAATTCGGTTTCGGGGGCGAGATCGGCATCGCCACGGGCCGGATGCACGCGCGCGGCCCCGTAGGCCTCGAACAGCTCTGCTCCTTCAATTACCGCGTGCGCGGCGACGGCCAGACCCGGCCCTGACCAGCGACACGCTCTTTGCAAATGCGCCCTTTGCGCCATAATGGGCGCAAACGCCGCCATGACGCACAGGGGAGCAAGCGCGATGATCAGGGTGCAGGATATCGTCTATGTGGCCCATCGCGCCCCTGACCTTGACCTCCATGCCCAATTCCTGCGCGACTTCGGCATGGTCGAGGTCGCCCGCACGGCGGACCGGCTCTATGTGCGCGGCGCGGGGACTTATCCTTTCATCCATTTGACGGAAAAGGGCGAGCCGGGCTTCGCAGGGGTGGGACTGCTGGCGGGATCGGCGGCGGAACTGGACGAGGCGAGCCGCCTGCCGAGCGCATCCCCGATTGAAGCCATCGAAGGCCCGGGCGGCGGCCAGCGGGTGCGCCTGACGGCGCCGGATGGCTACCGGGTCGATCTTGTCCACGGGATGGCGCTGGTCGATCCGCTGCCGGTGCGGGCGCCGCTCCCGGTCAATTTCGCTTTCCAGAAGCAGCGGGTGAAAAGCTTCCAGCGACCAGACCATGAGCCCGCCCGCGTGGTGCGGCTTGGCCATTGCGTGCTGAAATTCAATGATGGGGACGTCGGCGCCCGCTGGTTTCAGGACACTTTGGGCATGCTCGTCACGGACCGGCTGCATGTGCCGGGCGATCAGGCCGCGACGCTGGGCAATTTCCTGCGCTGCGACCGTGGCGACCGCCCTGCGGATCATCATACGATCTTCGCCCTGCACACGCCCGGCGACATCAATGTGCATCACGCCTCTTTCGAAGTGCAGGACCCGGACGCGGTCCATATCGGCCACGAATGGCTCAAGGAAAAAGGCTACAAGCCCGCCTGGGGCGTCGGTCGCCACCTCCTCGGCAGCCAGATTTTCGACTATTGGCGCAGCCCCTGGGGCTATATGTTCGAACATTACGCAGATGGCGATCTGCTCACCGCCGACATGCCGGCGGGCGATTATCCTGCCACGGAGGAAAATCTCGCCCAATGGGGGCCTGCGCTCGCGCCCCGGTTTTTCGAGTCCGTGGTGATAGATTAAGAGAGAATAACAGGCGAATTCAGCCTGTTGAGCTTGGTAAGCTTGACAGTAGAAACTTTTTTCAGCTGGGCGGAAATAAATATTTCCTGCTCCGTTTGTAAAAATTCTATTTTCAGTGCTATATGAGTTTGCCGGCAGTTGCCGGCTAAGACGATTGGAAATTCTATGGCTACCGGTACAGTGAAGTGGTTCAACGGTCAAAAAGGCTTCGGGTTCATCGAGCCTGACCAGGGTGGAACTGACGTTTTCGTGCACATCAGCGCCGTCGAGCGGGCTGGTTTCAGCACCTTGAACGAAGGCGACAAGATTTCGTACGAAATCGTTGCTGACAAGCGCAGCGGCAAGTCCAGCGCTGACAGCCTGAAGAAGATCTGATCTTCCAAAGGCGGCTTCGCAGGTTCTCTTGCGAAGCCCTCGCCCTTGACGGGCCGACGTGCGCTCGCGCCGCCGCACTCCACGACGCCGTAACTTTCGGTTCGTGGAGTTGGGCGGCGCGGTCGATTCAGGCCCCCTTTTTCGCCCTGACTTATTGCCTCACCGACTGCGCCGCTGCGCGCTCCCAACCATTTCCCCTACAGCCCCCTTGCGCTGAAGCTCGCGTCCCGTCATTTTGACGGAAATGAGCATAACTGGAAGGTCCCTCCTCGCGCCGCCCCCCGCCACTGGCCGGGGTGGACCCGTGCGTCTGCCGGGCCACGCGCCGGGCATGCGAATCGGCCTCTTCGGCGGGACCTTCAATCCGCCCCATGAGGGGCATCGGCTCGTCAGCACCATCGCTCTCTCCCGGCTCGGGCTTGACCAGATCTGGTGGCTGGTGACCCCCGGCAATCCGCTCAAGGAAAACGATGGCCTGCCCTCGCTGGGCGCGCGCATGACGGCCGCCCATGCGCTGGCCGACCATCCGCGCATCGTGGTCACGGGCCTCGAGGCGCAGATCGGCACGCGTTACACCTATGACACCATCGAATGGCTGACGAAGCGCTGCCCGGGCGTGCGTTTCGTCTGGATCATGGGGGCGGACAATCTGGCGAGCTTCCATCGCTGGCAGCATTGGCGCGACATCGCCGCCCTGATCCCCATCGCGGTGATCGACCGGCCGGGCTCCACCCTGAAGGCCACAAACAGTCCCGCCGGGGCCTGGCTGGCGCCCCATCGGCTCGATGAAACCGACGGTTCCCTGCTGGCGCAGGCCCGCGCTCCGGCCTTCGTCTTCATCCATGCGAGGCGTTCGGACCTGTCTTCCACGGAGCTGCGGCGCAGGGGAAAGACCCTGCCGCCCGGAAATTAGGGCCTCTCACGCAATCGTTGTTGAATTTTCCGCAGTTTTGGCCCACATTGAGATGTGCCGGCGCTTGCCGGTGACAGGAGCATGAAGGCACTGACACCCACGATGAACTCAGAAGCGAGCGCTGCGCCGCTTCACCCGGTGAATGGTTCCGTACTGGACACCGGCAAACTCGTGCGGACCGTCCTGCACAGCCTCGAAGACGCCAAGGCTGAAGACCTCGTCTCGATCGACCTGCATGGCAAGACCTCCATCGCCGATCTCATGATCGTGGCGACCGGTCGTTCTGGCGTGCATGTCGGCGCGATCGCTGATCGCGTCGTCAAGGCGTGCAAGGAGGCCGGCGCCCAGACCCCCAAGGTCGAGGGCGTTCCGCATTGCGATTGGGTTCTGGTCGATGCGGGCGACGTGATCGTCCACATTTTCCGGCCCGAAGTCCGCGCTTTCTACAATCTGGAGAAGATGTGGGGAGGCGACAGGCCGGGTGAGCGGAGCCCGCAGGGCGCACGCGCCGCCGGTTAGGCGGCGTCCAGCGTCATGCGCGTCGCTTTGATCGCCATCGGGCGGCTGAAGGCCGGCCCCGAACGTGAACTCTGCGCGCGCTATATGGAGCGCGCGGCGGCTTCCGCGCGGGGTGTCGGCCTCACCGGCGTCGAATTGCGCGAAATCGATGAGGGCCGGGCGCGCCGACCCGAAGACCGCAAGGTCGAGGAGGCCCGCGCGCTCATGGCCTTCGTGCCGCCGGGCGCGCGGCTGATCCTGCTCGACGAGCGGGGCAAATCTGTTCCCAGCGAAACCTTCGCCGCCGACATGGGCCGTGAGCGCGATGCGGGAACTCCCGCGCTTGTGCTGGCCCTTGGCGGTCCCGATGGTTTTGATCCCGCGCTGCGAGCGCAGGCGGCCCAGGTGCTCGCCTTCGGCGCCATGACCTGGCCCCACCAGCTCGCGCGGATCATGGCGGCGGAGCAGATCTACCGGGCCATCACCATTCTGGCGGGCCATCCCTATCATCGTGTTTGATCCGCCAGCCCGCGGTTCGCCCGCCCCTTGCCCCGCTCGCGCCACACTCGTAAACGCTTTGTAGGGCTCGAATCGCCCAGAATCGCCCGAGAGGCCGCGCCTGAACCTGCCGTCCGCCAAACGTTCTCCCGCCAAGCTCGCCGCAGCCCTCGCCGCAGCGTCGCAGGTTTTCGCGGGCATGGCCCTGGCCCAGTCCACAGCATCCACGCCAGAGGATCTGCGGCAGCAACTGGACAAGGGCCAGAGCGAGCTGCGCGCCCTCGAGGAGACCCGCCAGGCCGCCGAGGATCAGCGCCGCAGGATCGAGGCGGATGTCGAACTGATTCGCAACGACCGCGCGCGCCTCACCGCCGCGCTCATCGAAACCGCGGCGCGGGCGCGGGCGGGCGAATTGCGCATGGTCGAGATCGAGGCGCGGCTCACCAATTCGCAGGCGAGCGAGGCCGCGATCCGACGCTCCCTGGAGAGCCGCCGCGCCGTGATCGCCGATGTGCTGGCCGCCTTGCAACGCATGGGCCGCAGGCCGCCGCCTGCGGTTCTGGTGCGCCCGGAAGACATGCTGGAGGCGATCCGCACCTCAATGCTGCTGGGCGCGGTCGTGCCCGAGCTGCGTGGGGAGACCGAAGCGCTGGCCGCCGATCTGGGCGATCTCGTGCAGGCCCGCAGGAGCATCCTCGGCGAGAGCGAGGCCCTGCGCAAGGAAGCCGCCAGCCTGGGCGCGGAACGCGAGCGCGTCGCAGCCCTTGTCGAGGCCCGCCAGAAGACCCTTGCCGATGCGGAAAAGGCCCTGGCGCAGGAAAGAGCCCGGGCCGGCGATCTGGCGCGCCAGTCCGTCGACCTGAAAGAACTCATCGCGCGCATGGAGACCGACGTGGCGGCAGCCGTGCGCGGCGCGGAGGCTGCGCGCCGTTCGGACGAAGAGCAGAAAATCGAGCCGCGCCCGCGCCTTGCCGCCGGCCCCTTCAAGGATCCCGCCAGACTGGCGCCAGCAATCCCCTTCGCCCAGACGCGGGGCCTGTTGCCCCTGCCGGTCAGCGGAACCCTGGTGAAAGCCTTTGGCGCGCCTGACGTCTTCGGCGGCGCGGAAAAGGGCCTGTCCCTCGCCGCCCGGCCGCGCGCCGTCGTCATCTCCCCCAGCGATGGCTGGGTCGCGTTCTCCGGCCCCTACAGAACCTACGGACAACTCTTGATCATCAATGCGGGCGGGGGTTACTATGTGGTTCTGGCCGGTATGGACAGGATCAATGTCGAGGTGGGGCAGTTCGTGCTGGCCGGGGAGCCCATAGGCGTTATGGGCGATGGTTCGGCCAAGACGGCGGCGGCGATTGCAATTGGCGCATCGCAGCCCATCCTATATATTGAGTTTCGTAAAGACGGGACTGCAATCGATCCGGGCCCATGGTGGGCAAGATCGGAGCTCGAAAAGGTTCGCGGATAATGCGCAAGGTCTCTCTTGTTCTGCTCGGCGCCGTGCTGGGCGCTTCGGCGGTCACCGTTGGCGGCCATATGGTTCCGTTCGTCGACGGCGCCAAGGCCGCGGCGACGGACACCTACCGAAATCTCAACCTCTTCGGCGATGTCTTCGAGAAGATACGCTCCGACTATGTGGAGCGGCCCGATGAGCAGAAGCTGGTGGAATCCGCCATCAACGGCATGCTCACATCGCTCGACCCCCATTCCAGCTACATGGATCCCAAGAGCTACCGCGACATGCAGGTGCAGACGCGCGGCGAGTTCGGCGGGTTGGGCATCGAGGTCACTCAGGAAGAGGGCCTCGTGAAGGTCGTCACCCCCATCGACGATACGCCAGCCTCCCGCGCTGGCATCATGGCGGGCGATCTCATCAGCGCCATCGACGGCGAGGCGGTTCTGGGCCTGACCCTCAACCAGGCCGTCGACAAGATGCGCGGCCCCGTCAACACCGCCGTGAAGCTGACCGTGCTGCGCGGTTCCCAGAAGGAGCCCCGCGAGGTCAAGCTGACCCGCGCCGTCATCCAGATCAAGTCCGTGCGTTCGCGCCAGGAAGGCGAGGACATCGGCTATATCCGCATCACCCAGTTCAGCGAGCAGACCTTCGATGGGGTCAAGCAGGCCCTGCAGAAGTTCCAGCAGGACATGCCCGGCGACAAGCTGAAGGGCTATGTGCTGGATCTGCGCAATAATCCCGGCGGCTTGCTGGATCAGTCGGTCTCGGTCTCCAACGCCTTCCTCGAGAAGGGGGAGATCGTCTCGACCCGCGGCCGCAACGCCGACGAGACCCAGCGCTACAACGCCCGCCCCGGCGACATCTCCAAGGGCAAGCCAGTGATCGTGCTGATCAACGGCGGCTCTGCTTCGGCTTCGGAGATCGTGGCCGGCGCCCTGCAGGATCACAAGCGCGCAACCATTCTGGGCACGCGCTCCTTCGGCAAGGGCTCGGTGCAGACCATCATCCCGCTCGGCCAGAACAACGGGGCGCTGCGCCTCACCACGGCGCGCTACTACAC
>CANCSY010000086.1 GCA_947380915.1 Beijerinckiaceae bacterium
GCCTGCGACATGACGCGCGATCCCTCCTTCAAGGCGGATAATTCCCGCCGCGTCACCTTCTGGGAGACGCCGGAATTCTGGCTGACGGGCTATACCTTCCCCTCCTTCTGGCGCCCGGCCAATGTGCCCGTGCGCGTGGGCGACAAGGTGGAGAATGGACTGCATCTCGTGCAATTGTGGATGCGCTATCGCGAGCGCGCCGAAGAGGTGCTCGTGTTCTATCCCGCCGACGGCTACTGGCGCGTGCGCCCGCTGCCCTTCGGCGACATGCGCTGGACCGCCTATGGCTCGTCCTTCCTCGTGGGGCCGGTGGAGATTCAGGAGCGCCCCATCGTCGCCCTGAAGGATGTGGCCTTCGATCCAGCGAGCAAGACCTTCACCCTGAATTTCCTGCGCGGCGGCTCCGCCACGATCAAGATCGACAGCGTGGACCAGGAGCGCATGGTGCTGGATGTCGGCATGTCCGACGCCATGCCCGCAGGCGCGCCTTTCGTGACCCTGCGCTCCATGTACGCCACCGAATTCAACTCCGACGTGGCGCGGCTCGCCTGGCGCACAAAGGGCGGCGAAGGCTGGGGGGAATCCTCCATCCCCACCTTCAAGCAGGCGCAGGCGACGGAGTTCTGGGCGGGGCGCACCATTCCCTCCATCCATAATCTCTCGGCGCCCGACATGGTGTTCAGCCACTTCTCGGCCAAGCCTGCGCAGTGACGCAAGACCAGCCCTCGCAGCGCCTTGACGCGATTGACGCGCTGCGGGGCCTGGCGCTGCTGGGCATGTTCGCCTTTCATCTGATCTGGGATCTCGGCTATTTCCAGCTGGTGTCGCCGGATCTGCCCTATGAGCCGGGCGTCATGGGCTTTGGCCATGGAGTGGCCGCCAGCTTTCTGTTTCTGGTGGGCGCGAGTCTGGCGCTGGCCTCGCGCCATGGGGTGAACAAGCGCGCCTTCTGGCGGCGGCTTCTGGCGATTGGCGCGGCGGCGGCGGGCGTCAGCGCGGCGACTTACTGGATGTTTCCGCAGAGCTTCATCTTCTTCGGCATATTGCATTGCATAGCCCTGTCGAGCCTGCTCGCGCTACCGTTGTTGCGCGCGCCCTTGCGGCTTGTGGCGGTGATGGCGCTGGCCGCGCTTGTCGCGCCCCTGATGATCGAATCCACCGTCTTCGACGCCCCCGGCTTCTGGTGGCTGGGGCTTGGCACAAGACAGCCCCTCAGCAACGACTGGCGCCCTCTGTTGCCTTACTTCGGCGTGGTGCTCGCGGGGCTGGTGGCGACGCGTTTGTTATTGGCGCGCGGCCTGCCCGCATGGCTCACGAACTGGCGCGCGCAGGCGCCTGCGGGCCGGGCGCTCGTGTGGGGCGGGCGCCATTCGCTGCTCGTCTATCTCGTGCATCAGCCGGTGTTTCTGGCGGTGCTTTTCATGGTGGCGCGGGCGGTGGGGCCGCAGGCCGCGCTGGCGCCGCAGGACGAGCCCTTCGTGGCGAGTTGCACGGCCCAATGCGTGGCCCAGGGCGGCGGGCCGCAGCAATGCCGCAACGTATGCCTGTGCATTTCAGGCGAAATCCGCAAGGAGCCCATGATCTGGGAGCGCCTGATCCGCGAGGGCCTGTCGCCAGCCGACCGCGTGACCATCGACGGCTTCACGCGCCAGTGCATCGCCAAACAACGATGATCAGGGCTGCGGCGCCAGCATGAATTCGGGCCGCACCAGCGCATCGAAATCCTCGGGGGTGACAAGCGCCAGCCGCAGGGCCTCCTCGCGCAGGGTCGTGCCATTGGCGTGGGCGGCCCTGGCGATTTCCGAAGCATGGTCATAACCGATGCGTGGCGCCAGCGCGGTGACCAGCATGAGGGAACGCTGCATCAGTTCCTCCATGCGGCCGCGATCGGGTTGCAGACCCTCGATGCAATTGACGCGAAAACTTGACGCGGCGTCGCCCAGAAGCTGGATGGATTGCAGCACGCAGGCGGCGATGACCGGCTTGAAGACATTCAATTCCAGATGGCCCTGCGACCCGGCGAAAGACACCGTTGTCTGATTGCCGAAAACGCGGGCGCAAACCATGGTCATGGCCTCGGCCTGGGTGGGATTGACCTTGCCCGGCATGATGGAGGAGCCCGGCTCATTCTCCGGCAGGCGCAATTCGCCAAAGCCGCTGCGCGGGCCGCTGCCCAGAAGGCGCAGATCGCTGGCGATCTTGAAAAGCCCTGCGGCGCAGGCCTCCAGCGCGCCATGCACGAAGACCAGCGCATCATGGCAGGCGAGGGCCTCGAACTTGTTGCGCGCGCTGACGAAGGGCATGCCGGTCAATTCGGCCATGCGCGCGGCGAAGCCGTCCGCGAAGCCCGTGCGCGAATTGAGCCCCGTGCCAACCGCCGTGCCGCCTTGCGCCAGCGCGTAAAGGTCGGGCATGGTCTGGCGAATGCGCGCGGCGGCGAGATTCACTTGCGCGCCATAGCCTGAAAACTCCTGCCCCAGGGTGATGGGCGTGGCGTCCTGCAAATGGGTGCGGCCGATCTTGACGATATCTGCGAATTCCTGCGCGCGCGCCATCAAGGCCGCTTGCAGCGCGTCAAGCGCAGGCAAAAGCCCGCCATGGATCGCCAGCGCCGCCGCCACATGCATGGCGGTGGGGAAACTGTCGTTGGAGGATTGGCCGAGATTGACGTGATCGTTGGGATGCACCGGCTCCCTTGCGCCAGGCGCCGCGCCCATGAGTTCATTGGCGCGGTTGGCGATGACTTCATTGACGTTCATGTTGGTCTGGGTGCCCGAACCCGTCTGCCAGATCACCAGGGGAAAGTGCTCGTCCAGCCGCCCGTCGGCCACCTCTTGGGCGGCGCTGACGATGGCGTGGGCGCGCGGGGCGTCCAGATCGCCCAGATCCCGATTGACCTCGGCGGCGACGCGCTTGACCAGCGCCAGCGCATGAATGATTCCGCGCGGCATGCGTTCGTCGCCGATGCGGAAATTGCGCCGGGCGCGTTCGGTCTGCGCGCCCCAGTAGCGATCGCCCGCCACTTCCACCGAGCCGAAACTGTCGCTCTCGATGCGCGGCCCCGTTTGCATGTGTCCGGTCATGGCGATCAATCGCTGCCGGTGCGCGAAAATCTTTGTCCCATGATCAGGGAATCGATGCCCGAGCGCCAGTCCGCGCCCGCCGCATAGTCAGAGCTGGAGACGATGGCCAGCAGTTCAACAAGGCGATTGCGCGCACGGTTGACGCGGCTTTTCATGGTGCCAACGGCGCAATTGCAAACCCCCGCCGCCTCCTCGTAGGACAGGCCCGAAGCGCCGATCAGAATGAGCGCCTCGCGCTGGTCGGCCGGCAGTTTCTGCAAGGCGGCGCGAAAATCCAGAAAGTCCATGTGGCCTGATTGCGCGGGCGCGGTTGCAAGGCGCGCCGCTATGGCGCCATCGGAATCGGCGACCTCGCGCCGACGCTTGCGATATTCGGAATAATAGATATTCCGCAGGATGGTGAAGAGCCATGCGGCGAGGTTGGTGCCCTCCGCAAAGCTTGACAGGTTGCTCCACGCCTTGACCAGCGTTTCCTGCACGAGATCATCGGCCCGATCGGGATTGCCGCACAACGACACCGCAAAGGCGCGGAGGTTCGGAATGGTTCCGATCAGATCACCCCTGAGTTTCTGGCTGACCATTGTTACGCATCCTCGCATTACGCTTCCGCATCCCCGGCAGGCTCATCGCCAAGCTGGTTGAGAAGATCGAGAAACCGGTCTGGAATGGGCTGTTGCAGCACATCGTCATATATAGCCTTGAGATGGCGGCCGATGTGTTCATCAATGGGCACATCGGGCGGATCATTGGGCGTAGGCGCCTTCTTGCGATGTCTTGCATTATCCAATTTGATGATCTCCGCGACGCCATGCTTGCGCCCTGACGGCGCGCATTCGTCGGCCGCCGCAGGAAAGGTCCGTTTCACAATTCGCTCATCCATCGTCACCCCCGACCGCACCCATTCGCACAGGGCCGGACTGACCCTGCGTTCCAACATATGGTGCGGTTTACCCACCGTCATCAACGCAGCCAGGCGCAAAGAGTTCCAGAGGCGTATGGAACTTTTCAGCGCCCGGGTGGTTGTCCCCTCAAGCTCGACAGTGTTCATGGCAGGGGACCACAACAGCATGTCCGTATCTCAGGAAATTTCCACCCACATTCCCTATCTGCGACGCTTCGGCCGCGCCTTGTCAGGCAGCCAGAGCGGCGGCGACGCCTATGTTCTGGCCACGCTGGAGGCCATCGTCGCCGACCCCGAAGCCTTCCGCGAGGGAGGTGAGACGCGCACGTCGCTCTACCGCACCTTTCTCGCGCTTTGGGGCTCCATGCCCGTGAACGAACATGTGGACCCCAATATCCTGTCGCCCGACGAGCGGGGCGCGCGGCGCAATCTGGACGCCATTTCGCTGCGGCCGAGGGTGGCCTTTCTTCTGGCGTCTCTCGAGGGCTTCGACACCAAGCAGGTCGCCTCCATTCTGGGCGTGAGCCCGCAGGACGCCACCAGCTTGATCGACCAGGCCGGCAAGGAGATCGCCAACCAGATCCGCACCGATGTGCTCATCATCGAGGACGAGCCCTTCATCGCCCTCGACATCCAGACCCTCGTCGAGGATCTGGGCCATCGTGTGGTGGGCGTCGCGCGCACCCACAAGGAGGCGGTGCAGGCGGTGCGGGTCCACAAGCCCGGGCTGATCCTCGCCGACATCCAGCTCGCCGATGGCAGTTCGGGGCTGGAGGCGGTGAACCAGATTCTCGAAGAGTTCGAAGTGCCGGTGATCTTCATCACCGCCTATCCCGAACGCTTCCTCACCGGTCGTCCGCCCGAGCCCGCCTTCCTCATCACCAAGCCCTTCGGCGTGGATAGTCTGAAGGCGGTGATCAGCCAGGCGCTGTTCTTTGATCGGCGCTCGCAACGGCGCAACGGGCGCGAGACGGTCGAGGCGTGAGACCGCAAAGCTAAAAGAAGAACCCGCGTCGGCCGGGGGAGCCAACGCGGGTTGAGACGCGAACCGGACGAGTGGGAGGGGATCAATATCCGGCGCGCGAGAGATCAATGCGCTGGCCTTCCACTGGTTCCATCAGGCGCTCAATAGCGCTGGCAGACCCGGCCGTAATAGGGATCGTACCAGCACCGCACAGGCGCCGCCGAAGCTCCCACGACCGCGCCCGCCGCCGCGCCAATCGCAGCCCCTGCAAGCGCGCCTCCTGGTTGACCTGTGGCGGCTCCGCCAATCACCGCGCCCGCCACGCCGCCCACGGCTGCGCCTGTGAAGACGCGATCGCCGCGTGTCGGTCCGCAGCCGCCCAGAGCCAAAGCCATGGCGCCGATCAAAAACATTTTCTTCATGGGCTCACTCCTCAAGGCGCGCACCGCCGCGCTGGAGGGAAACGCTGCCGTTGCGGGCCGGTTCCTGCGGGGCTCGCCACAAATGTCGCAAGCGCAGAGCTTTTTGGGAGCGTGAGGGGAACCACGGCGCCAAGGCTGCGTTCAGGTCAGGTCTCGACCGCAGCATTGGACAGGAGATCACCCATGCCAACCTCGACCCGCGGCTTCGCTTCCATGGATCCGGAAAAGCAACGCGCCATCGCCCGCAAGGGCGGCGAAAGCGTGCCCAATGAAAAGCGCAGCTTTTCCCAAAATCCTGCCCTCGCCGCAGCGGCGGGCCGCAAGGGCGGCCAGAGCGTCAGCCCCGCCAAGCGCAGCTTTTCCCAGAACCACGAACTCGCCTCGCTCGCAGGCCGCAAGGGCGGCCACGCCTCCCACGGCGGCGCCCGCAAGAAGGTGGAGCCGACGAGCGACAAGCCTGCGGAGGATTGAGGCGGTTTCCTGGCGGCTTGAAAAACACAGGGTCCGGCTCGTGGCTGGCGCGCTAACGGCATAAATCGCGCTCCCCCCATCCCGCACCCCTCTCCACGAGGGGGAGGGGACCGGCAAGCCTGCCGCTTAAACCTCTGAAATAACGCGCAACTTTATACCCTCCCCCTCGTGGGGAGGGTCGGCTCGCGGAGCGAGACGGGGTGGGGGGCGCGAGATGCTGATCGTTGGCGCGGCGCGCCAGGTTACCGATAGCGCAATAAAAAACGGGGCTGCTCCATGAGCGGCCCCGTATTTCATTCCAGCGCAGATGGATGAAGGATCAGCGACCTCCCTCCGCCGCCGCCTTGCGCCGCCCGTGGGAGGAGTGCCCGCCCTTTCGGCCTGCTTCAGACGCCAGCTGGTGGTTTTGAGAGAAACTGCGTTTCTCGTTGGGAACGCTGCGGCCGCCCTTGCGGGCGATTTCGCGCTGCTTGTCCCGGTCCATGGACGCGAAGCCGCGCGTGGACGTCGAGGCCTTGCCTGCCTGCTGCATACCCGTCTCCTGCTTACCCCCTGCGAGATAACAGCCTGCCTTTTGAACGGTTCCGTTGGGGCGCCTGGCGAGCGCAGAGCTTCATTTTGGGGCTTCCAAGGCCGCGATCCTGCGTTATTCTTGAAGGATCACGACAATCCGGAACGCCGGACGGGAGGTGGCGGATGCCTGAAGGAAGAAAGTGGAAATTATCAGTTGCGGCGCTCAGCTTCGCGCTGGGCGGTCTGGCCGCGCCCCTGCCAGCCCTCGCCGACGCCATCGACGGCGCCTGGTGCAGCCCAGATGGCAAGCATCTGAAAATCGCGGGGCGCAAGATCACCACCCCCGGCGGCGTCCTGCTGGATGGCGACTATGGACGCCACTCGTTTTCCTATGTGGCGCCTGCCTCCGAACCCGGCGGCGGCGACACGATCTACATGCAGTTGATGAACGAGACCACGGCGATGGTGCGGCAGGGAACCCCCGTCGCCCAGCCCGTCACGTGGAAGCGTTGCGAGACTGTGAGCTGACCCCGCCCAAAGCCCGGCCGATCAGCACCAGACAGGGACCGACCAGGCCTGAGCTGGCGGCTGTGGCCGGCAGGTCCGCGAGGGTCGCCGCGATGCGCCGCTCGCTGTCCCATGAGGCGCGCTCGACAATGACGGCTGGCGTATCTGGCGCCAGCCCCTCGGCCAGCAGGCGCGCCACCAGGGGGGGCAGCGTCTTGAGGCCCATGTAGACGGCGGTGGTGGCGCCCTCATCCGCCAGAGCGCGCCAGTCCAGATCCTCCGGCAGCTTGCCGTCACGGGCATGTGCGGTGATGAATTGCAGGCGTCGCGCCACCGCCCGCTCGGTGAGCGAGACCTGCAACGAGGCGGCTGCGGCGGAAGCGGCGGTGACGCCGGGAATGACCTCCACATCGACGCCAGCGGCCTTCAGCGCGGCGATCTCCTCGCCCGCGCGGCCGAAGATCATGGGATCGCCGCCCTTGAGGCGCACCACGCGCTTGCCCTCGCGGGCGAGGCTCACCAGCATGGCGGTGATGTCCTCCTGGGTGCAGGAGGGCTTGTAGCCGCGCTTGCCCACATTCAGCCGCTGGGCCTCGCGCCGGGCCAGATCCACCGAGCCCGGCAGCACCAGATCGTCATAGAGCACCACATCGGCCGATTGCAGGGCGCGCACGGCCTTGAGGGTGAGGAGTTCCGGATCGCCCGGTCCCGCCCCCACCAGCACCACGGAGCCACGCCGGGCCTGCGGCGCCCCCGCCTGCGCCGCCTCGGCGAGCAGGGCCTCGAGGTCGGCCTCGTCTGGCGCCCTTTCGGGATGGGTGAAGGCGCGGCGGGCGAAAAGCTCCCAGACCCGCCTGCGGGCGCGAAAATCGAGGTTGAGCGCCGTGACGCGGGGGCGCCAGTCCTTGGCCGCCTGCGCCCATTTGCGGAAGCCCTCGGGCAATAGCGTTTCGATGCGCGCGCGCAGCATCTGCCCGAAGACGGGCGCGCCCCCATCGGTCGATATCGCCACCACAAGGGGAGACCGCTCGACGATGGAGCCGAACTGGAAATCACACCAGCCGGGCTGGTCGATGACATTGACCGGCACGCCCACGGCCCGCGCCATGGCGTGAAAGGCGGCGGCCTCCTGATCATCGCCAGCATCCGCGATGAAGGCGGCGGCGCCCGCCAGATCAGCGGGGGTGACGGCGCGGGGCTTGATCTCGATCTGCGTCCGGCTGGCCGCCAGCGCCGCAAGGGCCTCGCAGGGTTCCAGCGCGAAGACCTCCACCAGCGCGCCCGCGCTGGCGAAAAGCTCCACCTTCCAGGCCGCCGCCTCCGAGCCGCCGGAGATGACCACGCGCCGACCCTCCAGTTTCAGGAAGACCGGAAGCGTGGCGAGGCGGCCCATGCGGGCCGGCTCTTCGCTGGGGGGACGTCGATCGCGGGCCATGGTTCAATATCCTGCAGGAGCGTCGTCAGGCGAAGAAGAAAATCAAACGCCTCAAGGCGCGGGGCAGGCCGCCCCGGGGGGCGGCACAAGGCCCAGCTCGACGATCATCGATGTGCGGCCGATGGGGGGCATGGTGCGCAAGGGCACGGTCTGGCGTGCGGCGCATAAGCCGGGGAAATCCGCCAGGCCAGCGCGGGCGTCTTGCGTATAGACCGCCACGGCGCCGCTGGCCTCGCAGGCTGCGGGCATGGGCTTGCCAAGCCCGCCTTCAACGATCAGCGGATAGTCCGGCAGCCACAGGATTCCGGAGGGGCCGATCTTGCGCTCGGCGATGATGATGCAGCGCAGGGGCTGATCGCTGTATCCGCGCCAATAGGCGAGGGTGTCGCGCGCCAGCCGACGGGTGTCGATGGAATAGGCGGTCAAGGGCTTGCCGATGGTGCTGGCCACCGTGAGATAGACGGCGAGGCAGCCAAAGATCACGGCGGATGCGATCATCATCAGCCGACCCGTCGCCCCAACGCTCTGGCCCTGACCATATTCACCGGCGGGAAACAGGATCGCCAGGCCCATGGCGGCGGTCGCCGAAAGCGGCAGGACCCAGAGGGGCTTGATGACCTGAAAAGTGGCGAGCGCGCCCGCGATCAAGATGGCCAGCGGCGCAAGACACAGGCAGGCGCCGATCAGGCGGTGATAGGGGGCGAGGGTCAGGCCATCCCCCTCGCGCCGCCGCGACGTGGCGAAGAGCAGCACGGCGGGCACGATGAACAATGTGAAACAGGCGACGAGCAGATTGACCGCGCTGGTGTTGAGCAAGGCCAGATCGTTGATCTTCTGGGTTCCAAGCGCGCGCGACACGCTCGACCAGCCATGGCTGCGCAGCCACAACAGATGCGGCAGGAGAATGAGGATGAAGATCAGGCCCGAGACATAGCTGGCGGGATGATGGAAGGCGGCGCGAAAGCGCGGCACGAGGGCGCCGATGATGAGCAAGGTCGCCAGCGCGAAGAGGATCTCGTATTTCGTGAGCATCCCCACGCCCGCCACCACGCCAAGAATGATGGCGTCGACCCAGCGGCGCTCCTCGAGATAGAGAAGCCCGAAATAGATGGTGGCGGCCCAGAAGGGCGCCAGGGTCAGGTTATGGTTGATCTGGATGGCGTAGATGGTCGAGGCGGGGCTCGCCGCAAACACAAGCACCGCGAAAGCGGCGGTTTCGCGGGAGGCGAAAAGGCGCACGGTCTTCCAGATGAACAGGGCGGCCACCGCCACGCAGGCCTGCGCCAGCAGCATCAGGGCGAAAATGGCGGGCAGGCCTGTGCGAAGGGCCAGATCCATCATCCAGCTGGTGACGGGCGGATGCTTGGAATAGGCCAAAGCCCATTCGCGCCCCCAATAGGCGGCCTCCAGCGTATCGGTGTGGAGGTTGCCGAACAGCAGGGCCGGCCCGACCGACCAAAGGGCGATCTGGAAGAGCATGGCGACCAGCAGGGGGTGGGCGCCGAAGAAACGCTCGCGCCCGGCGCTCGGTGAATGGGTGAGGAAGTCCTGGCTCACGGCCGCCATCCCGCTGAATTGGCGGCACATCGAGCCGTGGTTTCATGGTCGCAGGCGCGCGCGCAGGCGACTGGCGCGAGATTGCGATGGAAAACGACAGGCCTGCGACGTTGCAACATCCACCACCACCCCGGGGACCGCCCCGCGGTCATCCTCGCGCAGTCCATAACGCGCAGGCCGAGCCGCCGCAACATGGATTGGCGCGCCGCCCGAAGCCGCGAGCGCCTGAAATGGCACTGCACAAGTTGGGCCTTCTAAGCACTTCGTCTAATGGAAATTGGCTGATCACGAACAGGTCAAGCTTGCGCAGCCTAAAAAAACCTCCCAAGGTCGTGACCACGCTTGACTCCGCCGCATTCACATAGATGGATTAGTCCATGGCGTAGCCTGAAGCTCCGCCGCCACAAAATATCGGGGAGTTGACAGTGAACCGCACCCTTTTCGCCTGCGCCATTCTGGCGAGCACGGCCCTGACCAGCGCGGCCTATGCCGCAGACACCATCAAGATCGGCCTGAGCGGCCCCTTCACCGGCGGCTCGTCCTCCATGGGCGTGAGCATGCGCGACGGCGTAAAGCTGGCCGTCGCCGAAATCAACAAGGCGGGCGGCGTGCTGGGCAAGCAGCTCCAGCTCGTCGAGCGCGATGACGAAGCCAAGAACGAAGTGGGCGTGCAGATCGCCCAGGAGCTCATCAACAAGGAGCAGGTGGTCGCCACCCTCGGCTTCATCAACACCGGCGTCGGCCAGGCGGCCCAGCGCTTCTATCAGGAAGCGGAAATTCCGGTGCTGAACAACGTCGCCACCGGCTCGATCCTGACCAAGCAGTGGCCCGACGCGAAGGTCAACTATGTCTTCCGCAACGCGGCCAATGACACGATCCAGAGCTCCATGATCGCCGAGGAGGCGGTGAAGCGTCAGGGCCACAAGAAGCCCGCTATTCTCGCCGACTCCACCAACTACGGCCAGCTCGGCCAGAAGGACCTCACCGAGGCCCTCGCCAAGATGGACCTGAAGCCGGTCGCCACCGAGAAGTTCAACATCGGCGACACCGACATGACCGCCCAGGTGCTGAAGGCCAAGGAAGCCGGCGCCGACGTGATCCTGACCTACGCCATCGGGCCGGAACTGGCGCAGATCGCCAACGCCATGGCGAAACTGGG
>CANCSY010000087.1 GCA_947380915.1 Beijerinckiaceae bacterium
GAAATACGCCTCCGCCTTCTACGGCCCCTTCCGCGACGCGGTGGGCTCGGGCGGGCTGCTCAAGGGCGACAAGCGCACCTATCAGATGGACCCCCACAATTCCGACGAGGCCCTGCGCGAAGTGGCGCTGGACCTCGAACAGGGCGCGGACATGGTCATGGTGAAGCCCGGCATGCCCTATCTCGACATCGTGCGTCGCGTGAAGGACGAGTTCGGCTGCCCGACTTTCGCCTATCAGGTGTCCGGCGAATACGCGATGATCATGGCCGCCGCGCAAAACGGCTGGATCGACGCGGACCGGGCCATGGTGGAAAGCCTCGTGGGCTTCAAGCGCGCGGGCGCCGATGGGGTGCTCACCTATTTCGCGCCCATGGTGGCGGAGCGGCTGGCGAAGGGGATCTGACCCCTCACCACCGCCGCTTGAAGGCCCAGTCGGGCTGGGCGGATTTGATCATCATCATTTCCGCCATGGTCTCGCGGGTCAAAAGCCCCGCCAGCGCGCCCGCCCCATCCACCACGCACAGGGCCGGTGTCCCGCCGCCCCCCAGAAGGGTCAGCGCCTCCCCCAGATCCTTCCCCAGCGGAACGGTCGGCGCGGGCGCGCGCATGATCTCCGCCAGCGGCGCCTCCCGGGGCCGGGCGGCGAGGGCTGCGATCAGATCCTCCCGCACCAGCAGCCCCGCTGGTTTGCGGTGACCGTCCAGCACAGGAAACTCGCGCTGGGGCGTCGCCAGCAGCAGATCCACCGCCTCCCCGAGGCTGGCCTCGAGCCCGATGGTGGCTACGCGCGTCTCCATGGCGTCCATGACCCGCAGGCCTGTCACGGCCGAGCGCAGGGCGCTGTCCTGCGCCTCCCCCGCCGCCGCCACATAGACGAAAATGGCGATGAACAGCAGCATGGGATTGCCGAAAAGCCCGGCGAAGCCCAGCACGAAGGCGAAGCCCTGGCCGATCCGCGCAGCCATCTGGGTGGCCTTCTGCGGGCCGATCTTCATGGACAGGAGGGCGTGCAGCACCCGCCCGCCATCCATGGGAAAGGCCGGGATCAGGTTGAAGATCGCCAGAAACAGATTGGCACCCGCCAGCCGCGCCACCAGGCTGATGCGGGGATCATCGATCTTCTGCATCTCCTGCGGGATCACGGCCCCCGCCACCAGGATCAGCGCGAGGGCGATCACGATATTCACCGCAGGCCCGGCCAGCGCCACCGCCAGCTCCTGCGCGGGCTTTTCGGGGATGCGCTCCAGGCTGGCGACCCCGCCGATGGGCAGCAGCGTCACCTCGGGGGTCGCGATGCCAAACCGCCGGGCGGTCAGGATATGGCCGAACTCGTGCAGCAGCACGCAGCCAAACAGCAGCACGATGAAAAGCACATTGCGCAAGGCGGCGTCCCCGCCATCATGGCGCAGGGCGCTGGCGCCGATCCAGACCAGAAACAGGATGAAGGTGATGTGGATGCGCACCGCCGTACCCGCGATGCGCCCCACGGTGATGGACCAGGGCATGGGAGCTTCCTCGACAACCCACGGGACATAGGGCTCAGGCGGCTAAGGGAAAGCGGGGCGGGCACTTGAGAATTTCAGCGGACTTACCAGATATCTGGTGTCGCGTTCCTGCGGCGGGAGATGACCATGAGCGACCATCGTCTGGGCGGCCAACCCTGGAGCAGCGCCATCCCCTACGCCCCTCGCCTGCCAGCCGCAGCTCTTGCGGGCGTGCGCACACGGCGCATGGCGGCCATTGTGCTGGATCTGTTCATCGTCGGCCTGCTCAGTCTGGGCATATGGCTGGGGCTGGGTTTCCTGTCGCTGGGCCTGCTCTGGTTCGTGCTGCCGCCGCTCTTTCCCATTGTCGCTTTCTTTTACAATGGCTTGACCATTTCCGGTCGGGGCCGGGGCACGCCGGGCATGCGGGCCATGGATCTCGAGGTGCGCATGACCAGCGGCGCGCCCGTACCCTTTTTGAATGCGGCCGCCCATGCGGTGCTGTTTTACGTGAGCTGGATGTTCCCACCCATCCTGTTGATTTCGCTCTTCTCTCCGGAAAAGCGCTGCCTGCATGACATGCTGGCCGGCCTCGTCGTGACCCGGCGCCCGGATTGATGAGGTGAACATCTTCCCAAAATCGGAGTTCTGATGTTATCTTGTGAATGTCAGTAACTGGAGCTTGGCGGGATTGACCAGAGAACCGCGCGACGCACCGCAGTTCTACCTGACTGCCCCTTCCCCCTGCCCCTATCTGCCGGGGCGGGAGGAGCGGAAGGTCTTCACCCATCTGATCGGCCGCAAGTCGCCCGGGCTGAACGACTCCCTCACCCAGTCCGGTTTTCGCCGCTCCCAGACCATCGCCTATCGCCCCGCCTGCGAGAGATGCCGCGCCTGCGTCTCCGTGCGCGTGCTGGTGGATGAGTTCGAACTGTCGCGCAATCTGCGGCGGGTGCGGGACCAGAACACCGACCTGATCGGCGCCGTGATGCCGCCGAAGGCGACGTCAGAGCAATATTCCCTGTTCCGCACCTATCTCGACCAGCGCCACGCCGATGGCGGCATGGCCGACATGAGCGTCCTCGATTATTCCATGATGATCGAGGACAGCCATGTGAACACGCAGGTGATCGAATATCGCCGCCGTGGGCCGGATTCCAGCATCAACGGACGCGGCGAAGGCCCCCTGATCGCCGTGGCCCTGACCGATGTGCTCGCCGATGGCCTGTCCATGGTCTATTCATTTTACGATCCGGCCCTGGCGGACCGGTCGCTGGGCACCTTCCTGATCCTCGACCATCTCAGGCGCGCGCAACGCCTCGCCCAGCCCCATCTCTATCTCGGATATTGGGTCGAAGGCTCCCGCAAGATGACCTACAAGGCCCGCTTCCTGCCCCAGGAACGCCTGGGCATGGCAGGCTGGGACCGGGTTGAGTGATGGGCGCCATGACGCCTCTCTTACCCATGGCGGAAGAGCATTGGCGGCTGGCGTCTCTGGGCGCCAGAAAAACCGGCCTACCCTTCATCGTCTGGATCAGCTAGGGGCAAGGGGTCAGGCACGCCGCGCGGGTCAAGGTGGCGCGTGAAATGTCCGACCTGCCCGACAACATGACCACCGTGAGCATCGCCTCCCCCGCCACGATCCATGATGGCCCGCCCCTCGCCGCCGCCGATCTGCGCAAGCTCGAAGACTGGATCAACCTGAACCGCGAGACACTGCTGGACTATTGGAACTGCAAGCTGACGACCGATGAGGTGATGGAGCGGCTGCGAGGGGTGTGAGGCTGACAATCCGGCGCAGCCTGCATCAACCAACTAACGCACTTGGCATCAAAGTTCGCCCCCCAACCCCCGCCCCACTCAAGGCCTCTTGGTGCTCGTGGCGAGCCCCAGTTCCAGCGCTGTCGCGGAGGAAACATAATAAAAATGTTTCCAGTCCGCCCTGGTCACCAGCTCCTTGGCTTTTGAAGATCCGAATTCATAATACCAGCCGATCGCCTTGCCTGTGGCGGCGCCGCTTTGACCCTTCGCGCCATTGGCCAGAAAGTTGTTGCCTTCGTGATAGCCGAGGCCTTTTTCCTTGGTGCCTCCCACATGATCCCCGATTTTTTCGGCGCCCAGGTAATGGCGGGTCGTTCCAGATGCAAAAATGATGGTGCAGGCGCTGCCGCAGGTGGACCTTGAAGCATCGACCACGGTGGGGAGTTTGTTTGATCTGATGATGTAACCGATCTGTCCTGCGGCCTCGATGTTGCCGCCCTTGCTGTCGAGGTCTACGAAACGCGCATTGGTTTGGGCGAGAAACTCGCGAAATTCGATGTGATCGCCCGCCTTGATGCTGCCCGAGAGATACACGCCACCGCCCTTTGCTTGAAGCGTTATGGCGAGCGCCGACTGATGGGGCGCCGCCAGCATGGAGGCGAGGGTGCAGACAATCGCAGCCTGCTTGAGATATGGCGAACGCGGCGAAGAACAGATCGGCATGATGAACCCCCACTTTCCCCGCGCCTTGAGGCGTCTTTCTGGGATCAAAGCGAACCTGACCTGAGCTTAGGTGGAGATCCGGGATTGATCAAGCAAGATCCCGAAAGCCCCTCACTTCTCCCCCGCCCCGATCTTCGACAGCCAGCGCCTCCCCGCCAGCCAGATGTCCGAGGGCGTCTCCTCCACTGTGGCGGGATGGCCGGGTTCGCGTTTGAGGTGGATCTCGCGATCATGGAAGCGGTCGAGGCCCGGACGGTGGGCCACATGCAGCACCATGGAGTCCGGAACCTCCGCGCGCAGCAATTCCATCATGCGCGTCTGGCTCACCTCATCGAGAGCCGAGGTCGGCTCGTCCATGATGATGATGTCCGGCCGCTTCAGCAGCACACGCGCGAAGGCGAGGCGTTGCTGCTCGCCCCCCGACATCAGGCCCGACCAGTTCTCCTCCTCGTCGAGCCTTGCGATGAAATGATCGAGGCCGCAGGCCCGCAGCATCTCTTCGGTGCGGCCGGGCTCGATGGCGGCGTCGTGGGGATAGTCGAGGGCATGGCGCAATGTCCCAAGCGGAATATAGGGCCGCTGGGGCATGAAGGCGATGCGCGCATGGCGCGGGCGCAGGATCTGGCCGGAGCCCCAGGGCCACAGGCCCGCCATGGCGCGGATGAGCGTGGACTTTCCCGTGCCCGAATCCCCCTTCACCAGCACCTTCTCGCCGGGCTTGATCCGCACCTCCGCATCCGCCAGCATCACCTTGCCATCATGCTGGGCGATGGAGAGGCCGCGCAGATGCAGCGCGCCATCCTCGCTGAAACCAAGATCAATCGCGTGACCCTCCGGTCCCTCCGCGAGCTTGTCGAGCTGGGTGAAGGCGCTGTCCAGCGCCGCCACGCGGCGGGCGGAGGCGAACCAGTCGGCGAGGCGCAGGCTGTTGTCCGAGAGCCAGTTCAGCGCGTTCTGCACCTGCGTGAAAGCCGCCGCCGCCTGCATGAGGTCGCCCAGCGAGATTTCCCCCGCCAGATATTTCGGCGCCCCCAGCAGCAGCGGAATCACCGGCGCCAGCACATTGTTGGCGCCGGCCAGAAAGATCATGCGCGTCTGGCGGCCGATGACGCTGACCCAGCGCAGCGCCAGAGCGTCGAAACTGCCATCAAGCTTCGCCCGCTCATCGTCATCCCCGCCGATGAGCGCGATGGTCTCCGCATTCTCGCGGGTGCGCGTGAGCTCATAGCGAAAGTCCGCCTCCGCCGCCGCCTTCTCCTCCACCCGCGCCACCAAGGGGCGCCCGATGAGCAACATGCCGAAGGAAGTTATGCCCGAATAGAGCAACGCAGCGATGACGAGATAGCCGGGGATCTCCACACCCCACATGGTCAGGGAGCCCCCGATGAACCAGAGCACGCCCACGAAAGACGCCGCCGTCAGAACCGCATTGGTGACGCCTGCGGTGAAATCGACGAAGAGCTCGATGGCGAGGCGCCCATCCTCCGCCATGCGCGCTTCGGGGTTGTCGACCAGATCCAGAATGCTCAGCTGATAGAAGCGCCGCCGGTCCATCCAGCGCCGCACCAGCGTCTTGGTGAGCCATTCGCGCCAGCGCAGTTGCAGGCGCATGCGCACCTGTTGCAGCAACGCGACCGTGAGCGCCGATAGCGCCGCCAGCACGATCACAAGGAAGATGCTGAACACGAGGCGCTGCTCGTTCTTGTATTGCAGGGCGTCGAAGAACAGCTTGTTCCAGCCGTTCACCGCCACCGCGACCGCAAGGTTCAGCAGCAGCGCCAGAAAGAGGCCGATGGTGAAGCCCCAGGCCTTGATGCGCGTCGGCCCGCGCCAGAAGCCGAAGGCCAGCAGCGCAAAGCGTCGCAGCAGGCGTTGCTGGATCGCGGCATGGGGTGCGGGACGGTCAACCATCGCGCAGACATAACGCACACGGCCAAGCTCGGTTCCATGCCTTTACGGCAGTTCGACAACCAACCCGTCGCGCAGGGTCACGCGGCGGTCCATGCGCTTGGCGAGGTCCAGATTGTGGGTCGCCACCAGAGCCGCCAGCCCCGTGGCGCGCACGATCTGGGCCAGCGCGTTGAACACATGATCGGCGGTCTTGGGGTCGAGGTTGCCGGTTGGCTCATCGGCCAGCAGCAGGCGCGGGCGATTGGCCACGGCGCGGGCGATGGCGACGCGCTGCTGCTCGCCGCCGGAAAGCTCCGCAGGCCTGTGGCCCAAGCGTTTGGCGAGGCCAAGATAGCCAAGCAGTTCCTCACTGCGCGCCCGCGCAGCAGACCTGGAGAGGCCCGCGATCATCTGTGGCATCATGATGTTTTCGAGCGCGGTGAATTCCGGCAGCAGATGGTGGAACTGATAGACGAAGCCGATCTCGTGGCGGCGCAGCGTCGTGCGCTGCGCATCATCCATCACGGCGGTGGGCGCGCCGCCCACAAAGACCTCGCCGCTATCCGGCTTCTCCAGCAGGCCCGCCACATGCAGCAGCGTGGACTTGCCAGCGCCCGAAGGGGCGATCAGCGCGACGGATTCGCCAGGCCACAGCGCAAGCTCGGCCCCGCTCAGAATATCCAGCGCAGTCTCGCCCTGCAGATAGCTGCGCCGGACCTCATGCAGCCAGAGCGCGGGATAGTCCTGCGGCGCGCTCATTCGTACCTCAGGGCTTCGACGGGATCGAGCTTGGCCGCCCGCCAGGCCGGATAGATGGTCGCCAGCAGCGAAAGGCACAGGGATAGCGACACCACGATGACCACATCGCTCGCCACGATCACCGAAGGCAGCCGGCTCAGCAGATAGAGATTTGGGTCGAAGACATTCAACCCGAAGCTGCGGTTGATGAGCTGACGCACCGCTTCCAGATTATGCGCCACCACAAGCCCCAGCAGCAGGCCCGCAAGCGTGCCCGAAGCGCCGATGGTGGCGCCGGTCAAAAGAAAGATGCGCAGCACCGCGCCCCGCGTCGCGCCCATGGTGCGCAGGATCGCGATGTCGCGGCCCTTGTCCTTCACCAGCATGGTCATGCCCGAAATGATGTTCAGCGCCGCCACCAGAATGATCAGCGTGAGGATGAGGAACATCACCGTGCGCTCGATTTTCAAGGCCTCGAAGAAGGAGCGGTTGCGCTGGCGCCAGTCGGTCAGGATCATGGGCCGACCCACCGCCTTGTCGAGCTTCACGCGCATGGCGTCCATGTCGTCGGGATCCCTTACGAAGGCCTCGATGACGCTGGCTTCGTCTTCCCGGTTGAAATAGGCCTGCGCCTCCGCCAGCGGCATATAGACGAAGATGCCGTCGAATTCCGAGACGCCGATCTGGAAAATCGCGACGACGGGATAGGCCTTGATGCGCGGCGCGACGCCAAAGGGCGTGGCCGCCCCCTTCGCGGTCAGCACGGAAATCGTGTCGCCCACGCGCACGCTGAGCTGTTCGGCCATCTTCGCGCCGATGGCGACGCCGCCCGCCGTATCGAAACCCTCCAGGGTGCCGCGCCGCACATTGCCCGCAATGCCCGGCAGGCGCTTGATGTCCGTCTCGCGAATGCCGCGCACCAGGGCGCCCGATTGCTGATAGGGCGAGGAGACGCCAGCGGCGCCCTCCACCATGGGAATGACGATGGTGACGCCGGGGACCTGCTCCACCCGCTTCACCACCTCGTCATAATCATTCAGCGGCGTCTCGACGCCCTGCAGGAAGACATGGCCGTTGATGCCGATGATCTTGCTCATCAGCTCCAGATGAAAGCCATTCATCACGGACATGACGACAATCAATGTCGCCACGCCCAGCATGATGCCTGCAAAGGAAAAACCCGCGATGACAGACACAAAACGCCCGGCCCGCCGCGCGCGCAGATAGCGCAGCCCGATCATCCATTCGAAGGGCGCGAAAGCGCGCGGCGCCCTGCGGGGCTCCGCCTCGGCCTGCTGCGTCTCGATGGTCTGATCGCTCAAGCGGTGAACCTGTTGATGACCTCATCCAGTGAAAGATTTTCCTTCACGCCGGTGCGGCGATTCTTGACCTCGATCTTGCCCTCGGCGAGCCCCTTGGGCCCGACGATGACCTGATGGGGAAGACCGATCAGGTCAAGCGTGGCGAATTTCGCGCCGGGACGATCATCGCGATCATCATAGAGCACGTCAATTCCGGCTTTTTCCAACTTGGCGTAGAGATCGCCGCAGGCCGCATCCGTGGCCGCGTCGCCCACCTTGAGATTGGCGAGTCCGATGTGGAAAGGCGCCACGGATTCCGGCCAGATGATGCCGGCGTCGTCGTGGTTCGCTTCGATCAGCGCGGCAACGAGGCGCGAGGGGCCGATGCCGTAGGAGCCCATCTGCACAGGGGTTTCCTTGCCATCGGGACCATTCACGACAGCGCGCATGGGCTGCGAATATTTCGTGCCGAAATAGAAGATATGACCGACCTCGATGCCGCGCGCCGAAACGCGCTGGGCCTCGGGCAGCGCCTCGAAGGCGCTGGCGTCGTGCATTTCGGAAGTCGCCGCGTAACGCTGCGTCCATTCGTCAAAGAGACCCTGCATCACGCCGCGATCTTGAAAGGCTACGTCGGCGGGGGGCGTCTCCATGTTGAGATAATCGGAATGGCAGAAGACCTCGCTCTCGCCGGTGGAGGCGAGGATGATGAATTCATGGCTGAGATCGCCGCCGATGGGGCCGGTGTCGGCGCGCATGGGAATGGCCTTCAGGCCCATGCGGGCGAAGGTGCGCAGATAGGCGACGAACATCTGGTTATAGGAATGCCGGGCGCCCGCCGCGTCCAGATCGAAGGAGTAAGCGTCCTTCATCAGAAATTCGCGCGAGCGCATCACGCCAAAGCGCGGGCGCACCTCGTCGCGGAACTTCCACTGGATGTGATAGAGGTTGAGCGGCAGATCCTTGTAGGAGCGCACATAGGCGCGGAAGATCTCCGTGATCATCTCTTCATTGGTGGGGCCGAAGAGCATCTCGCGCTCATGGCGATCCTCGATGCGCAGCATCTCCTTGCCATAGGCCTCATAGCGGCCGCTCTCGCGCCACAGATCGGCGGACTGGATGACCGGCATGAGCAACTCGACGGCGCCCGCCCGGTTCTGCTCCTCGCGCACGATCTGCTCGATCTTGCGCAGCACCCGCAGGCCGAGCGGCAGCCAGGCGTAGATGCCGGCGGATTCCTGCCGCACCATGCCCGCCCGCAGCATCAGGCGGTGCGAGACGATCTCCGCCTCCTTGGGCGTTTCGCGGAGGGTGGGGAGGAAGAATCGGGACAGACGCATGGGGGAACCTGAGCTGAAGGGGCGATTCGCGCACAAGGCGCGCAATTGAGGGCCAAACAACAGCAAGGCGCGGCGAAAGACAAGCGTTCCCGCTCGACTTGGCCACCTGCAGCACGGGGTCTGCCCGCAAATGGGCGCTGTAAGGCTCATTTGACAAACAATAGATCCGCAACGGCAGGCTTGAACCGGAGCCGTCAGCGCCAATTGACGGGTTGGTTCAGCAGAAAATTGAAAATATTTTTGCCTTAATTTTAGGCATCAACTCCATCTATTTATTAAAAATCAATAAAAACAAAAATTTAGATGAAAAATTTATGTGCCAAAGCACGTAAAAAAAGTCTGAAACGGCATTTCGGAGATAGTGACAAGATCAAAAGCATTAGCTAGGTTTCAATGGCTAATCCGAAAGGAGGCCGCGTCCGGGAAAACCGGCACGTGCTGAATTCCAAGTCGCGGGAGGAACCCGGTTCCGGCAGCGAAGGCAAAGAGCCATAAGGCCAAAGCCCTCGGATGTCACAAAAGGAACTGGTCGAGGCAAGGATGACTACAGCAAGGTCGATCGAAAGATCGAGCCTTGCTTTTATTTTTGTGGGATGGTGCGGACGGGTTCTTGCACCTGATAAATATCTGAAATTACGCGCGTATTTACCCTCCCCTTCGTGAACTCACCCCGTAAAGTTGGACGGTTTAAGGGGTGGGGCGCGCGAGGTGCTGACCGGGAGCGCTGTTGCGAGAGGCGCTGACGCCAGGGATCGCGCGCCCCCCACCCCGCACCCCTTCCCACGAGGGGGAAGGGATCGGCTGGCGTTCCGCTTTTCCAAGTCAGGTATCTCAGGCTATTAGCGCCGCCATATCCCCCTGCGCCCAGTCCGCCTTGGTCCGGGCCGCAAATTCGGCGAAGCACCCCGCCGCAATCGCCTCGCGCATCCCCGCCATCAGGTGCTGGTAATAGGCCAGGTTCGCCCAGGTCAGCAACATCATGCCCAGGATCTCGCCGGACTTCACCAGATGGTGAAGATAGGCGCGCGAATAATCGCGGGCCGCGCCGCAGCTCGACTCCGGGTCCAGCATGCGCGGATCGGCGGCGTGGCGGGCGTTGCGCAAGTTCACCTTGCCAAAGCGCGTATAGGCGAGGCCATGGCGCCCGGCGCGGGTGGGCATGACGCAGTCGAACATGTCGACGCCGCGCCGCACGGATTCCAGCAGATCGTCGGGGGTGCCGACGCCCATGAGATAGCGCGGCTTCTGCCGGGGCAGATGGGGCTCCACGGTTTCGATCATGTCGAGCATGACCTCCTGCGGCTCGCCCACCGCCAGCCCGCCGATGGCGTAGCCGGGAAAATCCATGGCGGTCAGCGCCTGCGCGCTCTCCACCCGCAGCCCATGCACCGCCCCGCCCTGCACGATGCCGAAGATCGCCCTGCCCTCGCCCCCGGTGAAGGCCTTCTGCGAGCGCTCCGCCCAGCGCAGCGACAGGCGCATGGCGCGTTCCGCCTCCGCGTCCGAACAGGGCAGCTTCACGCATTCGTCGAACTGCATCTGGATGTCCGAGCCCAGCAGGCCCTGGATCTCCATGGAACGCTCGGGGGTCAGCACATGGCGCGCGCCGTCGATATGGGACTGGAAGGTGACGCCGTTCTCATCGAGCTTGCGCAGCTTGGCCAGCGACATGACCTGGAACCCGCCGGAATCCGTGAGGATCGGATGCGGCCAGTTCATGAACTTGTGCAACCCGCCCAGCTCCGCGATGCGCTCGGCGCCCGGCCGCAGCAT
>CANCSY010000088.1 GCA_947380915.1 Beijerinckiaceae bacterium
ATCTTGCGCAACTGCTTGGTGGCTGGCGTCACGATGCCCACGAAATAGGCTTCGCGCATGCGCCTCTGGGCGCGGTGGCTTTTCATGTAACCGCGCGCTCCCGTGTGGAGCATGGTCGCATGGGCCGCCGCCATGGCCAGATCGCCAATGTGCAGTCGAGCCTCCACCACCCGGCGCCAGTAGGGATCGCTGGAATCGAAGGGTGTGGAGGCGAGAAACTGAACTTCACGCTCCAGCGCGGCGAGGTCGCTGGCGAAATCCTCGGGCTGTTGCGCCGTCAGATATTTGTTCACGTGGCCAAGGGGTGTCTTCATCCGTTGCATGATCTCGATGCAATCACGAATGATGCCAATTCCCATGCCCGCTTGCAGAAGAACGAAACCTGCGCGAATTTTCTTCACGAAGGGCATGGCCGCATGGGCCAGCACCATGTCGTCCGGAATGAAGGCCTTGCGAAACTGCACCCCATAGGTGCCCGTGCCATCCATGGCCAGAAAGGCGTCGCAGGGCAGAAGCTCGACGGCAGGGTCTGCGCAATCGGCGATGAACATCACCTTCTCGCCATCGGGCGTTTCGAAGATGGTGCCGAAGACATGGTCAGGTCCAAGATTCGACACCCATGGCAGGGCGCCATTGACCTCATAGCCGCCTTCGACGCGCTTGCCCTTGAGCTTCAGCTTCTCGATGCCGAAAAAGCTCTTCATGGGATTGGACAGTCCGGTGCCGCCAAGCATTTCGCCATTGGCCACCCGCGCCAGAAGCTTGTCCTTCAGCGCTGCATTATCCGTGTTGGCGACATACCAGACGAGCGCATCCTGGCACCATGTCATGAAGCCCGTGGAGCCGCAGACCTCGGCCACTTCGCTCATGGCGTCGATGGCGGGATTCAGATCAACGCCCTTCACATCCTCATGGGAAGCGAAGGCGCCCAGTGACCCCAGCTTGCGCATGAAGTCGCCGGGATAGAGCGCCCCGGAGTCGATGGCGTCGACGATGGGTGGCAGGTCCGCCTGAACCAGTTGGCGGACCTGATCCGTGAGGCTCGTCTCGTCGATGGCTTGCGCAAGGGCTAGGGACACGGGCGGCGCTCCATATGGCGACCAGCCCGGCTCGCGCCGGGCGGTCGTTGCGATCAAAGGGTGATTTCGAGGTTCACGGGCCGGGTGAAGGTGTTGGCCATGGGCGACCACTTTTTCACATGGGTGATGAGCGCATCGATCTCGGCCTGCTCGACGCCGTCGCAGACCATGTCCACCTTCACGCGCACATCGGTGAAGCCGACTGGCTTCTCGCTCGTGTCGCCAGTGCCCCAGACGGCGGTGATGTTGAGGTCGCCTTCCAGCTCCAGTTCCAGCTTGCGCACGGTCCAGCCCCGATGCACCGCATTGGCGTGCAGGCCGACAGCGAGGCAGGATCCAAGCGACGCGAGAGAAGCTTCCGAGGGGTTGGGGGCCGTGTCGTCGCCTAGCAGGACCGGGGGCTCGTCCACGATATAGGGCTCGAGATTGCGCACGTAGTTGAGATGGCGGAAGCGCCCCTCCGCCACGGTCTTGCACTTGAGGGTCTTGATGACCTTCGGGTTGGCCTTGCCGGATTCGATGAGCTTTTCGAGCCCGCCCTTGTCGATCGGCGCCAGGCAGCCGGTCAGGACGATGTTGGTTGGTGCGTTCATGGGTTTTGCTCCGCTGACTGCCATGTCCGCTCTTCGCAGACAGAACGGTCTGTTATATGCAGGGCGTGTGCCAGCGCGTGCGGCCTTGATTCCCGAGGGGGTTGGGGTGACGCCCTTGCGCTGGACTAGGCAGGGCGCCCGATTTACGGGCAGAACGCCAAAGAGGTAGACAGATCTGTCTAGTCGTCAGGCTTCCCGCCGCGACCACGATGGAAGGGGGTACGATGGACGCTGTTGCTGTATCGCTTCCCATGGCGGGCCATGGACCTGTTGGTGAAGTTCCCGCGCGCGAACGCCTGATCGAGGCCGCTTCCCGGCTGTTCTGCCGCTACGGCATCAATGCGGTGGGGGTGGATACGGTAGTGGCCGAGGCCGGGACCGCCAAGGCGACCCTCTACAAGGCCTTTGGCTCCAAGGAGAAGCTGGTGGAGGCTGTGCTGGAGCGCGAGGGCCGCCAGTGGCGTGACTGGTTCCTGGCGGGGCTCGATGCGGGCGAGGACGCCTCGGTGGACCGCCTGCGGCGCATCTTCCCCTTGCTGGGGGAATGGTTCGCCCAGGACCGCTTCTATGGCTGCCCTTTCATCAACGCCATTGGCGAGCACGACAAGGCGGAGGACCGGCTGCGCGACATCACCATCGCCCACAAGAAGGCCGTGCTGGGCCGGATCGAAAGCCTGGCCCTCGAGGCCGGCGCCGCCGATCCCAACCGGCTGGCCCATCAGCTTGGGCTGCTGATCGACGGCGCCATTGTCGTGGCCATGATCAGCCGGGACCCCGGCGCCGCCCGTCTGGCGGCCGAGGCGGCCGATAGCCTGTTCGCGGCGCTGGACAGGGGCGCGTGATGCAGAGCGCCGACAGGAAGGCCCATTGGGAAGCAGTCTATGAACAGAAGGCAGAGACGCAGGTCAGTTGGTTTCAGGAAAGCCCGGCGCTCTCCCTTGAGTTGATCACAGCGCTGGCGCCTGCGCCCGACGCCGCCATCATCGATGTGGGCGGCGGCGCCTCGCGGTTGGTCGATGAACTGGTGAAGCGCTGCTATGGGGACGTAACGGTGCTGGATCTCTCGTCGGCGGCTCTGCGGGCGGCGCAGGCGCGGCTGGGCGGGCAGGCGGCTAAGGTCACCTGGATCGCCGCAGACGCGACGGATTGGCGCCCGGTGCGGACCTTTGACCTCTGGCATGACCGCGCCGCCTTCCACTTCCTCACGGAGCCTGTGCAGCGCGCCCGTTATGTGGAGCGTCTTACCGCAGGATTGAAGCCCGGCGGTCACGCCATCATCGCCACTTTTGCGCTGGATGGCCCCGAGACATGCAGCGGCTTACCCATCATGCGCCATGACGCTGCGAGCCTGAAGGAAATGCTTGGGCAGGCTTTCGCGCTGGTCGAGACCCGCGCGCATGGGCATTTGACCCCATGGGGTTCCGTGCAAAAGTTTCAGTTCAGCATCTTTGGGCGATGCGATGATTGCGCTTGATGACGCAGCGCCCTCGAACCCAGATTGAAGCTTCCGTTTTTTGCTGGTTTGACGGTCTTGGGTTTTGAAATAGCATCAATTCACGCGCCCCATATCAACAAAGTCCTGATGGGTGTTTCAGTTAAGCATTTAACCACATCCAGCGACTTGGATTGAAAACAAATCAAGGGAAAGCAATAAGTTTTTCATGAGCAGTTGATGAATACGCGGTAGCTGCTTTCACGCAGCTCTGAAAATCTCAAGGATGGATCATTGCATGATTAATATCGTGAAAAAGAGATCGCCCTCCAAGGCCTATGTTTATTGTGTCTATATGGATGCGAAGCTTGTTCTCCAAACAAGAAGCGTCGTCGCCATCGGCCCCTGGTTGAAATTGCAGCGCGCGGCTTGATGATGAAGCAATGCATCGCCTGGAGGGTCGCTGCGCATCTTCCGGCCCGGTTCTTGGTCGCGAATAACAATTTACGCAGTACGCGGCGTGTCGCGGTTGAAGACGCTATAGGCAACGCAAGACGCGTGAAGCATGTTCATTGAAATCTGCGGGCGGCAGACTTCAAAAGCTGCGCCCATCAGTGCAGGATCGTCTGCTTCGGCGCTAGTTTCGCGGCGAGCGCTTTGAGGCTGTCATCTATCTGAAGCTTCTGAATGTAGAGGCGCTCGTAAGCTTCGCCATACCATTCAAGGTCGGCGTGCTTGTACTTCAGATCGTCATGGGGATCCTGACAGACCGGATCGCAGTCATCGCTTTTTTTGGCAATCACGGTGCACACCCCTCTACGCTACAAACTCATCTGTCCATAGTTGATCGACTGTCGCAAGTTACAATGGCGGGCATCCTTAATAAGGGGTTCCGCTTGTGAGTGCTTGTGCTGAAAGCGAACACTGAGAAATCGTCGCCGTTTTTTTTTAAAAATTATTGCCTTGCGCGCCCAATGAGCGACTTTGCCTGCATGATTCATTCGCCAGTCTCGCCGTGCCATCGGTGATGAGACGTGATGCAAATGCCGGGAAATGTTCCGTTTAAAGTTTTGGTGACCACGATGTTTGGTTGATGATGTCTGAAGACGATATGCGCCTGCTTGTGTGGCTTCGCAAAGCCTTTGCGCCTTGCGAAGGGGCGAGCGGTCAGTTCAACGCCGTTCGCCCCTTATGCCATGTTTCCAGCTTATTTGAGCAGTTGCAGCACCATCTGCGGCGCCTGGTTGGCCTGGGCGAGCATGGCTTGCGCCGCCTGCTGGATGATGTTGCGCTTGGCGAGTTCGGTGGTCGCTGTCGAGTAATCAGTATCCTCGATGCGGCTTCGCGACTCCGTGGCTTTGGCCGCGACATTGGACAGGTTGTCGGAGGCGAATTGTAGGCGGCTGATGATGGCGCCCATGGTGGCGCGTTTGTCGCTCACGGTCTGCAGGGCGGAGTCGATGGCTTGCAGGCCTTTGCTGGCGTTGTTGGCGCTGGTGATGTCCGTGGCTGCGCCGCCAATGGCGGACAGGTCGCCTTGCACGACGGAGATCTTGGTGTCGGCGACCACCAGCGGCTCCGACGTTGGCGCGGTCGCGACCAGCGTGCCCGCCGTCGCGGCGCTCGTCGCATTGCCCGTGACTGTGGTGCTGTCGTCGAATGTCCAGCCTGCGCCCAGAGCCGACTTCATCTTGGCTTCGATGCCCTGGGCGATGGACACGGACATGGGCTGGGTCGTCGCGCCATTGGCGCCGGTCACGCCGTCCACATCGGCTTGCGAGACCTGATACTGAACCTTCTTGCCAGCAATGGAGGCCTCGAAGGTGACGCCGAGATAATCAGCAGCAGTGTGTCCTGCGGCGGCGATGGTCGTGTCCACGGTGGCGAAGCTCATCGTGGCGGCGGTGGTCGTTGCGGTCATGGTGGAGGATCCGCCGGCCGCCGTCACGGGATCAGCGATGCCGGTTTGCAGATTGGGGAGCGTGATCGAGATTGTCTGCCGGGAATTGGCGCCGACCTGGAAGGCGAAGGCGCCGTCCTGCTGGTTGCCGCCCGTGCCATCCAGAATATTGGCGCCGTTCCACTGGGTGTTCTGACCGATGCGGTCGAGTTCGTTGCGCAACTGCTGAAACTCGCCATTCAGAAATCCGCGGTCCTTGTCGTTATTGGTGTCGTTGGAAGCCTGCACGGCAAGCTCGCGCATGCGTTGCAGCATGTTGGTGATCTGTTCGGTGGAACCTTCCGCCGTCTGAATGAGCGAGATGGCGTCATTGGCGTTGCGCACGGCCTGGTTGAGGCCCTTGATCTGCGAGGTCAGCCTTGTGCTGATGGCGAGCCCTGCGACATCGTCCACGGCGTTGTTGATGCGCTTGCCCGTCGACAATTGCTGCATCACAGTCGCCAGGCTGCGCGCATTGGTTGTCAGTGACTGTTGAGCGTAGAGCGAACCGGTGTTCGTATTGATGACAGTCATGGCCTAACTCCCGGGAGAACCAGAAAAATCAACGGCGCCGCGCCGCTGATCCGGATTTGCTGCTGTTGCCCGTTGAATGAGAGAACGGTTTTCAGCTTCACCTTTTAAATATAAACCAGACAATTATAGAGAAAATACTAAAATAAATTAGTGTTCATTTTGTAAAAATAAGTATTTTTTCTAAGTTGAAAGTAATCGTGTGCTGATGAAAGTTTAATATATATTATGGTTTGGTGGTTTTTTGATTTTTTACTTTATTCGTTTGATCAAAATGGGGCTTTTGCGGGGGGCGCAGGGCTTGGAGACGGCGCTTGAGGATCAAGGCCCGCCGTGCGCGATCAGGCATGATGCTGCGGCGCTTGCGGCCTCCATGGCTCGCCTTGATGGCGAAGCCCGGCCGAGCGCATGCAATAGCCGCCATTCAGGAGAGCTGCGAGATCGCGAGCTGTGGGGCGCTCAGGAAAGCGCGGCGCGCCCCGCCATACCGATCAATGCACCAGGAAGTCGAACAGAGATCCCGGCGTGATCGAGGACAGGTACGACTGCACCTTTACGTCGCCAGTATTGGCGCTGGCGCCGGCCTTCAATTGGTCGGTGACGGAGGCCTTGCTGTAGGTGGTGCTGAGGGCGTCAGCGCTCACCGCCTCGGTTTTGGTCTCGGTCGTGCCGTCCGTATAGAGCGTGGTCGTCGTCTGCAAGCTGCCGATGACTGTGGTGCTTTCGCTCAGCACCGTCTTGTTCGAGGAGGCCTGGCCACCACCACCGCCGCCACCACCCCGAGGGGGAGGTCCACCCGCGCCATCTTTTGGCGGCGGCCCACCAGCCCCGTCGGCTGGAGGGGGGCCGCCGGCGCCATCTGCGGGAGGCGGGCCATCAGGGGTCTCGCCTTCCGGGGGTTGACGGGAGGGATCCTGGTTCTTGCGCAGATAGGTCTGCGCTTCGTCATGGCTCACCTTGCCGTCCGCATTCACGTCTGCGGCGGTGAAGTGGTTGGAAATGTCCTTGAGCATCGCCAGACGCTGGCTGTCGACCGCGCCAATTTGCGCGATCTGGGCGTCGATCTGTTCTTTCGTCAGGCTGGGGGCGTCGCCCTGTGCGCGGGGCGGTTTCGCCTTTGCGCCGGGACCGCCGACCTGTTTGGCCGGGTCCATCTCTTCGAAAGTCTTGAAAACGGCGGCTGCATCATTTGCGGTGAGATTGCCCGCCGCCACATCGGCGGAGATGCGCTCCTGCAGGGCGGCGGTGATGGCGGCCTTGTTGGCCGGGCCACGCTGCACCATGCCGATTTGCTGAATGGCTCCCTTGACGTCAGTGGCCGCCAGAATCGCCTTGTTCGGCGTCAGTCCATTGGCGCGCAGGTTCGAAACCAGCGGGTTCGCCTGGTAGACCATGGAGGGGCTGACGGAGGAGATCATCATGGGAAGCACGCCTGTCGAAGAAGCGCCGCACTCTCGATTAAGATGGCGCTCATGACCGCCAACGTAGAGTTTTAATGATTAAGATCTGATTAATTCGGTTAATTTGTTAGTCTTTACAACGATTAGGAATCCCGGTTTTCCGGGGGAAACCGATTTTTGACTGTTCGGAAATTGCTTTGTCTTGGTTAATTCTTTCTTCCAAAGGCGGCCCCATCCTTGAACTCGATGCGGAAGGTTGGGTCCTCGGCGCGCGCGCCCTCGCTCGCCAGTGCGGCCAAATCAAGGGTCGCGATCAGGAGGGCGTGCTTGCGCGTTCTGTCCAGTCTTAAAACTTCAAGCTCGTGCGCAAACCAAAGATGGCGGCGTTGCGCAGGGCGCGGGCGGGATTGTTCGGGTCTATGCCGCCATTGGGGCGCAACACATACTGGGCGTTGGGTTGGAGCGTCCAGCCAGATGCAATCTGCGCTGAATAGGTCGCCTCCAGCACCATTTCCGAAGAGCGCACGGGACCGATCACGCTGGCGAACCGGACCATATCCCGATCCAGCCCGACGGTGGCGCGGCTGATGCGCGCATAGGCGATGGCGACGCCAAAGGCGTCGTCGGGTCGGCTGGCGATCATGCCGCTGACGTTCACGCCCCCATCGGCGTAAAAATCGATCAGATTGCGATCACTCGGGGCGGCGGCGATGCGCGCAAACAGGCCCACGCCCTTTGCCGGATCATCCGCAAGCCTGTAGACCTGCTGATCCAGCACCGCATAGACGCCCCGATCGCCTCTGCGCTGCAACGCCTCACCGGAACTCTCGGGACTGGCCAGCGACAGGCCATCAGCGCCGTACCGCTGGTCGGCGAACTTGCCAAGATGCGTCCATGCGCCCATCTTGGCCGTGCCGGAAAGGCCGGTGGAGCTCTTGTCGTCGCCATATTT
Organism: Beijerinckiaceae bacterium; assembly: GCA_947380915.1. Next base: position 7,927 of record CANCSY010000088.1, read on the forward strand.
GAACTGAACCTCGCTGATCAGGAAAGCGGGGTCATGCACGCGGAAATTCAGGCCGTGCCGATTGGCGACCTGCGCCTCGACAATGCCGACACCTGCCGGATCGCCATTGAACACGCCGACAAGCATGCTCAACTGATCGGTGGGATAGAAGCCGAGCCGGACGCCGGGCGTGGCGAGGGGATAGGACGGGCCGCCGGTAGGCAGATCGCTTGCGTGGATCACCGGCCAACCGAAAGTGCCGTTGATGAAGAGGCTGGCGTAATTGCTCGTCACGAATTCCGTATCTGCGCCCAACTGTCCGGCGCGCACCGCCATTTTGCCATCCGCCAGCTTCTGCTCCATCCAGGCCTCGTAAAGGCGCGTTGCGGGCAGAGCCTCGATATTGCTGACGGTCATGAGATTGCCAACATAGGAACGCGAAAGCCCCGATCCATTGATCAGATAGGCGTTGAGGTGGACCGACGCCCCGCTCCAGCCTGCGGCTTTCTCAAGGTCCCCGTCCACCACCAGTTCGAGGCGGCTGCTATAGGCTGTCCCGCGCCGCAGCCCGCCGTTCTGGTTGCGCAGCAGATCCCCGAGATAGTTCAGCTGATATTTGAAGCCCTTTTCCCAGAGCGCCGCCCTTAACCCGCCGGGGTCCGCCAGGAGGGGCAGGCCTGTGCCCAGCGATCCCTCGGGCAGCCATTCCGGGCGCCCGTCAGCGGCGAAGGCGGGCGCGCCGAGCAGGCAGGCGGCGGCGATAAGCGCCTTGCGCAAAGCTGGCTTGTTCGGGATAGCGGGCGTGGTCATGCTCAATAGGCTCCCTTTTTTCCAGTTCCGGCTTAGGTGAATCCATACTCCACCTAGAATGGCTTGAACCATGCCGCAACGTCGGTCTGCTTGTCCATATGCCGACCGAAGCGGTCATGGGCGTCAGGGGACGAGATGGTGAGCTTGAGCAGGTATTTGCACAGGCCAATCATTTTCACGTTATCGCCGGAATGGGACACCTCTCCCGGGCGTCGCCCATCATGGCCACCACGGGCCGAACACCAGCAAGGCGACCGTGTGGGCTGTTCTAGATCAGCTTGCCTACACGCGAAAGGTTCAATTAACCACAAGGCGCCAGATTGCCATGGCGGGCCAGCGCCCAGCTTTTGGCGGAATCTCGCCACAGGACGCGCCTAAGCCCGCTGCGTATCCTGTTGGAATGGCGAGGGCATGAATTCATTGGCGTCACGGGGCGAAGCCGCCTCACCCGGCCTGCGACTGCGCCGTCTGCTTGGCGCTTGCGCGCTGGCCTGCGTGCTGGCTTCGACCGCCTTTGCGGCGGGTAAGGCCGAGGCGCCCGTACCCGCTGTCACCATGGCCCTGATGGCGCAGAAGAACATGGCGCCCGGCGCGCCGATCCTCATCCGCAGCTACAAGAAGGAATCGGTTCTGGAGGTCTGGAAGCAGACCCGCGAGGGGCGCTACGCCCTGCTCAAGAGCTTCCCCATCTGCCGGTGGTCAGGCCAGCTTGGCCCCAAGCGCAGGCAGGGGGATCGCCAGTCGCCGGAGGGCTTCTATTCCATCACGCCGCGCCAGATGAACCCCAACTCGGCCTACCATCTGTCCTTCGACACCGGCTATCCCAACGCCTTCGACCGCGTCCACGGCGCCTCGGGCTCCGCCTTGATGGTGCATGGCATCTGCTCGTCAGCGGGCTGCTACGCCATGACCAACCAGCAGATCGGTGAAATCTACGCCCTTGCGCGCGATGCGCTGGCCGCCGGGCAGGGCGCCTTCCAGATGCAGGCCTATCCCTTCCGCATGAGCGCGCAGAATATGGCCCTGTATCGCGCCGATCCGAATATCGATTTCTGGCGTCAATTGAAGGAAGGCTCCGACCATTTCGAGGCCACCGCCCAGGAGCCGCGCGTGAGCGTCGTGGGCGCTCGCTACGCCTTCAACGGCCGCACGCCCGAGCTGGACCAGATCGCTCGCGATCATCATGCGCAGGAAGAGGCGCGCAGCGCGGCGCTGGCGAAGGAAGGCGGCGCTTCGATTCGCACCACCTATGCGGACGGCGGCCAGCACGCGATCTTCATGGCCATGGCGAAGGCGGGCGTGAATCTTGGCGACGTCAGCCGACCGGAGGCTCTGGCCTATGCGGGCCGCGATGTGGTCGTGACCCCCGCGCGCCCGGCGCCAAGGCCTGTCATGGCCAAAGCCCCTGTGATGAGCCCCGCCGCGGTCGCGCAGCATGAGGCGGCGATGACGCCAGTCCCCGCGCCACCCCTCAAGGCCCATAGCCTGATGAGCGGCGCCGCGCCCATTCTTGACGACGCTTTCGCCCCGCGCCCCTGGGTGATGCTGGCGCAGCACGGGGGATAGCAGCCCGGCCCCTATTGCGGGGAATGTTCCCGGCCCGTCGCGCCATTCGTGGTCAGATGCGGCAAGCGGCGCAGCATGAAGGCCACCTGGGTGCGGTTGGAGGCGTGGAGCTTTTTCATCACATTGCGCAGATGCACTTTCACTGTGCTTTCGGATATACCCAGTTCAAAGGCGATGATCTTGTTTTGCAGGCCCTGACGCAAACGATGCAGCACCTCGATTTCGCGCGGCGTGAAGGATGTTTCCTGATGGCTCGCCAGTTCCATGGTTTCAGCCCGCAGGGTCAGTGGCTGGGGCGACTGCTGCTGCGCCTGCTGGGCGCCGCGCCATAGACTTGGAGGAGCGAAGCTGCCCCCCGCGCGCGCATAGCGCAGCGCCGCAACAGTCAATTCGATCGTGCTGTCGGCCGTGATCAGGCCGCTCACCTTGCGCTCGATCAATCGCGCGGCGACGCCGGGGTCGCATGTCTGCAGCAAAGCCACGACCGGGATTTGCGGTTGCGCGGCGATCAGGCTT
>CANCSY010000089.1 GCA_947380915.1 Beijerinckiaceae bacterium
GCAGGCGCATGTCGGCGGTGGCGGAGCGTTCCGCGAGGGCCTGCTGGTCGGTGATGTCCACTGCGATGCCGACGAGATGGGCTGTGTCGTTGGCTGCATCATTGGTTATTTCCGCACGTACTCGCACCCAGATCCAGTCTCCCGGACCATTGCGGAGTCGGAATGTATGGTCGAGGCTGGTGGCGCCTGAGGCGGCGAGCTCCTGCGCAATGGTCGCCAGATCGCCGTCTTCGGGATGAAGGAGTTTGTTCACGTCGCCGCAAGACAGGAAATCGTGGCTCGGCGCCAGCCCCAGCAGTTCATACATGGAGGCTGACCAGTAGATGCGCCCGCGCGAAAGATCCCAATCCCACAAACCGCAGCGGCCCCTGCTGAGGGCGGTGTTCATGCGCTCGCGCAGGGCCTCGAAAGCGGTTTGCGATTTTCGCGTCGCGCCTGATTGTCGCGCGAAGGCCACCGCCGCCAGACCCAGTACGGTGGCTGTGATGAAAAGAAGAATGTTGGCGCGAAGCACGGTGGCGCGCCAATCGGTCAACACGCCATGTATTGGATGGACAACGGCGACCTGTCCCTGGGATTGGGGTAGATTGCGGACCGCCGCCAGCGCGTCTGCGCCGTTTTCCAGAACGATGGAAAGGACGCCAGCTTTCTCTGCGAAGGTGATGAGGGCCTGGTCCGCGCCCAGTTGGGTGGCGAGGGCGCCTTTCGCGTCATGCGTCTTTGGCAGGGTCGCGATGATCTGGCCATCTGTGTTGCTTATGAGAATAAAGCGTTCATTGCGCAGCACGCGCTCGGGAAGGGCGGGTTCAAGCGCGCCAGGGTTGAAAGGCGCCGCGCTGGCTGCGCTGATTTCGGCGGCCACCGTGCTGGCGATGAGTTCCAGTTCGCCACGTGCCGCCTGGATGGCATGATCGCGCGCCTGCATGGTCTGCAGGGCCGCGGTGATCATCACCAGCAGCAGAAACAGAGCGACAGCGATGGGAATCGCGCGGCTTCCCCAGCCGGTGAGGCGGGGCTTTTGCGCGGTCATCGATGCGTTCAATATTCGTGCAAGTTGTCGCAACGCTTCCGCATGCGCGGATGCGCTGGCTGCGTTCGCACGCGCCATGGAGCCCCCTCGAAACATAAGTCAATCCGGGGGAAAATGTGCCGCATCTGCCCCCGAATCAGTCTCAGTTGAATCCGAGCGGCGGTTTTTGTCCAGAGGTTAATGATACGTTGCGTGATTAAAGTTTTTTTGCGGGCGCATGTGAGGCGAAAGCCACGAACAAAAGGAGTCCGTTGGTTATTTCACAGCATACTTCATGCCAGCGAGCGGTCCACGATGTCGCGTACATCTGGCGAGAGGCCATGAGCGGCCGCCACGCGCGCCAGGGCAACTCGCGCATGACGCTGGCGACCAGCCTCCATGGAGCGCCAGGTTCGGAAGGCGCCGAGCAGGCGCGCCGCCACCTGCGGATTGCGGCTGTCCATCTCCAGCACCACCGAAGCGATGAGATCGTAGCCGCGTCCGTCGGCGGCGTGGAACTGGGTGAGGTTGGCGGCGAAGCTGCCGATGAGGGAACGCAAGCGGTTGGGGTTGGCGTAGGTAAAGGCGTGGTGCTGCATCAAGGAGCGCACCCGCTCAAAGGTGGAAGCTTCGGGGATCAGCCCTTGCAGGGCGAACCATTTGTCGACGACGAGATGGTCCGCCGCATGGGTGCGGTAGAAGGTGTCGAGCGCCTGTTCGCGTTGGTCGCCGGGAATCATGGAAAGGACTGCAAGCGCGCCGAACTGGTCGGTCATGTTGTGGGCGGCGTGGAACTGGCGCATGGCGATGTCGGCGCCTTTTTGCGCATCGCCTGCGGCAATCAGATCCAGCGCAGCATTGCGCAGGGCCCTTGCGCCAGCGCTGCGGGCGTCCGGCGAATAGGGCGCATCGGTGGAGAGAGCCTCGTAGGCCTTCAGCAACTGCGGTTGCAGATGGGCGCCAAGGCTGCGGCGCAATTCGCGGCGGGCCATGTGGATGGCGTCTGGGTCGACGTCCCTGCCAATCTCGCGGGCCATGTCAGCCTCGGTCGGCAGACTGATCGCCTGCGCGGTGAAGGCGGGGTCGGCGGCGAAAGCGTCGAGGACGCTCCCCAGCGCATCAGCAAAGGCTGCATTGGTCGCGGGCATGCCGCCAGCGCGGATGGTGGCGACCGAGGCGCACAGGAGGCGCGTCGCCGAGGTCTGGATCGCCTGCCAGCGATTGAAGAGATCGCTGTCGCGCGCGGCCAGGGTCAGCAGGTCTTCGGCAGGACTATCGAGATCAAGCTTCACGGGCGCGGAGAAGCCGCGCAGAATCGAGGGCGCCGGTCGCTCCGCGATATTGTGGAACACGATCTTGCGCGAAGCCGTGTGGAGTTCGAACACGCCGCTGGCGCATTCCTGCGGGCTGGCGCCGCCGTCTTCGTCGGGTTGGGCTGCGGTCAGCGGCAGATCGCCGCCTGCGCCAACCAGACCCAGCGCCACTGGCAGGACGAGCGGCTGCTTGTCGGGCTGACCCGGGGTCGGCGCGGTGGATTGTGTCAGCGTCAGCGTGAAGGTTCGCGCGTTGGCGTCATAGGCGCTGGCGACCGTCAGTTGCGGCGTGCCGGCCTGCGAGTACCAGCGCATGAATTGGGTGAGATCGCGCCCCGAGGCTTCAGCAAAGCAGGCGATGAAATCTTCCACCGTCGCCGCCATTCCGTCGCAGCGTTCGAAATAGAGGTCCATGCCTCTGCGGAAGGCCTCTGCGCCTACCAGCGCCTTGAGCATGCGAATGACTTCGGCGCCCTTTTCATAGATCGTGGGCGTGTAGAAATTGTTGATCTCGAGATAGGTTTCGGGGCGCACATTATGCGCGAGGGGGCCGGAATCCTCGGGGAATTGCGCCGCGCGCAGGGCGCGGATGTCGGCGATGCGCTTGACCGGGCGCGAGCGCTGGTCGGAGGAGAATTCCTGATCGCGGAAAACCGTGAGGCCCTCCTTCAGGCACAGCTGGAACCAGTCGCGGCAGGTGATGCGGTTGCCGGTCCAGTTGTGGAAATATTCGTGGGCGATCACGCCTTCGATATGGGCGTAGTCGAGATCGGTCGCTGTGCCCGGCAGGGCCAGCACATATTTATCGTTGAAGACATTCAGCCCCTTGTTCTCCATGGCGCCCATGTTGAAGTCCGACACGGCGACGATGTTGAACACATCCAGATCATATTCGCGGCCGAAGGCCTCTTCATCCCAGCGCATGCAGCGCTTCAGCGCATCCATCGCATAGGCGGCGCGGGACTCCTTGCCATGCTCCACATAGATCCCGAGCTTCACCTCGCGCCCTGACCGGGTGGTGAATGTGTCATGGATCGAGCCGAGATCCCCGCCCACCAGCGCGAAGAGATAGCAGGGCTTGGGATGGGGATCATGCCAGACCGCATAGTGACGCGAGGAGCCCTTGATGTCGGCGCTTTCGACCAGATTGCCATTGCCCAGCAGCACCGGCGCCTCCGCCTTCTCCGCTTCAATGCGCGTCGTGTAGACGCTCAGCACGTCTGGGCGGTCGAGGAAATAGGTGATGCGACGAAAGCCTTCGGCCTCGCATTGGGTGCAATAGGCGGAGCCCGAGCGGTAAAGGCCCATGAGTTGCGTATTCGCCGAGGGATCGACGATCGTGTCTATGGTGAGTTCGAAGGCCTTGCGCGGCGGTTCCGTAACGGTGAGGCGCTCGGGGCCGATGGCGATGGCGCCAAGATCCAGCGCGCCGCCATCCAGCAGCACGGTGGTTGCGTTAAGGCCGTCTCCATCCAGCACAAGCGGCGCGCCGGGGCGGCCTTTTGGATTGGGGCGAATCGAAAGGCGCGCCCTGACATGCGTAGCGCTCAGGTTCAGCCGGATGTCGAGATCCACGGTGTCGATCAGATAATCGGGCGCGCGGTATTCGCTCAGGCGGACGGGCTGTGCAGTATCGGTGCGCATGGTCAGATTCTCCTCGACAGGGAGAGGTTATGACGCTTTGAGCGGTCCTCGCCAAGGGGGCTGAGTTACCTGCCGTTGCGAGCATCGCTGTCCTCGCGGTCAAGCCTGCGGCTCAACTTCTTGAAATATATCGCTTTCATGAGCGTGACTGATCTTTGCAAAGCACCCGAAGGGCGGCGCTCGCCAGTTCGGCCCCATGCGCGCGCATGGGGCCGGGCAGGCGGCCATAGAGTTTGAAGACGCAGGGTTGCAGCACCGCGCCCAGCGCCATTGCGGTCGCCAGATCGTCGTCTTCCATGTCGATATCGCCTTGCGCATGGGCTCTGCGCATGATCGCTCGCAGGGCCTCCACCGCATTCGAGTCATCGCGCACATAGCGCAGATGGGCGTGCTGGTTGAGCAGGATGAAGGTGAAGACATCCGGCGCATCGTCGAAGAGTCCGCAAAGCAGATCGACGAGCGCGCCGACCGTGTCCGCAAAGGGCAGGGAGCGCGCGTCGATTTCCTCAATGCTGCGCGCCAGCGCGCCGTAGTGGGTTGCGAACAGTTCGGCCGCGATGTCTTCCTTCGACGTGAAATAACGATAAAGCGCGGCGTCAGCCACGCCCACCGCAAGCGCCAGGTCGCGGATGGTGGTTCCCTCGACGCCTTTTTGCGCGAAAAGGCGCAGCGCTTCCTTTTCGATGCTGGCGCGTGTGCTGACGCCGTTGCGCGTTCTTGCAACCTGGGGCGCGCGGGCCATCTCAGGCCCCCGTCACAAGGCCGAGCTTTGTGCGCACGAGGCGGTCAAGCTCGACATAGTCCGTCTTGCCCGATCCCAGCAGTGGCAGCGCCTCGATGGTGATGATCTCCGATGGATGCATGAGTTCGATCGCGCCGCGCTCCTTCATCCATGCCTGAACCTGCGCACGGGTTGCGTCAGCCCTTGTCGTCACCATGACAAGCCTCTCGCCCTTGCGCGCATCCGGCACGGCGACAACTGCTGGCGGATCCTCCGGCCACAAATCCCCGCAAATCTGTTCAACGGCGGTCAGCGAGACCATCTCGCCTGCGATCTTGGCGAAGCGTTTCGCGCGGCCCCTGATGGTGATGAATTGCTCTTCGTCCATCACGACGATGTCGCCGGTGTCGTGCCAGCCACCCGGCGGTTCTTCGAGTTCGCCGGGATTGTCGGCGCGGTAATAGCCCAGCATGACATTGGGGCCGCGCACGAAGAGGCGGCCGCCCTCGGTGATGCCGGGGACGGGGTCGAGCCTGTGCTCCATGCCTGGCATGATGCGGCCCACGGTTCCGGCCTTGTTGAACATGGGTGTATTGACCGACAGAACCGGGGAGGTCTCGGTCACGCCATAGCCTTCGAGAATGCGGTGGCCGAATTTTTCCATATACAGCCGCCGCGTTTCCTCCTTCACCCGTTCCGCGCCCGCCACGATGTAGCGCAGGGAGCGGAAGTCATAGGGATTCGCCATTTTGGCGTAGCCGGTGAGGAAGGTGTCCGTGCCGAAGAGAATGGTGGCGTTGGTTCCGTAGATCAGTTCGGGGATCTGTCGGTAGTGAAGGGGCGAGGGATAGAGATAGACCCTCATGCCCGTGAGCATGCCCGCCAGCATGCCGCCCGTGAGGCCGAAGCTGTGGAAGATGGGCAGCACATTGAAGACGATGTCATTGGGCGTGATGTCGATGCGCGCGGTGACCTGCGCCAGATTGGTCAGAAGGTTCCTGTGCGAGAGAACCACGCCCTTGGGCGCGCCCTCCGAGCCCGAGGTAAAGAGCACCACGGCGGCATCATCAGGCTTGCGGGGGACGAGGGGGCGTCCGCGTTCCAGCAGGCCGCGCAGTTTGTCGGCCTTCGTCACGGTCTTTCGCATATCTTCCAGATAATGAATCGTCGCCTGTTTCGCGAGTTCGGCCACGGCGGCGCCAAGGTCCGCCTTTTCCACGAAGGCGCGGGAGGTCAGGATATGGGAGATGCGGGATCCCGTGCAGGCCGAGCGCATGTTGGCGGCGCCGGCCGTGAAATTCAGCATGGCGGCGACGCGTCCGGCTTGCTGGACCGCGAAGAAGGTCACCGCCGCGCCATTGGCGTTGGGCAAGAGCACGCCGATGGCGTCGCCGGGCTTGCCGAGCATGGCGATCTTGCGCGCGAGGACTGCGGCGCCGATCTCCACCATGCGGGCCTTCAAGACGCCGGTGATGGGATCTTCCAGCATGATGCGCGATCCGCCCAGCAAGGCGATGCTGTCATGCAGTGCCTGGGTCAGGGTGGCATGGGTGGACGAGGTCTCGAAGAGCAGGTCCGACATGATGTCATAAAGCGCGGCCCCTGCGGCTTGGCGACGTTTGCGGCCGACGAGATTCTGGTCGAGGGTCAGCTTGCGTGGCGCGAGAAAGGTCACGCGCACCTTGGGGAACAGCTTGCGCCGGATTTTCAGATGGGAGAGCCGCGTGAAGGGCGTGCGGTCGAGGCCTTCGAGGCGCACGGGCACGATCATGGCGTCGCTCTTGTCGGCGATCATGGCGGCGCCGTCATAGACCTTCATCAAAGACCCAGTGACGGTGAGGCGGCCTTCGGGAAAGATCACGAGATGCTGGCCCGCCTGCACTTCCCTGATGAGGGAGCGCGTGGAAAGGGGCTTGGTCGGGTCCATGGGAAAGCAGCGCGCGATGCCCAGAAAGGGCCTCACCCACCACGCCTTGGCGATCTGCCAGTCGATGGCGAAGACCGGCTTGCCATCGAGGATCGACAGGATGACCGGCGCATCGAGGAAGGAGACGTGGTTGAGCGCGATCACGCAACGCTCGCCCGCCGCCTCGATATGTTCGAGCCCGCGCACCTCAAGGCGGAACAGGATGCGAAACAGGGTGTTCAGCGCCTCGCCCACGAGGCTTCCCGGCAGGACGCGGAACAGCCAGAGGGCGAAAACGATGTTGAGCAGACCCAGCGTGAGCAACAGCGCGGACTCGCTCGCCCCCGCCGCCTGCAACGCAGCGACGATGATCGTGCCGACCACCATGAAGATCGCGTTCAGGATATTCACGCCAGCGATCACGCGGGCGCGTCGGTCCTCGCCCGCCCAGGCCTGCACGGCGGAGAAGATCGGCACCACGAACATGCCGCCGGCCGCCGCCAGCCCCGCCACATCGATGGCGATGCGCAGGCCCGTTGCGCTGGTGAAGAAGGCGCCCAGGGCCGTCTCGCCGATGGCCTTGGGCAGGCCCATGGTCGCCAGGCCCAGATCGATCAGAAAGAGCGCCATCACGAGGCCCGAGAGCGGGACGGGCAGAAGCCGGATGCGCCCCTTGGCCACGATGGCGGCCATCACCGAGCCCACACCGATGCCGATGGCGAAGAGGGCGCTGATGGCTGTCTCCACATCGATGCCGCCGCCTATGCGGGTCTTGATGAGGACGGGGACGAGCGACAGCGCGACAGCCCCGGTCATCCAGAACCAGCTGACAGCGACGCCGCCAATCCACAGGCGCCGGTCGGAGGCCAGTTGTGTTAGCAGCCGTCCGGTGGAGGCGAAGATATTGGCGGAGGGGCGCAGATGGGGCGCGGCTGCGCCTGTCGCGGGAATGAAACGGCTCGCGCTCCAGCACAAAACCGCGATCACCATGAGTTGCGCCACGACGCCCAGGGGATCGCGTGCATGGTCCGCCGCATAGCCGCCCACGATGAGGCCGCAGAGGATGGCCAGAAAGGTCGCGCCTTCGATCAGGGCGTTGCCTGCGGGCAGTTCGTGGGTTTCCAGATGATCGGGCAGGATGCCGTATTTGATCGGGCCGAACAGGGCCGCGATGACGCCAAGGCCGAAGAGCGCGACGTAGAGCACGGGCAGGGAGCCGAACCAGAAGCCTGCGGCGGCGATCATCTGGACGCCGATTTCGGCGAATTTCAGCCGACGCGCGATCACCGCCTTGTCGTTGGAATCCGCGATCTCGCCGCCCAGCGCCGACAGGAGCAGGGAAGGGGCGATGAAAATGCCCACAGCAAGGGTGATGAGCGAGCCCGCCGCCTCCTCGCCCAGCCGGAACAGGATGAGCATGGCCAGCATCTGGCGCACGAAATTGTCGTTGAAGGCCGAGAGGAACTGGCACCAGAACAGAGGCGCAAAGCGGCGCGCCGACATGAGCTTGCTGAAAATCACCGCCGTCTCCCGACCCTGTAACGAGCTCACTTTTTACGTGAGTGAGTATTCACTAACATGGTGTGTGTCGGTGGTCAAGCTCTAGAATGGGCTTACTTCAGGGCCGCCAGCGAGGGGTCCGCAGGTCCGGCTCGCGACAGCGCCCAGGTGAAGAGGGCGGCGGCCAGCGAGGCCACGCACATCACGACGAAGACCAGATCATAGGCGCCGGTCCCATCGAAGACCACTGCGCCCAGATAGGCGCCCAGCCCACCGCACATGTGATGGATCATGGTGATGAGGCCGCCGATGGCGCCGAGATTGCGGGTGCCGAAACTGTCGCGGATGAAGAGCACCGTGAGCGGCGCCGTGGCGAGAAAGGTCACGCCGAAGACCAGCGCGAAAATCATCACCGAAAGCGGCGACTGGTCCACCGCCACAAGGCCGAACACGGCCATCCGCGCCAGGAAAGAGGCGATGGCAGGCGCGATGGGGCCGGACCGGTCCCCCCAACCGCCAGACACGATCACCCCGATCAGGCCGACGATCCCCATCGCGGCCAACATGTTGCCCGCCATATAGGCGCCCAGTCCCCGATCCTGCGCGAAGGCGACCACATGGGTGGTGACGAAGAAATCGTCAAAGCCGCAGATGGCGAAGATTCCGATCAGCAGCCAGAACTGTTTCGTGCGCGAGGCCTCGCGAAGGGTCATGCCCTGTTGCGCGGCGGCGGTTCGCGCCCTGGCGTCCGCCGCGCGTCCCGGCACGGCGGCCATGATCAGGGGAATGAGGATGAAATGGGCTGCGCCCACCCAGACATAAACGGAGCGCCAGCCGATGCTCACCAGCACCGCCGCCAGCACGGCCACCACAACGAGTTGCCCCACGCTCATGCCGCCCAGCGCGATGGCGTTGGCCATGCCCGCCTTCTGCGGATAGGCGCGGGTCACCATGACCGCGACCGGCGTCGTCGAGGCGATTCCATTGCCGATGGCGAAGGCGATCCCGTAGAGCACGAAGGCGTGCCAGGGCTCGGTGACGAGGCACATGGCGCCGATGGTCAGCCCGCCCAGCGCCACGCCGCCGCCCAGCACCAGCCGCAGGCTCATGCTGTCGGCGATCTTACCTGCGTAAAACATGGCGATGGCGGTGACGACCTGAAACACCGCGACGGTCACGCCCAGTTCGCTGCGCCCCCAGCCCAGCTCCTCGACCATGGGCCGCAGGGTAAGCCCGATGGCCAGCCTCGCCCCACCACCGATGAACAGGACCAGAAATCCGGCGATCAGCAGGAGGAAGGGACGCGATTTCAGGGCGGACATGGCGGATCTCGGGAATAGCGGGGAGCGTCGCTCCTCCTATCGCAATTAGCCTGTGCTGACCAATCTCAGCCCAGGGTCGGCTCCGCATGGCCCACGATGCGCGAGATTGCGGGTTCGGATCGGCGGGCGCGGCGATCAAGTTCGTCCACGGCGTCGTGAACCTGATCGACGGTAAGCGTCTGATCCGCCCGGCAGTGATAATTCACCACCAGCCCGTTCGGCGTCTCGCGCACCCGCACATCGTGCACGTCGCTGATCACGCCGCCTTCCTGCGCCGCCTGCGTCAGCACTGCCTCGATGGCGCTGGCTTTCTGGGTGGTGGCGTCGCGACCGCTGAGTTCGGCGATCTCCAGCGGCTCCACATGGGTCTCCACCTCGACCCCCGGCCCCAGCTCCGCCTCGATGGCCTCCTCGAGGGAGGAGGCGATTTCATGGGCATGGCCCAGGGTCATTCTCCCGTCCAGCTCGAGATCGAGGCTCACCGCCTTGACGCCGTTGATTTCCTGCACGGTCACATGGTGGATCGCGAGCCTGCGCCGGGCGGCGATCAGCAGAACCAGCTCCAGGGCGCTCTCGTCATCCAGCGCGATTGGGTTGGCGGTGATGGTGACATTGGCCTCCGGCGCCACCAGCGCGATGGCGGCGGCGACCTCCTGCTTCACATTGGCCACCCGCTCCAGCGGCATGCTGCGGGGGACCATGATCCCGACCTCGCCCAGCACCTGCGGCCCTGCGGGGCGCAGGCGCACGCTCTCCACATTCACCACCCCGGTCACCGCCTGAACGCTGGTGCGGATCTGCGCGGCGAGGCCCTTGGGGGCGGCGTCCACCAGGGTGTCGATGGTGCGACGTCCCAGCCGATAGCCCGCGATGGCGATGAAGACCGACACGCCGATGGCGGCCAGCGCATCGCCCTGATGATAGCCATAGCGCGAGGCCGCGAGGCCCAGCAGCACACAGACGGAAGCGACGAGATCGCTGGAGAAATGCAGGGCGTCCGCCGCCAGGGCGTCGCTCTTGGTCTGCTCGGCGATGGCGCTGAGGGAGCGCCAGCGCACGAGATCCACCACGATGGAGACCACAAGAACAGCGAAAACCGGCCAGGTCGCCTCGATGGGGTCGGCCTGATGGCCCACAAGGCGCCGCACGGCTTCCACCATCACATAGATGGCGAGGACGATCAGCAGCCCCGTCTCCGCCAGCGCCGCCACCGCCTCCACCTTGCCATGGCCATAGTGATGCTCCTCGTCGGCGGGCTTGCCGGAGGCGCGGATGGCGAAATAGGTCAGGATCGTCGCGCCGGTGTCGAGCAAGCCATGGCCCGCCTCCGAGATCAGCGCCAGCGACCCCGAGAACAGGCCGGCGGCCAGCTTGCCGA
>CANCSY010000090.1 GCA_947380915.1 Beijerinckiaceae bacterium
CGGCCTGATCGCCAAGGCCCCGCGCCTGCTGCGCCAGGTCTGCGGCCATGTCCGCCGCCCGGTCGCCGATGGCGTGGGTGGCGCGGTTGACCTCGCGCACACGCCCCAGCAGGCCGTCGGAGCGCCCAGCGCCCTCCTCCCCGCGCCCCGCCAGCAAGCTGGCGAGGCCCGCCCCCAGCAGCAGGCTGGCGACGGGCGGATGTTTCCACAGGCGCCAGGCGAGGCCCGCGCCCATGACCGCGACCGCGCCCGGATTGTCCTGCGCCCGCTGGACCAGCACATCGGCGAGCCCCTGGGCGCGCTGGCTGGCGGCGCCGCCGACTTTCTCCACCAGACGATCCCTGTAGTCGCTGGCGCGATCCATCAGCTCCGCTTTGGCCTGCGCCATGGCGCGCGGATCGCGCAGGCGCGCGATGTCGTCGGCGAGGCGAGCGCGGGCGCGCGCCACATCCCGTTCGAGGTCATCGAGTGTGCTTGCATGGGTCATGGCGGAGCCTCACGCGGGACAGGTCAGGAGGAGTGCGCAGAGACGCGGGCCTCGGCGGCCGCGATGAAGGCCTCCCTGCGGCTCGCGCCCTCGCGCAGGGGCTCGCGGGCAAGTCCGGCGACGTCAGCCTCGATCTCGGTTCTGGGCAGGGCCGCGCCGATGGCCATGCCCGCCAGCAGGCTGACGGCGCCCAGGGCGAGCGGCTGTTCGCGCAGCATGTAGTCGATGTTCTCCTGCATGCTCGAGCGCGCCCGCTCGATGGCGGCGCCGGTGCGGCGGGTCAGGGCTTCGCGCGTGTCCTGCGCCCGGTGGGTGGCGCGCTCGGCGTAGTCGCTGACCGTTTCGCGCAGGTCGTCCACCTGCTCGCCCACGCGCTCGCGCATGTCGGAGGCCAGATGGGTCGCGCTGTCGGCGGCTGCATGGATGCGCTCGCCGACGCCCTGCGCCGCGTCGCTGCGCGAACCGGCGCCAGTCCACAATTCCGAAAGGCCGAAGCCGCGCCCCCGCGTGAGCATCAAGGCCGCGCCTGCGGCGACCAGCAGCAAGGCTTCGGGACGGTGGCGCATGGTGTCGGAGACGAAGTCGGCCAGGCTGGCGTTGTTGCGTCCGGAGTGCTCGTGAGTGGTCATTTCAGATGCTCCTTCGTGGTGCGGATCGCTTCGCGCATTTGCCCAAGGCTGCGGGCGGGCGCGAGCCTGTCCGCGCTCAGTTGCGCGCGCGCATAAAGGAACAGGAGGAGCCCGATCACGGCCAGGCCGCCCGCGACCATGAAGCACGCCACATGCAAATCAAACCCATAGGTCACGACCACGAGCACGAGCCCGCCAAGCGCGATCAGCAGGGCCATGAGCATGAAGGCGCCGCCCACCGCCATCATCACGGTGGCGCGGATGCTGGTCGTCACCGACCGGGACACTTCCGCGCTGGCGAGGCGCATTTCCTTGCGCAACAAGTCCGACAGATCATTGAATGTGTCGGCGATGAGCCCTGTCGCCGAAACGCGCCCGAATGTCTCATGCGTCATGGTAAGTCCCCGCGCTTTGCTGGGCCGTGGACGTCGGCTTGGCCGACAGGCCTGCGGTGGTCGAAGGCTGCGCCGCCTGGGTGACGCGGGGCCGGGGCGCAGGGGCGCTCACGCCCGCCTTTATGAAGCGCGCCAGCAGAAACCCGGCCGCAGCCGCCGCGCCCACGAAGAGCGCTGGCTGGCGGCGGGCGAAATCCTTCGTGACATCGGCGAGTTCGTGAACCGACTTGTCGCGGATGTCATGGGAAAGGCTTTCAGCCGTGCTGGCGGCGCGGCGCACCATCTGGGCCAATTGCGGGGCGCCGCCATCCAGATTGTCGGCGAGCCCGCGCGCGGAGCGGGCCAGTTCCCCGACGAAATCGGCGCCCGTGGCGATGGGCTGGTCCAGCAGGCCGCGCAAGGGGGACGCTTTTGCGCCGTCGGGGGATGGCGCCGCTCCAGTATTGGCCTTTGGGTCGCTTTGCATCGCAATCTCCGGTCTGGCTTTCTGGTCTGACCTGCAAAAAACAGTCATGCTGGGGAATTGGTTCCGCTGGCCGACGCGCCCTTGCACGGGATCGGCCAAATGATCTTGCGCGCCGCCGTGTTCCGTTTAAGTCTGGGGCCGAACGCAGCGGGCGCAGACCGCGCGACAGGGGAGAAACGAATGACCTACGAAACCATCATCTGTGCGCGCGGGCCGCGCGGCGTCGCCAGCGTCACCCTCAACAGGCCGGACCGCAGCAACGCCATGAATCCGGCGCTCATCGACGAACTGGGCTCCTGCATGCAGGAACTGGGCGCGGACGCCTCGGTGCGGGTGATCGTGCTGCGCGGCGCGGGCAAGCATTTTTGCGCAGGCGCGGATGTGGGCGGACGGGGCGACAGCGAGCCGAAGTTCACCCTCGCCACCATGCTGGAGGCCATCGAGCGCACGCCAAAGCCCACCATCGCGATGGTGCAGGGCGCGGCGGCGGGCGGCGGCCTGGCGCTTGTGGCCTGCTGCGACATCGTGATGGGAACGCCGGAGGCTTTCTTCACCATTCCCGAGGTGCGGCTGGGCATGGCGCCCTCCACGCCTCTGGCGGGGCTCTTCGTGCGCGCCATCGGCCTGCGCGCGTTCCGGCGCTATGGCTATTCGGGCGAGCGCATCGTGGCGCAGGAGGCGCACCGGCTCGGGCTTGTGAGCGAGATCGCCGCCGCGAGCGACATGGACGCGCGCCTCGAGGCCCTCATCGACGCCCTGCTCCATGGCGCGCCCGGCGCCATCGCGACCCTGAAGGCGCGGGTGGCGGATTTCGCGGCGCCGCCCGTCTCCATGCTCTTTGACCCGGTCGTGCGCGACGCCCGCCATGGCAAGAGCCCGGAGGCGGACGAAGGCGTCGCCGCCTTCAAGGAGAAACGCAAGCCGAACTGGTATCTTTGAGAGCTTGAACCCGTCGGGCGGCGACTATTTGGCGCCGCCCAGCTGGCTCACCTCGATCAGCGTCGCCAGACGGTCGCGCACCGGCTGGGGCGCGGCCAGAATCTCGTTCACGATCTTCTGCAATTGCTCGCCGGAGACCGGGTCGATGTCGAGCCCTTCGCGTTTGGCGGCCTCCAGAAAGGCGGCGTCTTTCATGGTGGCGTCAAAAGCGTCGCGCAGGGCCTTCACCCGATCCGCAGGCACGCCGGGCGGCGCGAAGACCGGGCGACCGATGTCCGGCGGCGCGGACAGCAGCTTGAGCGCGGCCCGGTCCTCGTCATTTTTCGCCAGATCCATCAGCAGCGGCACATCGGGCAGATCCTTCGCCTTCTGCAAGCCGATCTGCACGAGCACATTCATTTTCTTGTCGCGGATCCAGTCGGGCTTGGTGGCCTTGTAGGACGCCCATGAATTGCTGCCGCGCCCCGCGACCTCGCCATTCTCCATGGCGAGGTTGATTTCATTGGCGCCGGGATAGCCAAGGATGATCTTGAACTTCGTGCCGGCCACGATGTTCAGGGCCTGGGGATATTGCGAGGATGTGTTGAGGCCCGTGGCGCCGATCGCATATTCTTTCTTCGTGGCGTCCTCGATGGTCTTCACCCCTGACGTATGCCAGGTGACGACCACATTATTGTCGACCACGGGATTGCCGATGAAGTTGAATTTCGCCGTGTCGAACTTGATGGTGGGATCGCCCACGGCCTGCTGCACAGGCGTCGCCTGATCGACTGTCGCCAGCGCCGTGCCATCCTTCGGCGCCACCGTGTACATGTAGCTCGCCGCCGTTCGGCTGCCCCCGCCCGCCATGTTCTTGGCGATGATATTGGGCTTGCCGGGAATATGTTCGCCCATGAAACGGGCGAGCAGGCGCGCGTAAAAATCATAACCGCCGCCCGGCGAAAAACCGATGTAGAAATCGATCGTCTTGCCTTTATAGAAGCTCTCGATGGATTGCTGCGCCTGCGCGGGCGCGCACAGGGCCAGCGCGGCGGCGAGGCTGATGGGCAGGCGCGTTTTCATTCTGGTCTCCAGTCACTTCTTTCACGCCAAAGGAGCGCGATGATCCGATTCGCGCTCCCGCTCATTTGTGGCCCGTATTCTGCTCGACGCCGCCGATGATCTGGTTGAGGCGATCAGCGATGGGCTTGGGCGTCGCGACGATCTGGGCGACGATCTTCTGCATCTCCTCACCGGAGACCGCGTTGATTTCGAAGCCTTCCTTCGTGCCCGCCGCCAGGAAGACCGGATCCTTCGCCATACGGTCAAAGGCGTCGCGCAGGGCGCGCACGCGCTCCGCAGGCACGCCCGGCGCCACGTAGAGCGGACGCCCGATGGTGACCGAGGCGGACAGCAGCATGAGCACCGCACGGTCCTCTTCGTTTTTCGCCAGATCGATCAGCAGCGGCACATCCGGCAGGTCAGGCGCCTTGGTGAGGCCGATCTGGACCAGGATATTGATCTTCTTGTCGCGCAGCCAGTCGGGCCGGGTCGCCTTCCACGAACCCCAGGCGTTGGAGCCGCGCACCGCGACTTCGCCCTTCTCGAGCGCAAGATTGATCTCGTTGCCGCCGGGATAGCCGGTGATGATCTTGAACTTCGTGCCCAGCAGAGCGTTCATCGCCTTGGGATATTGGGAGGAGGTGCTGCCGCCCGTGGCGCCGGTGGGCACTTCCTGCCGCATGGCGTCCTCCAGAGTCTTGATGCCGCTCGTATGCCAGGCGCCTGTGGTGTTGTTGTCGGCGGCGGGATTGCCGATGTACTGGAGCTTGCTCACATCGATGGTGAGGGCCTTGTCGCCCATGGCCTGCTCCACCGCCAGGGACTGATCGCCGGTGCCGATGACCGTGCCATCCTTGGGGCCTATGCTATAGATCCAGTTCGCGGCCAGTCTGCTGCCAGCGCCCGGCATGTTGCGGGGGATCACGCGGGGCTTGCCGGGGATGTGATCGCCCAGGAACCGCGCCACGAGGCGGGCGTACAGATCATAGGTGCCGCCCGACGAATAGCCGATGATCATGTCGATCTGCTTGCTGCGGTAGAAATCCTCGATGGCGTCCGCCCGGGCTCCGGGAGAAATGGCCAGGGCGCTGGTCGCGCTCAGGACCGTCGCGGCGAAAAGGCGCAGCATTGGGCTCATCATAACCTCCAGAATGCGCCTGCCCATGGGCTACGCATCTATTTCCACTCTACTTCCCGGGGGTTCTGGCAGTGTGGAATTGCGCCGTCAACCCGACGCGGCGCCCTTATCCGGCGCCGCAACATACGCGCCGCCGCGCCCTGGCTCTTGACCCGCAAGCCTCAATCACTACAAAGTCGTCGCTCAGAAAATCTCCCCGCGCCCCGAAATCTTCGCCGCCGGCTGGAGCTGGCGCAGGAAAGACACGATGTCCGAAGCAAACACGTTCCGCCTGTCATCCATCGAAGAGGTGATCGAGGATGCGCGCCAGGGCCGCATGTTCATCCTGGTGGACGACGAGGGCCGGGAAAACGAGGGTGATCTGGTCATCCCTGCGGAGAAGACCACTCCCGAAGTCGTGAACTTCATGGCCAAGCATGGCCGCGGCCTCATCTGCCTGTCCATGACCCGCCAGCGCGTCGAGGAACTGGGCCTCCAGCCCATGGCCCAGAAGAATCAGGCCCAGCACCAGACCGCCTTCACCGTCTCCATCGAGGCGCGCGAGGGGGTCACGACGGGCATTTCGGCCGCTGACCGCGCCCATACGATCGCCGTGGCCATCAACCACAATCGCGGCCGCGACGACATCGTCTCTCCCGGCCACATTTTCCCTCTGATCGCCCAGGATGGCGGCGTGCTGGTGCGCGCGGGCCATACGGAGGCGGCGGTGGACGTGTCGCGTCTGGCGGGTCTCAACCCCTCCGGCGTCATCTGCGAAATCATGAACGACGACGGCACCATGGCCCGCATGCCGGACCTGATGACCTTCGCCCAGGAGCATGGGCTGAAGATCGCCACCATCGCCGATCTCATCGCCTATCGGCGCCGCAACGAGAAACTGATCGAACTGGTCGCCTCCTCGAAGATCAACAGTCGCTTCGGCGGCGCCTTCGATGTGCGCGTCTACGCCAACAAGGTCACCTATGCGGAGCATCTGGCCATCGTGCGCGGCGATGTGACCGGCGAAGAGCCCGTTTATGTCCGAATGCACCAGCACAATCTGCTGGCGGACAGCCTTGGTGACGAAACCGCGAGCGTCTTCTTTCGCGGCGAGGCGCGTTCGCGGGCGGGCGAGCTGGAATCAGCCCTGCGGTTCATCGCCGAAAAGGATCGCGGCGTCGTCGTGGTGATTCGCGAGCCCACCCAGACGACCCTGAGCCGCTTCATCAAGGAGCGTCAGGGCCAGCCCATGAGCACGCCGATGGCCGACCTTCGCCAGTATGGCATCGGCGCCCAGATCCTGCAGGATCTGGGTATTCGGAACATGGTCCTGCTGACCAATTCCGAACATAAGGTGGTGGGGCTCGAGGGCTATGGCATTCACCTGAGGGGGCAGCAGCCCTTCGGCGAGAACAAGGGCTGAAGAGGCCCTAACCGAAAGCCGCCCGCAGGGTCGCGGTGGGGCTTTCGTGGAAATAGGCTTTGTAGTCTCGAGAAAACTGGCTCTTGTTCTCGTAGCCTGACAGGCGCGCGATGTCGGCGATCTTGTTTCCGCTGATGCGCGCCTCGATCAGCGCATGCCGGGCCTGCATGAGGCGAATCGCCCGCAGGCGCTCGGCCGGCGAATGGTCGCGGAATTTCTCGAAGCCGTAATGCAGGGTGCGGACACTCACCCCGCAGGTCGCCGCAAGCTCCTTCATGCTGATCTTGTTCATGTAATTTTCGCGCAGATAGTCTTCCGCCCGGCGCACGTACCAAGGCGCGACGGAGGCTGGCTCTCGCCTCTGCGACTGGCTGTCGGCGCCACGAAGGGCCTGGGCCAGCAAGGTCAGCAGCAAACGCTCCACATGGGGAATGGCGTCAGGCGTCGAAAGCGTTGGCTGCGCCCGGCCAAGGTCCTGCACGATGGTCTCGATGAAATGGGAGAGGGTCAGATGCTCGTTCATGTCGAGCGTCACCAGGGGCAGGCTGAGAAACCCGCTGGCGTCAGGAAGCTGGGCGAAAACAGACGCCGCCGCCTTGCGGCCGATCACCACATTCAGCAAGTCGCAGGGCCCCTCCCAGCGCCGCCGCACCATGCCCGGCGAGGAGACCATGAGCATCTCGCCCGGCCGCACGGTGACCATCTGCCCGCCCTGGCGCGCCTCGAAGGAGCCCTTGAGGGGAATATGCAGATTCACATGATGGCTGGCCGCCCGCATGACCGAAGTCTCGCATTTGCCAAAGCAGTCCCAGCTGAAAAACTTGATCGCCAACTGGCCAGCATGGGCATGGGCCTCGCGAAATTGCAGGAAAGGCCCGGACTCCGAGACCGTGAACCGGCATTTGCCCTGGCTCACCTCCAGAATCCGCTGGCGGGCGGCCGGCAGATCCGCCGCCACGAAATGGGCGTGCCTGCTATCGGGACTGGAGGCCGTGGCGATCCAGTCAGTCAGCCCAAGCTTGTCTATGGTGAGGACCGGCTCCATGCGACTTTGCTCTTCCATGAGGTCCGGGCCCTGGCCCGGTTTGCGATTTTTGCATCATAGCGCAGGTTGTTGCCGAAATTGAATACTCCTTCACAGCTCCCCCCCGGGCAGGCCTTGACCGGTCGCGCCGCTTGGCTACCACTGCCATGAACAGGGTCGGCGATACTGCGTTTGATGTTCAGGCCCATAAAACGGGATGGAGATTATGTCCGAGTTCTTGACGATCCAAGGCATGAAGATTGAAGTCGAGCGCATGGGTTCGGGGAGCCCCCTTCTGGTGCTTCTCAGCGAGGAAGCGGCGTTCGAGCGCACATCGCCCTTCATCGCCGAACTGGCCAAGACACACGAACTCGTGATCCCCCAGGCGCCCGGCTTCGGCAATTCCGACCGTCCCGAGTGGATCGGCAACCCCGACGACATCTCCTACATCTACCTCGACCTCGTCGAGAAGCTGGGCCTCAAGAACATCCCCGTACTCGGCCTGTCGTTCGGCGGCTGGATCGCCGCCGAAATGGCGGTGAAGGACGACAGCTTCATCTCGAAGATGGTGCTGGTGAACCCCTTCGGCGTGAAGATCGGCGGCCCCTTCGACCGTGACATCCAGGACATCTGGACCCTGCATCCCAGCAAGGTGGCGGAGCTGAAATATTACGACACCGATTTTGGCAAGCGCGACTATTCGAACACCCCCGAGGCCGACGTCACCATCGTGGCGCGCAATCTCGAGAGCTTCGCGCGCTTCTGCTGGGACCCCTACATGCACAATCCCAAGCTGAAGATCCGCCTGCCGCGCATTCAGGTTCCCGTCCAGTTCATCTGGGGCGAGAACGACGGCGTCACCACCGCCGCCTTTGGCAAGGCCTACAGCCAGCAGATCCCCGGCGCATCCTTCGTCACCGTGCCCAAGGCCGGTCACTATCCCCAGATCGAGCAGCCCGCCGCCGTGGCGGCGCTGGTCAATTCCTTCCTCGCCTGAGCGCGACAAACCCAAGGAGCAGAACATGAAGGCCTGGTACTTCACCGAAATGCCCTATCCGAATCTGCCGCCGCTCGACACCCTGTCGACCATGCGCGTGTCGCTGGAGAGCAAGCACTTCGATCCCAAGATCGGCGCTGATCTCTACAACCGCTATCTCGACGAATATATGGTCGCCGACGACGCCGGCCTGAACATGATGGTCAACGAGCATCATCAGACCGCAACCTGCCTTGATGTGGCGGCGCCCCTCTCGCTCGCCATTCTCGCGCGCCAGACCAGCAAGGGCGAGATCTGCATCCTCGGCAATCCCGTCGCCAATCGCGGCGACCCGCTGCGCATCGCCGAGGAAATGGCGATGGTGGACTGCATTTCGCGCGGCCGCCTGAGCGCCGGTTTCGTGCGCGGCGTGCCTTACGAGATCTTCGCCGCCAACACCAATCCCACCCAGACCGTCGAGCGTCTATGGGAAGGCATCGACCTGATCCAGAAGGCCTGGACCAGCCATGACGAGCCCTTCAACTTCGAGGGCAAGTTCACCCAGCGCCGCGCCGTCAACATCTGGCCGCGCCCCTATCAGGATCCCCATCCCCCGATCTGGCTGACCGGCTCCAGCGATTTCGCGGGCATCTCGCGGGCGGCCGCGCGCGGCTTCGTCTTCGCCACCTTCCTGCAGCCCTACGAGAAGGTGCGCCAGCTCTTCGACGCCTATCGCGGCTCCTATCGCCTCAACGGCCAGCCCGGCGGCGGCGGCACCGCCTTCATGCCGCTCGTCTATGTGGCCGACACCGAGTCGGAGGCGGAAGCCGGCATGAAGGAACTGCTGTGGTACATGGCGGCCAAGACCGAGCCCCAGTATCGCAATCCCCCCGGCTATGTGCCGGTGGAGTTCAACGTGAAGGCGCTGCAGGGCACCTATGCGGGCCGCACGGACGCCATGCGCGCGCAGACGCTGGAATTCCAGCGCGAGCAGGGCGTGGTCATGTATGGCACGCCCGACCAGGTGATCGCGCAGATCAAGCGCTTCTATGATCTGGTCGGCGGCTTCGATCATCTGCTGATGATGATGCAGGCCGGCTTCCTCGATCACGAGCGCACCTGCAAGAACATCCGCCTCTTCGCCAAGGACGTCTATCCCGCGATCAAGGATCTGGCCGGCACCAAGCCGCTCGATCTGCCCATCGCCGCCGAATAGGTTTGCCCATGCAAGGCCGCACGATCTCCATCGACGACGTCACCACGCATTATTTCGAGGCGGGCGTCGAGCACAAGGGCCGCAAGCCAAGCGTCCTCCTTCTGCATTCGGCGGAGTTCGGCGGCTGTGCGGAAACCTCCTGGGAGCACAACATGCCGGTTCTGGCGCAGCACTATCACGTGCTCGCGCCAGACCATCTGGGCTTTGGCCTGACCGACAAGATCTTCGACTTCAACGGCCAGTTCAACAAGCGCATCACCCATATCCGCCGCTTCATCGAAGCCATGTGCGTCAGCAAGGTGCATGTGATGGGCAGTTCCATGTCGGGCGGCCTGTGCCTGACGGTCGCCGCGCGCAAGCAGCCCGACTGGCCGCTCGCCAGCGTCACCTGCTGCTCGGGCGGCGGCGACGCGCCGGACAACGAGGCGCGCAAGATTCTCAACACCTATGACGGCACGAAAGAGCATATGCGCCGCATCGTCGAGGTGATGTTCGTCGATCCCAAATGGGCTGCGGACGAGGCCTATATCGAGCGTCGCTGGAAATGGAGCCGCGTGCCCGGCGCCTGGGAAGCCACCGCCGTCGCCCGCTTCAAGGCGCCCTTCCCCAAGGCCGAAGACGCCCGCGCCGAGCGCAACGCCATCGACTACGGCAATATCAAGGTTCCCGCGCTGGTCATCGCCGGCAAGCTCGATCCCCTGCGCAACCCCGGCTACACCGACGGCTTCGTGCCGAAGATTACCAATGCGCGCCTGCATGTGTTCGAGAACGCCGGGCATATGGGCAACATCGAATGCGCGGCCGAGTTCAATGCGCTGTGTCTAGAGTTTCTGGCGAGCGTGGACGGCTGAGGCTGTAGCGTTACTGCACCCTCCCAACCAATTGAAATCACGAGCGTTGCATAGCCTCCCCCTCGTGGGGAGG
>CANCSY010000091.1 GCA_947380915.1 Beijerinckiaceae bacterium
GAGGTCATGGCCCTCATCGAGAAGCTGAAGACCCAGCGCGGCATCCTCATCGAACATGCGGTCATCGAGGGCGCGAACCACTTCTTCGAGAACCGGGTCGAGCCCCTGATCGAGGAGATCGGCCGCTACCTCGACCGCCGCCTCGACAATCCCCCGCTGCTGCCGACGCCCGCCAGGGCGGTGAAGTAGCTCAGGCCTGCGCCCGCTGCGAGACGGTGGGCCTCGCCAGCACCCCGCCCGTCTGCGGCGCGGATACGCCCGTGGTGGTCGGGAAGGTGATCGGCAGGCCCTCCATGCAGCGGACGGCCAGATAGGCGAAGGCCTGCGCCTCCATGGCGTCCACGGACCAGCCATGTTGCTCCGCAGTCGAAACCTTGCAGCCCAGACGCATCGCCAGTTCGCGCATCAGGGTCGGATTGCGCGCCCCGCCGCCGCAGACAATGAGTTCGCCCGGCCGCTTGGGCAGATGGGGTAAAAGCCGCGCCACGCTGGCGGCCGTGAATGCGGTGAGGGTGGCGGCCGCGTCCTCAAGTGAAAGCGCGCTCACAACCTCACGGGAAAAAGCATTTCTATCTAATGATTTAGGGGGCTTTTTCTCAAAATATGGATGAGCCAGCAAAAGCCCCAGCGCCGCCTCATCCACCCGCCCTCTGGCCGCCGTGCGCCCGCCCCGGTCCATGGGCTTGCCCGCCCGGGCGTGCATCAGATCATCCAGCAGGGCGTTGCCCGGTCCGGTGTCGCAGGCGATGGGATCAAAGCCATCATCCACATAGGTGACATTGGCGACGCCGCCGATATTCAGGAAAGCCACCGGCCCGACGATCCCTGCCGCCTCGATCAGCGCCCGGTGATAGACCGGCACCACCGGCGCCCCCTCGCCCCCCGCCGCCACATCGGCGGCGCGGAAATCATAGGCCACCGGAATGCCCAGCCGGTCGGCGAGGCCCTGCCCGTCGCCGATCTGCGCCGTCAGCCCCTCGCGCGGGCGATGGATCACCGTCTGGCCGTGGAAGCCCACCACATCCACATCCGCCGCCGCGATCCCGTTCTGCTCCAGAAACCGCTCCACCGCCTCGCCATGGCGGCGCGTCACCATGCGCTCGCAGGCGAGGATGGCGGGCGGCCGAGCCTGGCGGTCGGTCAGGCTCACGGCTTCATCGAGAGCGGCGCGCAGCAATCTGCGGTCGGCGGCGCCATAGGGGCGGAAAAGGGAGGGGCCCTGCCGCACCTCATTGCGCCCGTCCGTGTCGATCAGGGCGACGTCCACCCCATCCATGGAGGTGCCGGACATGAGGCCGATGGCCGTGAACAAAGGCATGAGCGAATCCGCGTGAACGGCGACGCTAGCATCTGGCCTCGCTCAAGGCTGCGGCCCGGACGCCACGGATGCGCGAAATCGACTGCCAGAGGGCGCAAAATGGTGTAATCTGGCCAGAACCAAGGGAGGACCGCATGCCCGTCAAGAAGCTTTGCCTCGCCGTCGCCGCCATCACCCTCGCCACAACCAACGCCTTCGCCCAGGCGCCCAGCGCCCGCGTACGCGGCACGGTCGAGAAGCTCGAAGCGGGCGTCGCCACCGTCAAAACAACAGATGGTCAGAGCGTGACCCTCAAGCTCGCGCCCAATCTCGCGATCTCGGCGGTGGTCAAGCTCAACGCATCAGAGATCAAGCCCGGCTCCTTCATCGGCGCAGGCGCCCGGCCCATGGCCGATGGTTCGCTGAGCGCCATCCAGATCAACGTCTTCCCCGAGGCCCAGCGCGGCACGGGCGAAGGCCATCGCGACTGGGCCGCCATGCCCCAGACCACCATGACCAACGCCACCGTCGCCGAAACCGTGAGCGCGGTGAATGGCCCGGTCGTGACCCTGAAATACAAGGACGGCGAGAAGAAACTCGTCATCGGCCCGGACGCCATCATCCTCACCACCGTCCCCGCCGAGGCGGCCGACCTGAAGGTGGGCGCGGAACTCGTGACCACCGCCACGAAGAACGAGGACGGGACCTTCTCGACCGCCCGCATCACGGTCGGCAAGAACGGGGTTGCGCCGCCTTTGTGACGACAGGAGATGCTGAGGCGGATCTGAGCCGCCTCAGCCCTCCGGCCATTCGTAAAGCTGTTCCACGAACTGCATCAACTCATCTCCCGCCGGGTCGCCAGCGGCTATGGCCTGCGCCTGCTGTCGGCAGGTTTGGGCGAAGGCGGAATCGCGGCGCTCTGACGGTAAAATCTGGCGTTGCTCATCGCTAACCCGTCGCCGGCGCGCGGAAATGGAGGGCATTACGGCAGGGGTCTTCAGGGACTTCGACATCAGACGTCTCCTTGCATAAATTATTACGCTTGCGGCCCCGGAATTTCCTCCCCCATGCAAGCCGCCATTGCGCTTCGCCCGCCCCTCCCCTAAACCTCGCCCATCCCGCGAGGTCGTCATGTCCGCATCTTTCGTTCCCAAATCCGATTTCCTCGCCGTGCTCATGGAGCGCGGCTATATCCACCAGTGCTCCGACTTCGAGGGGGTCGACGCCAAGGCCAAGGCGGGCGAGCTGATCGCCTATATCGGCTTTGACTGCACGGCCTCCTCCCTCCATGTTGGCTCGCTGGTGCAGATCATGATGCTGCGCTGGTTGCAGAAGACCGGTGGCAAGCCCGTGCCGCTGATGGGCGGGGGCACCACGCGGGTGGGTGATCCCTCCGGCAAGGACGAGAGCCGCCGCATGCTATCCCTCGACGACATCGAGGCCAACAAGACCAGCATCAAGCAGGTCTTCTCGAAGTTCCTGACCTTTGGCGAGGCCCGCACCGACGCGGTCATGCCCGACAACGCCGAATGGCTGACGGCGCTGAACTACATCGACTTCCTGCGTGACGTGGGCCGCCACTTCTCGGTCAACCGCATGCTGTCCATGGACTCGGTGAAGATGCGGCTCGAGCGCGACCAGGAGCTCTCCTTCATCGAATTCAACTACATGTGCCTGCAAGCCTATGATTTCGTGGAGCTGCACAAACGCTATGGCTGCCTGTTGCAGATGGGCGGCTCGGACCAGTGGGGCAATATCGTCACCGGCATCGATCTGGGCCGCCGCATGGGCGCGCCGCAGCTCTATGCGCTGACCTCGCCCCTGCTGACCACCGCCTCGGGCGCCAAGATGGGCAAGACGGCGGCGGGCGCGGTCTGGCTGAATGCGGACATGCTGCCGGTCTATGACTACTGGCAATATTGGCGCAACACCGAGGATGCGGATGTGGGCCGCTTCCTGAAGCTCTTCACCGACCTGCCCATGGACGAGATCCGCAAGCTGGAGGCGCTGGCGGGAGCGGAGATCAACGAGGCCAAGAAGATCCTGGCAACGCAAGCCACCGCCATGCTGCATGGGCGCGATCTCGCCGAGGCCGCCGCCCAGACCGCGCGCCAGACCTTCGAGGAAGGCTCGCTCGCCACCTCTCTCCCCACCGTCGAAATCGCGGCTGAGGAGCTGGCGGCGGGGATCGGCGTGCTCAACGCCTTCGTGAAGGTGGGCCTCGTGCCCTCCACGGGCGAGGCGCGCCGTCAGGTCAAGAGCGGCGGCCTGCGGGTCAATGACGCCCCGGTGACGGACGAACGTGGGCAGCTCTCCAATGCCGATCTCATGGGCGAAGGGGTGATCAAGCTCTCCTTCGGCAAGAAGAAGCACGTGCTGCTGGCGCCGCGCTGACGCTTATTGGCGGAGTGTGGGCGCCGGGGGCTGGATATCGGCCGGGGGCAGGATCGGGATTTGCCCCGGTCCGATCATCTCGCCTGCGCCAAAGAAATTGCGCAGGAAGCCCGGCGCAAGGGCTGATAGAGGGTTGATGGTCAGTTGTGGTGCGCTGACGGCGCCGGTCGCCTTGAAATTCACCGCAAAGAGCCCCTCGTTGGAGGCGCCGCCCAGAATGGGGCCAAAGAGCGGGATCTGCGAGAACAGATTATTGACCCCATAGGCGGGAACGAAGGTGCCGACCACGTTCAGCCGGTCACGATCGAAATCCACGGTTCCATCGAGCTTGAGGCCGATCTGGTTCCCATAGAGCAGGCCATCGCGCACGGCGATCTCCCCGGCCCTGCGGGTGAAGGAGGCCTGCATGCGGGCGAAGATCGCAGCGGTAGTGTCGATCCTGATCGCGCCCTTCTCGTCGCGCGCAGCCACGCCCTCCAGCACCAGACGACGCAGGGCGGGCTCATCGCGCAAGATGAAATCGCTGACCCGGAAGGATCCTTCGATGCCCTGGGGGTCCATGCGCGCGGCCAGCTCGAACCGGCCGCCCTCCATCCGCTTGTAGAAATCGAGGAAGGCGAGAAAGGCGCCGCCATCGCCGGTTGAAATGGAAATCACGGGGTCGCCGCTACTGGAGCGCGTGGTGACGCCGATGACCGGCGCCCGGCCCGCCCGCGCCTGCAACTGGAAATTGCGCAAGCCGCCCGCATGGCGCGAGACTTTGAGATCAACGCCCGTCAGGCTCTGGCGATTGCTTCCCGTGACCGTGGCGGCGCGCAGATCGAGATCAAGGTCCTTAGCCGCCGTGATGTCCTTGCCGCTCGTGTCGGAAAAGACCCCCTTCAGGAAAGGCCTTGCGTCAACGGCTGCGCCGCGCACGGTGACCTTGACGCCGTCCTTGCTCTCGTCGGCATCCACTTTCATGTCGTCGCCAGGCGAGAGACGCAATTGCGAAAGGCGCGCGGAGCGAAAGCCACCGGCCGCATCAAGTTCGACAACGCCGCGCGCCGAGGCGCCGCCAGTCACATCGAAAACCAGTTGGTCGATGGTGGAGCCGCGCGCATTGCTGTCGAGCAGGAAACTGGCCTTGGCGGCCCGACCCGCAGGCTTCACGAGGCCAGGCAGAACCCCATCAAGCCCGGTGCGTTGAAGATCCAGCTCCACCTGAATGGTCTGATTGTCCTTTGCGCCAAAGGCGGAGGTTGCACGCACCCCGATGGGGCCAGTCACGCCTGAACCAAAGCTCATGCCGGTGCGGTTGCGCCCGGCTTCATCTATCTGAAACCCGAGGCTGGCTTCCATATCGCCGCCTGCAGACTTCCTTATTTCGATGTTGGCCGGAGCGCCAAACAGTCGGCCCAGCCCTGTCGCTCTCAGTCCGGCCTGGTCGCTGACAAGCGTCAGTTGACCCTGCTCCAGCCTCTCCTTGCCCACAAGCTTCTCGATGATGAGGTTCGAGATGGTGGCGTTCGCCCGCACCGTCGTCCCGCCGGACCCGTCGTCTTTTTTGCTTAACTTCAGGGCGACAGCAAGCTGCGCGTCCACCTGCCCCTTGATGACGGAGGAGTCGATTTGCATGCCGCCGTAAGGCCGCAAACCATCCCGACCCAGAATATCCGCCACCGCATCCATAGGCCCGGTCACATGGGCGAAAACCTGGCCGGGCGTAGGTTTCATCTCAAGGTCAGGCGCCGAAAAAGTCCCATCCGCCAAAATGAGGCGTCGACCATTCTGCGCCTCGATGAAGCCCCGTGCGATGGTGAGGTTCGTCGTGCGGCCGGTAGCGATCCCCGAAGCGTCCACGCCACTTAGCGGCGGGACGCCCGGTAAAAGCTGCAACACGCCCTTGGACACCGTGAAATCCACACGCACGGAGGGGTCAGGCGGCGCAATATTACGCCGCAGAAGCGAAAAAGCCTCGGCGTCGAAATCAAGCGCCAATTTGCCCGAGACATTTCCCCCGCGCAGATTGTCCAGCAGATAGCCACGCACCGGCGGCGCCACAGGGCTCGGCCACAGACGCATCACCGCACTGGCGGGCATGGCGCCGATCGTCAGGCCAAGGCGCAGCCTTGGTTCGGCCGGGTCCTTGAAAGAGGCCTCCACCGTCCCCGCCAGATTGATATGCGGGCCAAAGGCCTCCAAACGGTCGACGGTGAAAACGCCGCTGTCAGGCGCAAAGCGCGCGGACAGGAGGCCCCGCTCGAGGGGCATCAGCACCTCGCTCGCCCGTTCCGGCCCGACCACGGAGCCCGGCAAGGTCGCGAACTCCAACCGCCAGTCCTCGCCTGCTGCGCGAGGCGGCGTCACCGCCCCTGTCACGCCGATGCGCGTGGCGGCGCTGCGCCATTCAGTGGCGTCCAGAATGATCTGCTGGCGCGCCGGATCGAAATGAAACCCGCCCTTGAGGGAATCCACCAACAGGGGTTCGTGATCGGGATCCCTGAGATAGACATAGCCAGAGCCAAAGGCGAAAGATCCGTTCGAAGCGTCGAGCAGCCCATCCGGCGTCAACGCCAGCCTGAGCTTCATCGAGAGCGGCATGTCGAAATCCAGGGCGGGATCGCGCAGGCCCGCGACCAGAGCCATCTCGTCAAAGGTCAGATCGGTGACATCGACGTCAAGCGCCCGTCCCCCGGCGCTGGCGTTGGCGCGCGCCTCGATCCGCCAGCGCCCATTGGGGCCCTGCGCCGAAAGGGCTAGGAGCGCGCTGGACTGGCCCTTGTCAAAAGCAAATTCCAGCCCCTCGAAAGAAAGGGCCTGCCCGGTCGCCTGATCCTCGAAGGAGAACCTGCCCCGGGCCACGCCGATATGCTTGAGTTCACCGAGGATGTTATTGTGACTGGTGGACGTCTCGATCACCGCGCGCAGGGCGTCGCCGGTCATCCGCGCCACATCGCGCGTTTGCGGCGCGACGGCCGAGGCATCGGCCGCCCCATCCAGCGGCCTGGCGGGAGCCCGCAAGAACACGGGATCATTCCCGGCCAGAACCGACACCGCCCCATCGGGGGCCACCGAGAGGCGCACGTTCAGATCGAAGAGTTCGAGACGCGAGGGGGCGAATTCACCCAGCAGCAGCGCGGGCAGATGCACAACCACTTCCGCGCGCGGCGCGGTGAGAATCGTGCGCCCGGCCGGGTCGGTGACCATAAGGTCTGCGACGCTGACTCCAGGTCCACGGCTGCCATTTTCAATGGCCGCTTGCGCGAACCTGAACCTGTAACCTTCGCCCAGACGCTGATCCATCTCGATTTCGATCTGGGTCCTGAAAGCCTCGAGCGAAATGGGACCTTGTCTGAGACGCAAGGAGACGAGCCCGACGCAGATGGCGCCGATGACGCAAAGCCCCATGACAAAGGCGACCGCGTTCACGCAGATCCGGGTCAAGGGTCCCCTGCGACGCTTGCCAAGACGCACGCCATCACTGCTGCGCCGCGCCGCAAAGCGACCGCGCAGCCTGGCCAGCACGGACACGCGCGGCTTATGATGCGTCTCTTGAACCAAAGGGGCCGGAACCTTCCTGATCGGCATTGCCAAAGGCCGCCATGATTCGGCAAAGTATAGCTTCTTGTGGGCGCATGCATCCGCGCGCGGGCGGCGCTCGTGTGACATTTGGCGATTCATTTGGACGAAAGGAAGGCGCAATGACCAATATGCCCGCAGCAGGAGCCAAGGCGCCTGCATTCGATCTGCCCACGGACGGCGGCGGCAAGCTGAGCCTGAAGGCGCTCAAGGGGAAGAAGGTCGTGCTCTATTTCTATCCCAAGGACGACACGTCCGGCTGCACCCGCGAGGCCATCGACTTCAACGGCCTGAAAGGCGAGTTCGAAAAGGCTGGCGCCGTGGTTGTCGGCGTTTCTCCGGACTCGCCCGCAAGTCACGACAAATTCAAGAAAAAGCACGGGCTGGATTTTCCTCTCATCGCCGATGAAGAAAAGGCCATGCTGGAGGCCTATGGCGTCTGGGTGGAAAAGAGCATGTATGGGCGCAAATATATGGGCGTCGAGCGCACCACCCTGCTGATCGGCGCCGACGGCAAGGTGGCGCAGGTCTGGAACAAGGTGAAGGTTCCCGGCCATGCGGACGAGGTTCTGGCTGCGGCCCGCGCATTGGCCTGACCAGAGAGTAGGGTTTCCGGAAAATTAACCCTGATTACGAATATTGGGCGGGTAGATTCGTGGAATTGTCCCGCCCATGCCCTTTCTCAAAAGGCCCCCTCAGAAGGCCTCGGAAGCCGCACATGCGGCTGGCGCCAGGTGTCAAGGCGGAACGCGTTCCGCCTCCATGGGTCCGCTCGCCCTGTGTCTGATCGC
Source organism: Beijerinckiaceae bacterium (assembly GCA_947380915.1). The sequence continues at coordinate 8,044 of CANCSY010000091.1, forward strand.
TCTTGTGCTGCCGCTGGGCCTCCTTTCAGGCGCCGGCGCGCTCTATTGGCAGGTTTTCCGCGACGATGTGCTGGAAGCCCTGCTGCGCCGTCAGGCGGATATGCAATATGCCTATGAGGACCGCCTTGCGGCCATGCGCGCCCATCTCGACCGGGTGACGAGCCGTCAGTTGCTCGACCAGAACACAATCGAGGGCCGCGTCCATGATCTGCTGTCGCGGCAGGCGCAGCTCGAATCCCGCGCCGCCATGATCGCCGCCCTCGCCGATCAGGTCGGCATGGGATCTGACGCCACCTCCACCATACCGCAGACCCCCGCCAATGCGGGGTCGCCCGCAAAAACCGCTGCGCCCCGGCTCAATCCCCTGCTCTCTGGCCCTGTCGAGCACCTGCGCAAGCAGGCCGCGCCATCTGGCGCCTCTGCCTATGCCGCCCCTGAGCCGGACGCTCCAGCGCTCCGGGACAGCATCCCGGCCACGCCCGCCCCCCGCCCCGAAGCCGTCGAAAAGCCGCGCCCCGAAGGCATGATGGAGCTGCGCTCCAGCCTCGAGCGCCCCACGCCCTCGCAATTCTCCAATCCGGATGTTCCCGCCGCAGTTCGCCTGAGCGCACTGGGGCGCGGGCTCGAGCGGATGGAGCGCGATCAGGTGCAGGCGGTGTCGCGCATCGGCGCGGCGGCGAAGCAGAAAGCCGGTCGCCTGAAATCCGTCATCGCTGAGGTGGGCCTGTCGCCTGACGCCCTCTCGCCCATGGGCAAGGCGATGGGAGGACCCTTCCTGCCCATGAAGGCCGATCCGGGCGGCTCCCTGTTCGAGCGCGAACTGAGCCGCATCGCCGCCGACTTTCAGGCTGCGAGCCGCCTCATGCGGATCCTGCCCGCCTTGCCCTTGCGACGACCGCTCAGCGGTCGCCAGGAGGTCACATCAGGCTATGGCGTGCGCATGGATCCCTTCCTTGGCCGCATGGCGCTCCATTCGGGCCTCGACATGCGTGAGGAACCCGGCGCCCTGGTGCGGGCGACAGCAGTCGGCAAGGTAGTTTCGGCCGGCTGGAGCGGCGGCTATGGCAATATGGTGGAAGTCGACCATGGCAATGATCTGTCCACCCGCTACGGCCACCTTTCCATGATCAATGTGGCGGAGGGCCAGAGCGTCTCGCCCGGAACCGTACTTGGCCGCGTCGGCTCCACCGGCCGCTCCACCGGCCCGCATCTGCATTACGAAGTGCGGATCGACGGAGAGGCGGTGGATCCCGGCCGTTTCCTGCGGGCCAGCGACAAGGTGGCGGGGTGGAATTAGGTGCTCAGTCCACATCCTCGACGCTGTCAGGTCCACCGCCATAGACGCGCTGGGCGAGCGAGGCCTGCATGAACTTGTCCAGATCCCCGTCCAGCACATCGGAGGGCGTGCCGGAAACCGTGCCGGTGCGCAGGTCCTTCACCATCTGGTAGGGTTGCAAGACATAGCTGCGGATCTGGTGGCCCCAGCCGATTTCCGTCTTGGACTCCGCCGCCTTGTTGGCGGCCGCCTCGCGAATCTCGAGTTCACGCTCATAGAGCCGCGCGCGCAGCATGTTCCAGGCGGTGGCGCGGTTCTTGTGCTGGGAGCGCTCGGACTGGCAGGCCACCACGATGCCGGTGGGCACATGGGTGATGCGGACGGCCGAATCCGTCTTGTTGACGTGCTGCCCGCCCGCGCCCGAGGCGCGATAGGTGTCGATGCGGCAATCGCTCTCGTTGATGTCGATGATGATGCGGTCATCCACCGACGGATAGACCCAGACCGAAGCGAAGCTGGTGTGGCGCCGCGCGTTGGAATCGAAAGGCGAGATGCGCACCAGGCGATGCACGCCCGATTCGCTCTTCATCCAGCCGTGGGCGTTGTGCCCCTTGATCAGCAAGGTGGCGGACTTGATGCCCGCCTCGTCGCCGGAGGTCTCCTCGATCACCTCGACCGAGAATTTCCGCCGCTCAGCCCAGCGCGAATACATGCGCTCCAGCATCCGCGCCCAGTCGCAACTCTCTGTGCCGCCGGCGCCTGAGTGGACTTCGACAAAGGTGTCGTTGGCGTCAGCTTCGCCCGACAGCAGGGTCTCGATCTGGCGGGTCTCGGCTTCCGCCTTGAGACCCTTCAACATTTCGACGCCTTCCTGCTCGGTGGCTTCATCGCCCTCCGCCTCGCCCAACTCCACGAGCGTGGTGGCGTCATCAAGCTCGCGCTCGAGACGGCTCACGGCGCCAAGGCGCTCTTCCAGCTCCGTGCGTTCGCGCATGATCTTCTGCGCGGCGTCGGCGTCATTCCACAGATCGGGGTCTTCGACCTTGGCGTTCAGTTCGGCGAGACGTCGCGTTGAGGCGTCGACGTCAAAGATGCCTCCTCAGCAGTCCCGCGGACTGCTTGATCTGATCGACCAGCGCTTGGGCTTCGGCGCGCATTGTTGCTCTCTTTCGCGTGAAAGGCG
>CANCSY010000092.1 GCA_947380915.1 Beijerinckiaceae bacterium
GCCATGTCGGAGGCCCTGCCCGCCATTGAACGGGCGGGCCTCATCGTCACCGACGTGGAAATCCTGCAACTGCATTATGCCGAAACGCTGAAGGCATGGCGCGAGCGATTCATGGCCCGGCGCGCGGAAGCCGAAGCCCTTTATGACGAACGCTTCTGCCGCATGTGGGAGTTCTATCTGGCGGGCTCGGAAGCCTGCTTCCGACTGGGACAGCATGTGAATTGCCAGTTTCAACTGGCCAAGAAAGTGGGCGTCGTGCCCATGACGCGCAGCTATATCGCCGCGCGCGAGCAGGCGCTGCGTTTGAGCGACAGCCCTAGCGGGGACTTGACTATGGCAGGGGAGTAGAGCCGCGCCTTCAGTCCATTTCGATCAGGCGCACAGACCGACCAACCGGGCTCACGGAAAAACTTGCGCCTCGTCATCCGGGCCGAACACAGGCGGACCGCCGCGTCCGCTAAACTGCGGTTCTCTCAATTTCAGGAACTCGGTCAGCAGGTCCACCATGGCGCGAACGCGCGCCGAGCTGCGCAGGGATTCATGATAAACGATGTAGCATGGCATAAAGGCGACCGGCTCCGAAAAGACGCGGACCAGCGACGGGTTGGCGTCTCCTTGCAGGCAGGTGGTGACGCCAATGCCGGCGCCCGATGCTATCAGGCCGGCCACGTCTGTGCTGCTGTCGACGCGTATGTGGCTAGCAGAGTCCCCAGCATAGCGGTCGAACCATTTCGGTCCAGGAAGATGGCTCAGTATTTTACTGTATAAAATCAGGGGATGATCGCAGAGTTCCTCTGCGGATGACGGCAGCCCCCTGGCGGCTGCGTAGCTTTTGGCGGCATAGACCCCCCAACCGCAATCGCTGGTCTGCTTGAACACAAGATCGGACTCCACCGGGCGAACGACCCGCAGGCCGATATCCGCTTCGTCGCGCATCAGATCGACCAGGCGATTGGAGACAAGGATCTTGAGGTCGAGCTCGGGGCGACGCTCTTTCACCATTGGCGCCAGATCCGCCAGAGCCGAAGAGCATGCGGCGAAGCAGGACAGGCGAACGACTCCGGCGGCCTCCTGCTTGCTGGCGCGGATCGTGTTGGAGGCTCTCGCGATCGCCTCCGCAATCTTATGGGCGGCCGCCAGCGCGCTTCGGCCATCAGGGGTGATGATGAAATCACGGCCGCCACGAATGATGAGCATCACGCCCAGGGCTTCCTCAAGGGCGGCCAGCCGTCTGCTCACGGTGGAGCCGTCAACGTCGAGGAGTCGCGCGGCCCCGGCCACCGAGCCCGCCTCGCTGAGGGCGATCAGGACCTTGAAGTCGCTCCAATCAGGGTCCATCGGAAAGACCTTTCCACATAAAATACTAATGTAATATTTCGATTTTAATCGATGGTCGCAGGATGCTTCAAGCCATTTTTTAAAGCTCGGATTTTTGAAAAGAGGCTGGTTTCGCCGCGGCCCCGAGCCGCAGGAATGCCTACCGTCGCGGCGGGGCCCAGTGAAAGGCCCGGAAACGGGGGGCGATAAAATATAGCCATCATGTCTTCAGGCTTGATGGTGACGCTTCGCCCTCAACTCTTTCGTCCGCCTCCGCCACTTGCTTGAAAGCCTTCGGGCCAGCCGCAGAATAATCTGCGGACAGGTAATCCGGCTTGTCCGTCAGGAGGAATTCGACCAGGTCTTTCAACGTGTCCCCCATCTCGATGAGGCGTGTTTTTATCGAGAGTTCCTGTTTCATAATCATTCTCCTTCCGAAAAATTGGATGCGCGGTGTTCGTGGTATGGCCAGCAAGGCCTCAGTCAGGGCATGGTTCAGCCTTGGAAGCTGATCATCTCTCAGCTCTTTTTTGTTGAATCAGGCGCAAGGACATGCCGGTCTGTGGCTGATCATCCTCGCCATTCCGGTCTTGCGCCGGATGAGAAAATCCGCGCCCCGACATCTTCCCGTCCATCGACTTCAGGAACTCCGCCAGCAGATCCGCCATGGCGCGAATGCGGGCTGAGCCGCGCAGGGACTCGTGATAAACCATGTAGCAAGGCTGAAAGGCGATCGGTTCCGGAAAGACACGGACAAGCGACGGGTCGCAATCTCCCTGCATGCAGGTCGTGACGCCAATGCCCGCCCCGGAGGCGATGATGTCTGTGGCTGTGGTGCTGGAGTCGACGCGGATATGAGTGCCAAATCCGCCCGCATGGCGTTCGAACCACTCTGGCCCGGGAAGATGGCGCAGCTTTTCATCATATAAAACAACTCGATGATGGTGCAGATCGTCGGGGGATGCCGGCAGTCCCATGGTTGCGAGGTAGCTTTTGGCTGCGTAGACCGCCCAGCCGCAATCGCTGGCCTGCCTCAACACGACATCGGGCTCGACCGGTCGAAACAGGCGCAGGCCAATATCCGCTTCGCCGCGCATCAGATCGACCGGACGATTGGAGACGAGGATCGCGAGATCCAGCGCGGGGTGGCGCGCTTTCACGATCGGCAGCAGATCCGCCAGGACCGGCGTGAAGGCGGCGATGCAAGACAGGCGGACAAGCCCCGCCACCTCCTGCTTGCCCGCACGGATTGCATTGGCTGCCCTGGAGGTCGCGTCCGCCATTTCATGGGCGGCCGCCAGCACGCTGCGCCCATCCGCCGTGATGGCGAAGTCCCGGCCGCCACGAATGACGAGGGTGGCGCCCACGGCGTCCTCCAGGGCGGCGAGCCGTCTGCTGACAGTTGAGGCGTCGACGCCAAGCAGCCGCGCCGCCCCCGCCACCGATCCCGCCTCGCTGAGTGCGATCAGGACCCTGAAGTCACTCCAATCGGGTTCCATGTGCACAACCTTTCTCTTAAAAATGCAAACTTTGTTTTTTGTATACAATCGTAATTTTCTGAGTGCATCAATATGCTTTTCTACATTTGAGAATTGCAGGAATACAGGCATGTCATCGCAAGCCATGATTGCAGGCTTGGCTGCCTATGAAATAGGCAACGCCGCAATCGCTGATTGCGCATTTATGTTGCAATTATTGCATTTCATGATTGCAGGCTTGCCCATGGACCGGGGGAATGCTGTGCGCTTAAGCTCCAGAATGACTTGGACTAGTGCAATGCGAGCTCTTGTCGTGAGCCGTATGCATGGTCATCTATTTGCATGGATGAGTGTTCCGCATGAGGATTCAACAATTATGGGCGACAGATGCGCAAATGCACAGCGTGGAAAAATGTAGAAATAAAACGAATCGCAAATTGAGACGATGATGCCCTCACTTTTAATATAACAATATTATGACATCGATCTAACCCAGTCTAACTCAACTGTAAGCTTATGAAAAATGAAAATATAAGCTTACCTCTTCACAAGGAAAAACTGAAATGAAGCGCCTCTTGCTGGTTCTCGCTCCGGTGATCTGCCTGGTTTCGCCTGCGCAGGCCGAATTAATGCCCGTCGGCAAGACGGGTTGGTACTCGAGCTTTGATTCCATTACGTTTTCCAGCATTCCCTTTTGGTATGGAAAGAACCCTCAGGATAACAGTTACAAGCGTATGAACTTGCAGGTCGGATGTGACGAGCTGAGCGCGTCTGGCCTGAACGTCCGCTTCAAGCAAAAGGTCAAGGCCGCATCCGCGTCTGAGGCCGGCGGCGTGTTTGTCGAGGCGAGCAGCCCCGCAGAACTGATGCTCGGGTCAAAAGCCGGGGAGTTCACATTGAAGGCGTTGCACAGGCCCGGTTCTGATTCGTTGAGCATGGGCGTCTACAGTGGCCTGACGCCCGATGAGCTGCTCACCCTGATCAAATCCATCTACAGGACATCCAATGCGACCTTGATCCTGCCGCAGGAATTGCGGCTCGAGTTGCACCCATCGAATGCGGCCCCGCCCCCCGAGTTGCGGTCAAAGCAGGCGCTCGCGCGCGCCATGGCGGCCTGCCAGGCTCTCCTGAGCCGGTAAGGGTCGATCCGAACCGTCAGAACCACATGCAAAAGGCCGGCGAATCGCTTCGCCGGCCTTCCGTTTTCAAGCGGTCCAGTTCAGTACTGGCGCAGGCCCGTGATCACGTTGAACAGCACCTGCTGCCCGTCCTCGAGCTTGCGCAGCGCGCGCTCCAGCGCGGGGATGAGCTTGGCGGGATCTTCCACCCGCTCGCCATGGCCGCCGCAACTCTCGGCCACCTTCTCGAAATCCGGCGAGGGCGACAGGTCGACCACCGGCAGGCTGTTCTGCTTGGCCGCATCCCCATCGGGATACATGGACATGGTGGCGCGGCGCACGGCGAACCACTGGGAATTGTTGAACACCATGGTCAGGGTCGGCAGCTTCTCCGCCCGCGACACATAATGCGCCGCCAGCGGCACGCCGAACATGTAGGAGCCATCGCCCACGGTGCTGATGACCTGGCGATGGGGCGCGGCGAGCTTGGCGCCGAGCGCCTGGCCGATGCCCATGCCCAGCGCGCCTGATGCGCCGGTGATGAAGCTGTCGTGGCGGGTGATGTCGAGGAAGGGATAGGGCGCGCCCAGCTCCTCCACGATGATCGCGTCTTCGTTCTTCACCTGATTGAGGCAATGGGCCACGTAGATCGGGCTGATGGGCGAGGTCGAGGTCATTTTCTCGATCATGCCCTTGCGGAAATCGTCGATTTTCGAGCGCATCTCCATGATGCGGGCGCGGCGGGCGTCGACCACGGCGGCCTTGTCGCGCAGCTTGCCCTTCAGCATCTCGCGCAGCATGACGATGGCCGCGCCCGGGGCGCCGGCAATCACCAGATCCATGGGGAAACCGCGCAGCGGATAGGTGTGGAACAGCGGATCGTGGCCGATGTGGATGATCTTTGCGTTGGCGTTGGGCTGCATGTTGCGCGGCACCCACGGCACCGGCGAATCCAGCACCACGATGAGATCAGCTGATTCCAGCAGGGGCTTGGACAGCAGGCCGAGATTCATCGGATTGGCGGAGGCGATGTTGGGAGCCGGACCCGAGGCGACCGCGATGGCGTGATCGAGCGCCAGGGCGCCCAGGGCCTCGAAGGCGCCGGGCGAGGTTCCCGAACGGCCCGTGATGATCAGTGGCATCTGGGCGCGCGCGATCATGTCGGCGGCCTGCTCCAGCGCCTCAAGGGCCGGGGCGGCGGGGATCGTGCGCCCGGGCATCACGCGCGGAAGTGGGCCGGCGTCCACGAGATCGTCGCCCAGGGCCTCGCGGGGCAGGGACAGATAGACTGGACCGCGCGGCTCGCTCATGGCGATGTCGATGGCGCGGGAGACGATGGTGTTGATGGGCTGGCCGTGGCGCAGTTCGTAATCCCACTTCACATGCTCGCGCACTATGCCGTTCTGGTCGAAATTCTCCTGCGCCCAGTGGATCGGCACATCGCGCGAGCCTATATGGCCGGTCTCGGTGAGGGGCGTGCGGCCAGCGGCCAGCAGCACCGGCACATTGTCGCGCGCGGCGTTCATCAACCCGCAGATGGTGTTGGCGGTGCCCACGTTCACATGGACCATCACACAGGAGGCCTCGCCCGAGACCTTGGAATAGCCCTGCGCCATCGCCATGGCCACGTTCTCATGGGGCACGGTGATGAAATTGGGGGCGGGCTCGCCGCGACCCTTCATCTGCACGAGGCCTTCGATGATGGGGGCGAAATCGGTGCCGCCATTGGCGAAGACATGCTTCACGCCGCTGGCGAGCAAGGCGGCGAGATAGGCCTCTCCGACGGAGGCGGGTTTTTTCGATTCGGTCATCCTGTTTTCTCCCCTGACGCGGCTGGGCCACGATTTGATGGGCGCGACCATAAGGGCAAGCCGCTGAAAGGCCAATCCTGATGGATCAGAATCCGATCACCGCCGCGCCCCCCGTGAGCCCTGCGCCGGCAGCCGTCACCAGCAGTCGCTCGCCCGCAGCGAAGGGCCGGGCCTCATGGGCCAAAGCCAGGGTCAAAGGGATGGTGGCTGCGGAGGAATTGCCGTGATGTTCGATGCTGGACAGGACCGCTTCAGGCGCGACGCCCAATTGCCGGGCCACCATGGCGGTCATGCGGCCATTGGCCTGATGGGGCGCGAAGCGGGTGATCTCTCCCGCGCTGACCCCGGCCTGATCGAGCGCCCGTTTCGCGCTGGCGCTCATCATGGTCACGGCCTGTTGATAGAGCGCCTGCCCATCGGCGATGCGCATGAGGGTCTCGCGGGGGTCCTGCGCCTCGACGAAAGGCCTGCGGCTGCCGCCCGCCTCGATATGCACGAGGCCATAGCCAGAGCCATCGCTGGCCAGATCCACGCCCAGCAAGCCGCAGCCGGGGTCTTGGGTCGGGGTGAGCAGCACCGCGCCTGCGGCGTCCGCGAAGAGCACGGCGCTGCCCCGGTCCATGGGATCGATGCGGCGGCTCAGCAGATTGGCGGCGATGACCAGAGCAGGGCGCCCCTGCGCCCGCACGAACCCATCGGCCAGCACCAGCGCATAGACAAAGCCCGCGCAGGCGGCGGCCAGATCCACCGCGCCAGCCCCCTGGAGGCCAAGCCTGTGGGCCACCAACGGGGCGCTGGGCGGCAGGAGGTGGTCGGGGGTGGAGGTGGCCAGCAGGAGCAGCCCCACATCGCGGGGGGCGTCATGCCCTGCGAAAAGATCCTCGCCCGCCGCCACCGCAAGGTCGCTCAGGGCCTGGGAGGGGTCGGCGTAGCGGCGCGCGCGGATGCCGGTGCGCCGCTCGATCCAGCCCTCTTCGAGCCCCAGTCGGACCTCTATTTCGGCGTTGCGCACGACTCGATCCGGAGCGTAACGCCCGAAAGCGGATAACCGGCTGGATGCAGTCACATGGGTCCCTTGAGGAGCGCGCCGGTCCGCTTCACGATTTCCGGCGGGGTCTGGTAGGCGTCGAACACGATTTTCTGGATCTCGTCGCCGGGCACCGGATTGACCTCAAGCGCAGTCTTGTCCGCTTCGGCGAGCAGATCCTTGTCCTTCATCGTCGCCATGAAGGCTTTGCGCAAGGCCTCGATGCGCTCGGGCGGCACATTGGGCGGGGCGACAAAGGGACGCCCCATCACATTGCGCGCGAAGACGAGGGCGAAAATGCGCCGGTCTTCCTCGGTGCGGGCCAGATCCATGATCAGGGGGATATCGGGCAGGTCAGCATGCTTGGTCAGCGAAAGCTGGACCAACACGTTGATCTTCTTCTCCTTCAGCCATTCAGGATGGGTGGTGATGACGCTTGACCAGGACCAGCCGCAGCGGCCCTGCACCTCGCCTCGCTCGATGGCCAGATTGATCTCATTGCCGCCGGGATAGCCCAGAATGAGCTTCATCTTCGCGCCCAGAACGCCGTTGATGACATGGGTGAACTGATCCGTATCCGCCGCGCCGCCCGAGCCGCCCATGAGTACGGGCTTGCGAAGCATGTCCTCGACGGTCGCCACCCCGCTGGAGGACCAGGCGACACAGACGCTCACTTCGTTGTTGGCGCTGCCGATCCAGTTGAACTTAGCCGCGTCGAATTGTGCGCCCGGCGAGTCGAACATGGGATCGAAGGCCGCCCCGCGCGACAGCGCGCCAATGGCCAGCCCGTCCTTGGGAGCCACATTGTACAGATAGTTGGCGAGGCGCAGCGAACCCGCCCCATCCATATTGCGGGGCACGACTGTCGGATTGCCCGGGATATGCTTGCCCAGATGCCGGGCCAGCAGGCGGGCATAGACGTCATAGCCTCCACCCGCGCTATAGCCGATCAGCAGATCTAGGGATTTGCCCTTGTAGAAGTCGGCGGCGGTCTGCGCCTTCGCCTGCTCGCCCCAGAGCAGGACCCCGCAAAGGACGATGGCGGCGCGTTTTGCGAAAGGGGTCATGGATGCTCCGATGTGATCAGGCCGGGACAAGATCCAGCGCTTGGCGCGCCCGCTCGCCGCGATCAATGGTGAGATGCGGCAGGATTTCCTGCGCGAAGACCTCCAGCCCCTGACGGAAGGGGTAGAATTGCAGCATAAGCATGCCGACCCCCATGTCCTCATAACGCTTGATGCGCTCGAGAATGGACTTCGGCGAGCCGATGAGATTGGCCCCCAGCCCGCCCGAAGCCGAGAAAATCGTCGGATCGGTCTTCAACTGCTCCAGATAGCCGTCGCCGACCGCGATGGCCTCCGCATCGGTCTTGCCGATAAGCATGCAGCCATTGATGCCATATTTCATGGTGCGGCCCAGCTCGCGGGTGCGTCGCTCCATCATGCCCACCTCGGTCTCGATGCGCTTGAGGCTCTCGTCGTAGAAGTGGAAATCCTTGTTGTAGTTCACGAACCAGGTGTCGCATTCCTGCGCCACCACATTCATGCCCTCATCCACGCGGCTGGCGGCGAAGACGGGGGGATGGGGCTCGCGGACAGACTTGGTCGGCACGGTCCCATGTTCGACCTTGTAGAACTCACCCTCGAAGGAGAAGTCGTCGCTCGTCCACATGCCCTTCATCACCTTGATGAATTCGTGCATGCGCCGATAGCGTGGCTCGGACTGTTCGATCCATTTGCCGAAGACCGCGAATTCGTGAGGCCTGCCGCCGTTCACGATATTCACGCAGAAGCGTCCGCCGCTGATGCGGTCGATGGAGGCGCCCATCTTGGCGGCGATGCGCGGATCCATGATGCCCGGATGCACCGCCGGCATGATTTCGATGGTTTTGGTGCCTGCGGCCAGGGCCGAGGCGAAGATCCAGGAGTCGAGGTCAGGCCCCAGAAAGCGCTGGGCGATGAGGGTGATGGAAAAGCCGAGCTCCTCGGCCCGCTGGAGCGTGTCCAGAGCATAGAGATAGTTCTGGTCAACCCCGCCTCCGTGGCGGGTGAGCGCGTCGATGGCCGGTTGGGCCACCGCGTCCGGGCGCATGGAAAGCGGGGCCGGTGTCCAGATGCCGAGTCTCATGATGGTTGTCTCACCTGCGTTTCATCCCGCAAACAGGTTAGGCGAGGACGGCCCGCTTGCCAATGCGCAATGCCGTGTCCGTGAAGCAGGACGGCATCATTGGCTCTGGACGTTTTTGTACGATTCAGCAATACGTTGCATGATTTCAACTATCAGCAACCCTGAACAGGAGCCGCACCGTGGCCAAAATAGACCTCAATGTCGATGGAAAGGCGCATAGCATCGACGCCGATCCCGATATGCCCTTGCTCTATGCGCTGCGCGACGATCTTGGCCTTCGCAATCCGAAATTCGGCTGCGGCCTCGCCCAATGCGGCGCCTGCACGGTGCTGGTGGATGGCCAGCCGGTGCGCTCCTGCGTCACCCCCGTCGATTCTCTGGGCAAGAGCAAGGTCGTGACCATGGGCGGCCTCGTGCAGGACGGCAAGCCGCACAAGGTGCAGGCGGCCTTCATCGCCGAGGAAGTGCCCCAGTGCGGCTATTGCATGAACGGCTGGATCATGACGACAGTCGCCCTGCTGGACAAGACCCCCAAGCCCACCGACGCCCAGATTGAAGAGGCGCTCACTGGCCTGAAATGTCGCTGCGCCACCCATGTCGCCATCATGCGCGCGGTTCGCCGCGCCGCCCTGGCCTGAGGAGAGACAGCCATGAACACGCCCATCAATCGTCGTCATTTCCTCAGCGCCGCCGGCGCCCTCACCGTTTCGGTCCTGATGCCCGGTGAAAAGGCCTCCGCCGCCACCTTCGGCCTCGAGAAGCGTCCGCCGCTCGAACCCACGAAACTCGCCTCCTATATCTCCATCCGCGCCGATGGTTCGGCCGTGGCCTATTTCGGCAAGATGGACATGGGCCAGGGCACGGACATCGGCGTCGCGCAGATGGTCGCCGAGGAACTCGATCTTCCCGCCGACAAGGTCACCATTCTGGCGGGTGACACCGCCCATACCCTGAACCAGGGCGGCGCCTCCAGCGCCAGTGGCGTCAGGCAGGGCGGCGCCGCCCTGCGCAACGCCGCTGCCGAAGCGCGTCTGGTGATGCTGGAACTGGCCTCCAAGGAGCTTGGCCTGCCGGTCGATGATCTCACCGTCACCAATGGCGTCATCACCTCCAAGAGCGACGCCTCGAAAAAGACCAGCTATGGCGAGTTGATCGGCGGCCGCTGGTTCGACACGGAAGTCGAGTGGAATGGCCAGATCGGCAACGGCCTGTCCATGAAGACCCGCGCCAAGCTCAAGGATCCCAAGAACTACAAGGTCGTGGGCAAGCCCGTGCCGCGCCGCGACGTCGCATGGAAGCTGCTGGGTACGGCCGACTATGTGGGCGACATCAAGGTCCCCGGCATGCTGCATGCCCGCATGATCCTGCCGACCGTGGCGGGCGCTGTCCCCACGGCGGTGGACGAGGCCTCGATCAAGGACATTCCCGGCGCGAAGGTCGTCTGGGAGAAGGCCATGCTCGGCGTCGTCGCCCCCCGGGAATGGGACGCCATCAAGGCCTCGCGCCAGCTGAAGGTGACCTGGTCGGATGTGAAGGCCCCCTTCCC
>CANCSY010000093.1 GCA_947380915.1 Beijerinckiaceae bacterium
TTGTCGAGGAAGGTCATGTCCCCCGCCCCCGCCGTGTCGAGCGGGCCGACGCCGGTGATGACAAGCGAGAGATCAGCGCCCTCGGGCGCCTTGGCGCCGGTCTTTGCGATGATGTCGGCCAGAGTGGGCGTCAGCGCCCTGCGGAAGAAGACGGGTTCGGTCATGCGGCTCGATCCGCGATCGGGCGAAAGGCCGACCGCTGCAGGAGGAGATGAGGCAAAGGGCTGCACATGAAAAAGGCGCTGCACATGAAAAAGGGGCTCTTGTGGAGCCCCTTCATCAACGCCCGAGGGCGGGAAGTCAAACCGGACGACGCCATGCCCGCCCGGCGCAGGCGCTCAGAAGCTGCCGCCGCCGGAGAAGCGGAAGGCCTGGGTCACGTCGGTATTGGCCTTGGACAGAACGAAGGCGTAGTCGAAGCGGATCGGACCCAGCGGCGAAGCCCAGAGGAGCGAGGCGCCGACGGAGGAGCGCAGCACCGCCTTGTTGGAGCCGCCAAGGTCGATGCAGCCAGCCTGCTTGTAGCTGGGAGATACGTTGCCGGGCATTGCTGGGCATTTCGTATCAGCCGTATAGCCAGCCAATACAGGGAACTCCGTATTTCCCTGATAGCCGAACAGCGTGCCCGCATCAGCGAAGAGCGCGCCCTTCAGGCCGAGATCCTTGGGCATGCCGAAGAGCGGGAACTGCAATTCAACCGCACCACCCACATAATTGGTGCCGCCCAGCGAATTGTTGTTCGAGAGCAAGCCCGTCGACACGTCGCGAGGACCGATACCACCCGGGGCGAAACCACGCACGAGGCTGGGACCAAGATTGAAGTTGTCGGACATGCGCAGCTTATCGCCGCCAAAGCCGGTGACATTACCCGCCTGGCCCTTCACGAAGCCGACCACGTCATCCCAGACGGGATAGAAGTAGCGGACTTCGCCGGTGGTGCGAACAAAACGGGCGTCGCCGCCAGCGCCAGCCACATCCTGCTTGAACTCGGCATAGAGGCCCTGCGTGGGATTGCGGGGATTGTCGAGCGTATTGTAGGTGAAGGAATAACCGATCTGCGAGACGATGCGCGAACCGGCGGCTTCCTTGACCGCGAGTGAGGCTTCGCCGTTCGAGAGGCAGTTATAGGTCGCGTTGGCCCCTGTGGTGCCATCAGGATTTACAGTCCCACCATATCCAGGCGTGATCCCCGCAATCGGATCCGTACAATCATTGAACGGCCGCGACGCGTTATTGGGGATGATGATCTTCGACTGGTACAGCGAATAGCGCGGCGAGAAGCTGATCTCGTCCGTCACCGGCACGCCAAGGCGAATGGTGCCGCCGACCGTGCTGCTGTCATAGACCGAATAGAGGCTGTTCCTGCTCCGCTTGACGAAGAGATCGAAGCCCGCCGCGAGGCGATAGTCCATGAAATAGGGTTCGGTGAAGGAGAAGTCGACGCCGGCCGTCCGCTGGCCGCCCGTCACCGCAACGCGGGCGAACTGGCCGCGTCCGAGCAGGTTGGCCTCGGTGACCGCCAGTTCCGCGATGATGCCGTCAACCGTGGAATAGCCGCCGGAGACCGAGAAGGAGCCGGTCGACTGATCTTCCACATCCACATTCACGACGACGCGGTCAGGCGAGGAGCCCGGCTCGTTGGTGATGCGGACCTTCTTGAAATAGCCGAGCCCGTTCAGGCGCTTCTCGGCCTTGTCGATGAGCACGCGATTGTAGGCGTCGCCCTCGCCCAGCGGGAATTCGCGGCGGATGACGTAATCGCGGGTGCGGGTGTTGCCGCGCACATTGATGCGCTCGACATAGACTCGCGGGCCTTCCTCGACCACGAAGGTCAGGGTGATGAGGCCGGTGGCCGGATCGCGCTCGCCGCGCGGGCGGGCGGAGGAGAAGGCGTAGCCCTTGCGCGCCACTTCGCGCGTCATGGCCTCGACCGACTTGTCGACGAGTTCGCCATTATAGACCTCGCCCACCGCCAGCTTCACCGTGCTGGCGAGCACCGTGCGGTCGAGATCGGGGATCTGGGTTTCCACATTGACGGCGCCAACGCGATACTGGCGGCCTTCGTCAACGGTCACGACGAGGTCATAGCCCTTGCCATCCGCATTGTAGCGCACGTCGGAACCGATGATGCGGAAGTCCGCATAGCCGTTCTTGAGATAGAAGCGGCGGATCAGTTCCTGATCGGAAGCGATCTTGTCGGGATCATAGACGTCGGTGGACTTGAAGAAGGAGAGCCAGTTCATCTCCGTCGTCTGCATGAGATTGCGCAGACGCGAGGTGGAGAACTCCTTATTGCCCTGGAATTCGATGGAGCGAACGCCGGTCTTGCCACCCTCGTTGACGGTGAAGACCACGTCCACGCGGCCATTGGGCAGATCGACCGTGCGCGCGGTCACGGAAGCGTCGGACCGGCCGCCGCGGCGATAGAGGTCGAGAATGCGCTCGATATCGGCCTGGACGGTGGAGGGGCTGTAGGCGCCGCGCGACTTGGACTGGATCTCCGAGGAGATCACTTCGCCCTTGAGCTTGCTGTTGCCCTCGAAAGCGACGCGGTTGATGAGCTGGTTTTCCGTCACGAAGACGATGATCTTGCCCCCTGTCCGCTCGGTGCGGACAGCGGAGAACAGGCCGGTAGCGTAAAGCTCCTTCACCGCCTGATTGACGCGCGCCGGATCGGTGCCGCCGAAATAGTTGCGGATGGTCTCGGCGTCGACGCGCTGGCTGCCGCGCACTTCGACGGACTGGGCGTAAGCCCCTGTCCCCAGAACTGACGCAACAGAAACGAGCGCAGTCGTAAGAACGAGCCGTTTCATGGATGCCCTGATGGAGTGCATATGGAACACGGTCCCCGTCTAGATCGTTGGCACGGGCGGAAGCCCGCAATCGCGGCGAATCTGGAACCCATGAGGATTCCCACGCCGCCGTTAAACAAGTTTCTACAGAGTTTACGCGGCCGTGCAAATCCCGTTTTGCCACGCTGGCGATTTTTTAACCAGCGCGTGGCCGATAAGCCACGTTCAGGTCGGCCGTTAACCATCTGTATTTTCGACATAATTCCACGAAGCGCGAGCGCTTTAGCCGCGCAAAAGCTTCCAGGAGTCGTTGATCGTGGTAAACAGCATCAGGCCGATCATCATCACGAAACCCACCCGGAACGCATATTCCTGCGTCCTTTCGCTCAAGGGTTTGCCCTTGAGAGCCTCCACCAACTGGAACAGAAGATGTCCCCCATCGAGCATGGGAATGGGCAGAAGGTTCAGCAGGCCCACCGACACCGACAGGACCGCCGTCAGGTTCATAAGCGCCGCGAAGCCGAACGTCGCAACCTTGCCAGCCATGTAGCCGGTGCCGATGGGGCCGGAGACCTGATCCATCGACTCCGTGCCCATGATCAGTCCGGCGATGAAGGCGACCGTCCGCTCGCTGATATACCATGTCTCCTTCACCCCCTGGGCCACCGCTTCCACCGGGCCAAAGCGCTTCATGGACCAGTCTTCCGCCTTGGACGAGCCCGTGAGCCCGATCAGGCCGACGCGATTCTTGCCGAAGGGCGTCTCGATGACCCGCAGCTTGGGGGTGACTGTGAGGGCCACTTCCTTGCCGTCGCGCTCGACCACGAAGTCCAGCGGGATCTCCGCCGAGGACTGCGCGATGCGCTGCAATTCGGTCCAGCTGGCGATGGGCTTGCCATTGATGAAGCGGACCAGATCACCCGCCTTGAAGCCGGCGGCCTCAGCCGCTTCGCCCGGCCGCAGACCCTCGACGCGGGGCGTGACGACCCCCTGCCCCACGAAAAAGGCCACGCCGGTGAAAATGACGAAGGCGAGGATGAAATTGGCGAAGGGCCCCGCCGCCACGATCAGCGCCCGCTTCCAGACGGGCTGGGTGGGGAAGCTGACGCGCTTCTCCTCTTCCGAGAGGGCGGAGAGGTCAGCGCCCGCCGAGGCCGCATTGGCGTCGCCGTGGAATTTCACATAGCCGCCCAGCGGAATCAGCGCCAGCCGCCAGCGGGTGCCGTGCCGGTCCACCCGGCCGTAAATCTCCGGGCCGAAGCCCAGCGAGAAGACATCCGCCTTCACCCCGCACCAGCGCCCGACCATGAAATGGCCGAGCTCATGGAAAAAGACCACGATCCCCAGCACGAGCAGAAAGGGCCAGACATAGCCCAGGAAAGCCCAGATGTTGGAAAATACGGACATGACGCCTCCAGAGCCCTTCCGGGCCAAACCTTACATCAGGGCTTCACGCGCCCTGCGCCTCGTCATCCGGTCGATCTCCAGCGCGTCGCCCACAGTGGCGGGCTCGCCGTGATCGTTCCGACGCACCGCCGCTTCGCAAACCGCCTCCACCATGCTGGCGATCTGGTGGAAGCTGATGCGCCCGGCCAGAAAGGCCTCGACCGCGATTTCATTCGCCGCATTCAGCACCGTGGGCAGACTGCCCCCCGCCCTCAGGCAATCCATCGCCACCCTTAGCGCGGGGAAGCGTTCAAAATCGGGCCGCTCGAAGGTCAGCGAACCGATGGCGGCCAGATCGAGCCTGCGCACCCTGGTCTCCACCCGGTCGGGCCAGGCCAGGCAATGGGCGATGGGTGTGCGCATATCCGGCACCGCCATGCCCGCCGTCACCGATCCATCGGCGAACGTCACGAGGCCGTGGACGATGGACTGGGGATGAACCAAAACATCAAGCCGCTCGGCGTCGATGGCAAAAATATGAAGCGCCTCAATGAGTTCAAGGCCTTTGTTCATCAAGCTTGCGGAGTCGATCGTCACCTTCGGGCCCATGGACCAGTTGGGATGGGCGAGGGCCTGCTCCGGCGTCGCCGCTGCAATGGCCTGCGCGGTCCAGGTGCGGAAGGGACCACCCGAGGCGGTCAGGATCATCTGTTCCACGCTGGCGGGATCAGCCCCGCCGAGCGCCTGGAAAATGGCGTTATGCTCGGAATCCATGGGCAGCAGCCGGGCGCCCACCCGCGCCGCCGTGCGCATGAAGGGCCCTCCCGCGCAGACCAGACATTCCTTGTTGGCGAGCGCGATGGTGCGTCCGGCCTCCAGCGCAGCATGGGTGGGCTCGACCCCCGCCGCCCCGGCGATGGCGCCCACGACAAGATCGCAATCATGGAGCGCAGCTTCCAGCACCGCCTCCGGCCCCGCCCCATTGCGGATGCCTGACCCGGCCAGAGCCTCGCGCAGGGCCTTGCCCCCCGCCGGATCGGCCAGCGCCGCGAAGGAGGCCTTGAGCTTGATGGCCATATCCGCCAGCGCCTGCGCATCGCGCCCGCCCGCCACCGAGGCCACCTCGAAGGAGCCCTCCGGCGCATGGGCTATGACGTCAGCCGTGGAACGGCCGATGGAGCCGGTGGCGCCAAGCAGCACAAGCCTGCGGGGTTTGGCGGGCGCAGCGGCGGGAAAGACCGTTGGTTCGGAAATGGTCATGAACAACACATAGGAAAGACGGGACGAATTACCATCGCAGAAGTCCGATCGCGACGAAACCCGGCCCCGCAGATTTGATCCATCCCACCAGCGCCGCAAAGGCGGCGGCCGCGATGAAGCCGTCGAGCCGGTCCATGAACCCGCCATGGCCGGGGATCAGATGGCTGGAATCCTTGACGCCGAAGCGGCGCTTGACGCCGGACTCGAAAAAATCCCCGGTCTGGGCGATCACCCCGGCCAGCACGCCCAGCACGAAGAGCGCCCCGAGCGAGGCGGGCTCCGCGCCGGGCCACAGGGCCAGGCACAGCAGGCCCAGCAAACCACCGCTGGACACGCCCACCAGAAAGCCCGCCCAGGTCTTGGAAGGTGACAGGCGCGGCCAGAGCTTCGGCCCGCCAATCAGGCGCCCGCCGAAATAGGCCATGATGTCCGTGCCCCAGACCACAGCAAAGAGCCAGAGGATCGCCTCGACCCCGTCAATGCGCGACAGGACGCGCAACAGGGTCACGGAGATCACCACGGAAGCCGCATAGACCAGTCCGGAGCCCGCCCAGATGCGCTTGCCCGGCCCCGCCAGCCAGGCCAGCGCCGCCGCGCCAAGCGCCACCGCGACAAAGGCCCACTCAAGAGAGCCGCTGCGCAGCAACAGCACCGCCAGCACAAGGAAAAAGGCGCCGCAAAAGAAGCGCGCCGGGAATTGGGGAGCGTCGATGATCCCTTGCCATTCCCAATGCAAAGCCAGCGCGCAGCCCAGCCAGAACAGGATGAAGACGTCCCCGCCCGCCCAGAGCGTGCCAAGGGCGGCCGCAATCATCACGATGCTGGAGGCGGCGCGGGGGCCAAGGTCGCTGGACAGACGCGCCTGCGGGGTCGGGGCAGCGTCCCCGCCGTCCTGAGGGACGCTCATGAGCCCGTTTTCTCCGCATCAATCCGCAGTCCGCCAAAGCGGCGTTCACGGCCGGCATAGACATCCAGCGCGGATTCGAAGGCGGCGCGGTCGAAATCCGGCCAATGCAGGGGCAGGAAGACGAATTCCGCATAGGCGGACTGCCACAACAGGAAATTCGACAGGCGCTGCTCGCCGGAGGTGCGGATGATGAGGTCGGGATCCGGTATGCCGGCCGTATCGAGCTGGGCGCGGATCAATTCAGGGGAAATGGTGGCGGGATCAAGCTCGCCCGCCATGGCCTGCACGGCGAGGCGCCGGGCGGCTTCGGCGATCTCCTGGCGCCCGCCATAATTGAAGGCGACCACAAGGGTCAGGCGCCCATTGTTGCGGGTCAAAGCCTCCGCCTCGCCCAGAAGCGATGTGATCTCCGGCTCCAGCCCCTCGCGCGAGCCGATGACGCGCACACGAACGCCATTGGCGTGCAGGTCGGCCAGATCGTTGCGGATGTAGCGCTTCAGCAGGCCCATGAGGAAGCTGACTTCCTGGGGCGGGCGGCTCCAGTTCTCCGACGAGAAGCTGTAGATCGTCAGATAGGAAATGCCGATTTCGAGGGCGGCGCGCACGGCCCGGCGCACGGATTCGACGCCGCGCCTGTGCCCCTCCATGCGCGGAAGGCCACGGGCTGCGGCCCAGCGGCCGTTGCCATCCATGATGATGCCGACATGGCGCGGCAAGGCCCTCGTCCAGCCAGCGGCGGGCGGTATGGCGGTCACAGTGTCGACCTTGTCATGCATATCCGCTCGCGCTTTCCCGCAATCGACTGAACGAAACCTATACCTGCATAATTTCCTTTTCCTTCATCGCGAGGACCTGATCCACCTCGACGATGGCCTGATCGGTCGCCTTCTGGACTTCGCCCGCATGACGCTTCTCGTCGTCCTCGCTGATGGCCTTATCCTTGAGGAGTTTCTTCAAGGTGTCGATACCATCGCGGCGCACATGGCGCACGGCGACGCGCGCCTCTTCGGTATATTTATGGGCGACCTTCACCAGATCCTTGCGGCGCTGCTCGTTCAATTCGGGGATGCGGATGCGCAGCACCTGGCCTTCGGTGGTCGGGCTGAGACCGAGATTGGAGTCGCGGATCGCCCGCTCCACCGCGCCCACCATGGTCTTGTCCCAGACCTGAACCGCGATCAGGCGCGGCTCGGGGATCGAGATGGTGGCCACCTGGGTGATCGGCATATGCTGCCCATAGGCGTTCACCTGCACCGGATCGAGGATGCTCGCGGTGGCGCGGCCCGTGCGCAAGCCATTGAGATCGTGCCGCAATGACCCGATGGAGGCCTGCATGCGGCGCTTGATGTCGGCGAGATCGAAGGTGCTGCTCATAAGATCAAGTCCTGCTATGGCTCCAGACGGTGGAACGATGACGCCCGCTCAGGGCGTCACGATGGTGAACCGTCCACGGCCTTCGAGGGCCGCCGTGATGGCGCCGGCCTCCTGTATGGAGAAGACAATTATCGGAATTCGGTTGTCGCGGGCAAGAGCGAAGGCGGCCGTATCCATGACTTCGATGTGGCGGGAGATCGCCTCGTCATGAGTCAGGCGCTCATAGCGCGTGGCGGTGGGGTCTTTCTTGGGATCGGCCGTATAGACGCCATCCACCTGCGTCGCCTTCAGGATCGCGTCGCAGGAGAGCTCCGCGCCGCGCAGGGCCGCGCCCGTATCGGTGGTGAAGAAAGGATTGCCGGTGCCGCCCGCCAGCACCGTGACACGGCCCTTGCCCAGATGGTTCAGCGCCGCCTGGCGCGAATAGGGCTGGCAGACGAAAGGCATGGGAACCGCAGAGAGCGCGCGGGCCGACTGACCCTCCTTCTCGATGGCGTGTTCCAGCGCCAATCCGTTCATCACGGTCGCCAGCATGCCGATGGAATCAGCGCGGGCGCGGTCTATGCCCTTGTCGGCGCCATGAATGCCCCTGAAGAAGTTGCCGCCCCCGACCACCACCGCAATCTCGACGCCAAGCGCGGAGGACGCCGCAAGATCCTGCGCGACCCGCTTGAGAGTGGGCTCATGGAGACCATGAGTCAGCGGCCCCATCAGGGCCTCTCCCGAAAGTTTGACGACGACGCGTTTCCACAAGGAGGACATGGCGACCCCGACCCACACGTGACCAAGCCAGACCGCCCAGCGGGTCCAACCCGAGCGTTTCCAGCGCAACGCGACTGCTTCGCGCCCTTGAAAAGCGGTTGTCAGGCGACATCGGCCGCAAGGACAACCCTCTGCGAGGGTCTAGCGCGATTCGAAAACCGAAACCAGAGAAAGCCTCGCCTGCCCCGGAGGCGCCCACAGGCCAGCAAGCTCGCAGCAGAAAAGGCCAAGAAAAAGGCGGCCCGAAAGCCGCCTTTTCCGAATTGTCCTGTTGGAAGGCTCAGGCCTGGCCACCGGCAGCGGCGGCGACCTCGGCCGCGAAGTCGGTTTCCTGCTTCTCGATGCCCTCGCCCAGCGCATAACGCACGAAGCCCTTGAGGACCACGGGAGCGCCAGCGGCCTTGGCGGCCTCGGCCACAACCTGCGCGATGGTCTTGGCGGGATCGTGGATGAAGGGCTGGTCGATCAGGCAGACTTCCTTGAAGTAGGTCTTGAGGCCGGACTCGACGATCTTCTCCAGCACATTGGCGGGCTTGCCCGCGTTCTTGTCGCGCAGCACGTTCTTCTCGCGCTCGACAACCGCCGGATCGACGCTCGCCGCGTCCAGGGCGACGGGGGAAGCGGCCGCCACATGCATGGCGATCTTGCGGGCCACGTCGGCCAGCGCGCCAGCGTCGCCCGTGGACTCGAGCGCCACGAGAACGCCGATCTTGCCCAGGCCATCGCCAACGGAATTGTGGATATAGCTGCCGATCGCGCCAGCGCTCACGGACACTTCGGCCGCACGACGCAGGGTCATGTTCTCGCCGATGGTGGCGATGGCGTTGGCGATGGCCTCGGCCACCGTGCCGCCGCCCGGATAGGCCGCATCCTTGAGGGCTTCGACTTCCGTGGTGTGACCGGCGAGGGTCACGCCAGCGATCGTGCGGGCGAGCTTCTGGAAGTCCTCGTTGCGCGCGACGAAGTCGGTCTCGGAGTTCACCTCGACGGCGACGCCCTTGGTTCCCGACACGCAAAGCGCGACCAGGCCTTCGGCGGCGATGCGGCCGGACTTCTTGGCGGCCTTGGAGAGGCCCTTCTTGCGCAGCCAGTCGACGGCGGCTTCGATGTCGCCCTCGACCTCGTTAAGCGCGGACTTGCAGTCCATCATGCCGGCGCCGGTCTTCTCGCGAAGCTCCTTCACCATCGCGGCGGTAATGTTCGCCATGGAATGTTCCTTCAGGTTCGGACGCCGGGTAAGCGCGTCTCAATATTGGGTGATTCGTGTTGTGGTTCTATGAAGCGGTTGCGGCAGGCCCAAGGCCCGCCGCAGCTTTCGTCAGGACAGGCTCTTGCCGGCTCAGGCGAGCAGCGAACGCGCCTGATTGACCCAGCCGTCACGCTCGATGCGGCCATTGAACTTCAGGTCCGCATCCAGCTTGGCCACGTCCTCGGGGGTCATGGCGGCGACCTGCCAGTAGTGGAACACGCCAGCATCGTTCAGCTTCTTGACGATCTGCGGGCCGACGCCCTGCAGCTTGGCCAGATCATCCGGCGCGCCGCGCGGAGCGGTCAGCAGTTCGAAAACTTCAGCGGAAGGCACGAAGGCCTCGATGGGGGTGGCCTCGACCGGCGCAGGCGCGATGGCCTCCTCGACGGGAGCCTCGAGGGCGCCCAGATCCATGCCGGAAGCGCCCTGGCTGCGCGAGATGCCATCGATGGCGGCGCGGGCGATCAGGTCGCAATAGAGCGCGATGGCGCGGCCGGCGTCGTCATTGCCGGGGACCGGGAACTGGATGCCATCGGGATCGCAGTTGGTGTCGAGGATCGCGGCGACGGGGATGTGAAGGCGGTTGGCCTCCTTGATCGCCAGCTGCTCCTTGTTGGTGTCGATCACGAAGATCAGGTCGGGGGT
>CANCSY010000094.1 GCA_947380915.1 Beijerinckiaceae bacterium
AGCCGGAGCCGGGGTGGGGGCCGGCGCCGGCGCAACGGCGACGGGGGGCGCGACAGGCGCTGGCGGAGCGGCCACAGGGGCGGCGGGCGCCGCCGGAGCGGGAGCCTTGGCCACCGCCGGAGCGGCTGGCGCAGCGCCAGGACCGATGGTGCGACGCTTCACGGTCTCGACCACGACCGCCTTCGTGCGGCCATGGGAGAAGCTTTGACGCACCACGCCCTGCTCCACTGGCCGCTTGAGGGACAGCGTCTTGGGTGTGACCGTCAAGGTCTTGTCGCCGGAATTCTTCGTGTCACTCATTCGTTTCGGATCCCAGGGCCGAGCCCGTTCGCCATATCGTTCAATACTGGATCAGACTGCGACCCAGCGCCTTGTTTTTCTTCGACATCCGCCGCCAAACCCGGTTCGGACAAGCCCCTGTAGAGGGTCAGCCGCCGGGCGCGCGAGAAGAATGCTTCCGCAGCAGGGCCGGTCTTCAGCGCTGCATGTATCACATTTGCCCGCCCCAATGCCAAATCCATTTGGCTCGAGGCGAACAGAATCACTCTGGGGATCCGGGCCGCCGCCTCGCCGTAGCGGCGCGACAGCACCTGACCCATCTTGCGCACGCCATCGTCACCCGCGTCGGTGGCGTGAAGCATGCCCGCAATCTCCGCAGCGGCGGCGACCGCCTTCTCCACCTTGGCGAAGCCCGTCACCACCAGACCCGTCTTGTTGACGAGCGACAGATATTGCAGCGCATCGCGCTCCAGCAAGGCGTCCACCTCCTCGGCCAGGGCCGGGGAGACCAGGACCTTCGCCCGCAACCCGCGCGCAAAAGACCCTTTTTTCACCGCCTCCGCCAGGGCCTTGGCCGTCGCAGAGACCCAGACGCCCCGGCCCGGAAGCCGTTTTTTCAGATCGGGCGTCACCGTCCCGTCCGGGGCGGCCACGAAACGTATCATCTGGTCGGGCGAACCCTTGGCGCGGGTGACGATACAGGTCCGCTCGGGGCCGGTCTCGTCGAGTTCCGCGTCAGTCAGCTCGACCATGCCTGTCTCACGCCTCCGGCGCTTCTTCCGCTTCCGCTTCGGGAACGGGAGCCTCGATCCAGCCCGCCATCACGCGCGCCGCCATGATCAGCGCCTCTGCGTCCTCGCGGGAAATTTCGATCCCGTCGAGATAGCCGGCCTGCTTGATGGATTCGCCATCCTTGCGCTCCGTCCAGCCGGTCAGATCGTCCGTGGCGCAACCCGCCAGATCCTCGATGGTCTTCACGTCGTTTTCGCCGAGCTTGACGAGGATCGGCAGGGTCACGCCCGCCACTTCCTTCAGCTCGTCGGCGACGCCAAGGGCCACGCGGCGCTCATCCAGTTCCGCCTCGATGCGGGCGATGTGATCGCGCGCGCGGTTCTGGATCTCCTCGGCGGTCTCTTCGTCGAAACCCTCGATGCTGGCCAGTTCGGCCAGATCCACATAGGCGAGCTCCTCGACCGTGCGGAAGCCCTCGGAGGCGAGCAACTGGCCCACGACCTCGTCCACGTCGAGCGCTGCCATGAAGATGGTGGTCCGCTCCTGGAATTCCTTCTGACGACGGCCCGATTCCTCGGCCTCCGTCAGGATGTCGATGTCCCAGCCGGTGAGCTGGGAGGCCAGACGCACATTCTGGCCGCGACGTCCGATCGCAAGGGATAACTGGTCATCGGGGACCACAACTTCAATGCGCGCGCTGTCTTCATCAAGCACCACCTTGACCACTTCGGCCGGTTGCAGCGCATTGACGATGAAAGTGGCGGCGTCGATGGACCACGGAATGATGTCGATCTTCTCGCCCTGCAGCTCGTTCACCACGGCCTGCACGCGCGAGCCGCGCATGCCCACGCAAGCGCCCACGGGATCGATGGAGGAATCGCGCGAGATCACGGCGATCTTGGCGCGGGAGCCCGGATCGCGCGCCACCGACTTCACCTCGATGATGCCATCATAGATTTCCGGCACTTCCTGCGCGAAGAGCTTGGACATGAATTGCGGATGGGTGCGCGACATGAAGATCTGCGGACCGCGCTGTTCGCGGCGCACGTCATAGACATAGGCGCGCACACGGTCGCCGGGGCGGAACATTTCGCGCGGGATCAGCTCGTCGCGGCGGATGATGGCCTCGGCGCGGCCCAGATCCACGATCACATTGCCATATTCGACGCGCTTGACGACGCCATTGATGATCTCGCCGATGCGGTCGCGATATTCGTCGTACTGGCGGTCGCGCTCGGCCTCGCGCACCTTCTGCACGATGACTTGCTTGGCCGACTGGGCGGCGATGCGGCCATATTCGAAGGGCGGCAGGGTCTCGGCGATCCAGTCGCCGACCTGCGCCGCCGGGTTGCGCTTGCGGGCGTCTTCCAGCGTGATCTGCGTGGCGTCGCTCTCGACCATGTCGACGACCAGCATCAGACGCGAAAAGCGCAGCTCGCCCGTCTTCGGGTTGATCTCGGCGCGGACTTCCGTCTCCTGACCGTAACGCGAGCGCGCGGCCTTCTGGAGGGCGTCCTCCATCGATTGCAGCACGGTTTCGCGCGGAATCGATTTCTCACGGGCGACCGCATCGGCGATCTGCAAGAGTTCAAGTCTGTTGGCGCTGACGGCCATGGCCTATCTCCTTATGCGAGAGAGCTCTCGCGCAAGCAAAGTTCAAGATCTGGGGCCTGAGCCCCCTCGTGGTCCGGGTTTCCCCGAGGGTGAAGATTTGACCGCGCCGCCCGCAGGTCGCACGGGCTGGGGCTTGTCACGACGAAAGCGGCCAGGACCGCGGCGAACCGCCTCCTCGGGCTGCTGTTCCTCCTCCGGGGTCTCTTCGGCCTGTTTGGCCGCCTTGAGCGATTCCCGGATGAGCGCTTCGGTCAGCACGAGACGCGCCTCGGCGAGGTCGCGCAGGGGGAGGACCACATCGGCCTCCTCGTCGGCGCGTGCGTCCATGCGGCGCAGCTTGAGCATGGCAGCGGAGCCTTCGCCCTCGACACCCTCGATCCAGCCGCGGAATCTCTTGCGGTCGCCCACCATGACGGACATTTCGAGGCGAACCTCATGGCCGATGGCGCGGGCGAAATCGGAGACGCGCACCAGCGGGCGGTCGATGCCCGGCGACGACATTTCCAGATGATAGGCCTGGGGCACCGGCTCCTCGATGTCGAGCACGGGGGAGAGCGCCATGCTCGCCGCCTCGCAATCGCTCACCGTCATCGTGCCGTCCGGCCGCTCGGCCATGATCTGCACGGTCATGCCGTTGACGCCGGAAATCTTCACCCGCACCAGCCGGAATCCCACGTCCTTGAGGACGCGGCTGGCGATCAGCGCCACGCGCATGGCCTGTCCGTGCTCCGAGACGAGACGGGGCTCGTCGAGCAAGGCCGGGTCCACAGCCTCCGGGGTCGGGGTATGCTCTTCGGTCAATCCTGGCTCCTGTCCCGGCCCAAGGGCGCGGGCAATAAAAAAGAGCGGGTCCCGGGAGGGCCCCACTCTCAAACTGCGATCACCTTACGATGACCGTTATATGAGAACGATGTTCTGACGCTCTGATAGCAGCTTTTGGAGAAATCGCAAGGGAAATGACGGGCGGCGGCCCCTCAATGTTCGTGGGTGGCCACGAAATTCATGCCCGGATACTTCGTCCGCAGGAGCGCGAGCGAAGAGTCCCCGTCATCCGAGGCGTTGCGGCCGAACCAGTACCGGGTGACGAAGCGCGCGGGATGGAACGTGTTGAGAAAATTTCCATAAAGCTCGAATTCGGACAGCATGCTGCCATGGGCCATGTCGAGCCGGGTGGCGATGAAATCGGTCAGGCTCAAGCCCTGCTGGCGCATCACATGGGCGTCGAGGCTGCTGACCAGATCCCGTTGCAGCAGCATGAAATGGGTGACGAAGGAGCGGTGATAGCGGGAGAACGGTCCCAGCGCCTCGTCCAGCAGGGTCTGATAAACCTTGGTGAACTCGTCGGAGAGATAAAGAACCTGCCGCTCGCCCTCGAAATAGGACACGTCATGCAGGAGGCAGTTGTCGGCGTCGTGGACAAGCACGTTCGGCGCGTCGATCCAGTCGAAAACCGTGAGCTTGAGCAATTGCTGCCGCACCCAGCCGCGCACCCGCAGGCCGCCTTCCGGCGTCAAGCGGGGCTCATTGACCCAGGCTGGCAGGACATCGTTCTCGCAGACGTAGCGCAGCCCGTTGGCGGCGCAGAAGGCGCGGATCGCGTCACTGTCCTGTCCTGCGATGACGATCTCGCTGATGGGATGGAGCACATGCAGGCGCAGGGACTCGACCGCCCGGGCGACCCGCCCAAGGTCCTTTTCGGCCAGCGGGATCATGATGGCGATCGGCGTCTCGCTCCGCGGATAGCGGCGCGGGAACTGGCTGCACATGCGCATGGCGCGCATGCGCAGGATGCGCGGGACCTTGAACATTCATCCATACCTGACTTTGTTCACACCTTTAACATGGACGGATCGCCGGTCCAGCCCCCCTCGCCGACACTCGACAGGCGGCCTGCCGCCCCCTAAAGCAGGTCCCTCCGCAGCGCCCTCCCCCCGAGACACCCATGCGATTGAATCCCGACACGCGCGGCATGACGATTCTGCTCGCCATGATGGTGGCGCTGGGGCCGCTCTCCACCGACATCTATCTCGCCTCCATGCCCCATATCGGGGCGGCGCTGGGCGCCTCCAACGCCTCGGTCCAGCTCACCATGTCGGTCTATATCGTGGCTTTCGCCTTCGGGCAGGTGCTGCATGGACCACTGTCCGACAAATATGGCCGCCGCCCGGTGCTTCTGGCGGGCTTCGCCATCTACCTTGTCGCCACCATCGCCTGCGTGGCCTCCTCCACCATCGACATGCTGATTGGCGCGCGCGTGGCGCAGGCGCTGGGGGCGGCCGCCTCGACGATTCTCGCCCGCGCCATCGTCCGCGACCTCTATTCGGGCGCGCGGGCCGGACGCCAGCTCGCGGTGATGAGCACGATCGCGGGCTTCACCCCCATCGGGGCGCCCGCCCTGGGCGGCCTCCTGCAGGCCTGGTTCGATTGGCATGCGAGCTTCATCGCCATGGGCCTGCTCGGCGGGGCTCTGGCGCTGGCGCTATTCACCCTGCTGCCGGAGACCAACAAGCACATTCACAAGAATCCGATTTCGCCCGGCGCCGTTCTCGCCAGTTTCGGCTTCGTGCTGCAAAACCGGGCCTATCGCTCCTATCTCGGAATTCAGGCCTTCAGCTACAACGGGCTCTTCGCCTTCCTTTGCGGCTCATCCTATGTGCTGCAGGAGATTTACGGTTTCAGCCCCATGCAGTTCGGCCTGCTCTTCGCCGTCTGCTCCATGAGCTTCGTCTTTGGCGCCTGGAGCGGCGGGCGCATGGTGGCGCGGCGCGGACTGGAGGGCATGATCCGCCTTGGCGTCGCCTGCCTGCTGCTGGGCGGCCTCGCGCAGATCGCGGCCGTGCTGGCCTTTCCCACCTCCGCCGTGGCCTTGATCCTACCGGAGATGGTCTACTTTCTGGGCATAGGCTTCCTGCTGCCCAATACGCAGGCCGCCGCCATGACGCCCTTCCCCGAACGGGCGGGGGCGGCCTCCTCCCTGATCGGCTTCGCCCAGATGACCTCGGCGGCCCTGGTGAGCTGGATCATGGCGGCTTCGCTGGGCGGCAGCGCCCTGCCGCTGGTGGTGGTGATGGCGCTGGCGGGCACGGGCGCCTTCGCCGTGTTCCACCTGACCAGGCGCCACCGCGAGGAGCAAGCCGCCTAGACCAACCCCGCCACCGCCGCCAGAAGGCGCGCGATGTCCTGCTCCCGCGACTGGCGGTGATCGGCGTCCTTGATGAGGGTGAGGGCCACCGGATCGCCCGCCATCTGGTGGACAAGGCGCAGAGCGTGCTCCCAGGGCACATCCGGGTCCTGCATGCCCTGCAGGATATGAACGGGACAATGGCTGCGGACGATCCCGCCCAGCAACAGATGTTGTCGCCCGTCCTCGATGAGGGCGCGGGTGATCGCATAGGGGTCGGGCGCATAGGCGGTGGGGCGCAGCCAGAAGCCCTTGTCCATGATGTCGCGCCGCGCCGCCTCGGGCAGTTGCGCCCAGATGAGCACCTCGGTGAAATCGACGGCGGGGGCGATCAGCACCAGCCCCGCCAGGCGGTCCGCCTCCCCGGCGAGGGCCAGCTCCCGGGCGACCAGCAGGGCGATCCAGCCGCCCATGGAGGAGCCGACGAGGATTTGCGGCCCGTCCGTCTGGGCGCGGATGAGGGCGAGGCTCTGCGCCATCCAGCGGCCGATGGTCCCCTCCTCGAAACGGCCTCCTGATTCGCCGTGGCCGCTGTAATCGAAGCGCAGGGAGCCACGGCCATGGGCGATGGCCCAATCCTCGAGGCGCTGCGCCTTGGTCGAGAGCATGTCGGACTTGAAGCCCCCCAGCCAGACCACGCCAGGGCGCCCGATTCCGCCATCCCCCGGAAATCTCCTGCGGAATGCGATGCGACACCGGTTGCGCTCGTCGCCGGTTTCGACGAAGTTCGGGGGAGGGAGGCTCATGGACGCCTCTGCATGCGGTTGCTGTTCGGTCATGCGATCGGCCCACCGTGGTCTGCGATGGATGAGGCTTATGCGGCTAACTACGTTCCCGCAAGCAAGACGCGGGGCGGCCTCGTGATCCGACAGGACGGCTCGCGCCTGAGTTCGCCGCCCGCGTCGCTGGCCGGCCGGACCATTTTGCAGATCATCCCCCGGCTCGACGCTGGCGGCGCGGAGCGCACCACCATCGACGTCGCGGCCGCTCTGGCGCAGGCGGGCGCCCGGCCGCTGGTGGCCACTCAGGGTGGTCGGCTGATCAGCGAGTTGCAGGCCACGGGCGGCGTCTGGGCTCCCTTCCCCGCCAAGACCAAGAATCCCTTCGCCATGGCGTTGAACGTGCGCAGGCTGGCGCGAATCATCCGCGAGGAGAAGGTGGACCTGATCCACGCCCGCTCCCGCGCCCCCGCCTGGGTGGCGCTGGGGGCCGCAAGGCTCACCGACACCCCCTTCGTGACCACCTATCACGGCAGCTACGCAGGCCAATCGGCGCTCAAGGTGTTCTATAATTCGGTCATGGCCCGGGGGGATGCGGTGATCGCCAACTCCCATTTCACGGCCGAGCGCATCCTGCGCATGCATCCCTTCGCCGCCGAGCGCATCCGCGTGATCCACCGGGGCACGGATTTCCGGGCCTTTCTGCCCGAACAGGTGGATGCGGCGCGGGTGCGCCGGCTGCGCCAGTCCTGGGGTGTGGCCGCCGATGACCGGATCGTGCTGCTCGCCGCCCGCCTCACCGGCTGGAAAGGCCAGCGGGTGCTGATCGAGGCAGCCAGGCGCCTCGTGGCGGAGGGGCTGACCGACACCAAATTCGTGCTGGCGGGGGACGATCAGGGCCGCGACGCCTATGTGCGGGACCTGCGCGCCCAGATCGCCGCAGCCGGACTGGCCGATGTGGTGCGGCTGACCGGCCATTGCGCCGACATGCCCGCCGCCTATCTCGCCGCCACGGTGGTCACCGTGCCCTCCACCGAACCGGAGGCCTTCGGGCGGGCGGCGGTGGAGGCGCAGGCCATGGGCGCCCCCGTGGTGGTCTCGGATCTGGGCGCCGTGCCGGAGACCGTTCTGGCGCCCCCGCAGGTGGATCCGCAGGCTCGCACCGGCTGGCGGGTGCCGCCGGGCGACCCCCAGGCCCTGGCCGACGCCCTCGCCCATGCCTTGGCTCTGGGCGAAACCGCGCGCGAAAGTCTCGCCCGGCGGGCGCGCGCCCATGTGCAATCCCACTTCTCGCTGGAACGGATGTGCGACGAAACGCTTGGGGTCTATGCGGGGATGATCGAGGCCGGCCCGCGCGGCTAGGCGAGAGGTCGAGTTGACTTCATTCCTCAAACCCCTAAAGCTTTGTGCGGGTCCGGCGCCTCGCGGCTTTGCTGCGGGGCCCATACGACGTTCCGTAATCCGGGTCCGACCTGTTCACTGATGGAGATAGACCATTCGCCGCCCAATGAAAGCACCGCCCGTTCCACAGAAGACGGGACCGAAAACCAACCGTGAAATCCGCGCCCGCGAGGTCATGCTGATCGATCAAGAGGGTCAGAACCAGGGTGTCAAGGACGTCGAAGAGGCCCTTCGACTGGCGGAATCGGTTGGGCTGGACCTGGTCGAAATCGTGCCGAACGCGACGCCGCCCGTCTGCAAGATCCTCGATTACGGCAAATTCCGCTTCCTGGAGCAGAAGAAGGCCGCCGAGGCGCGCAAGCGCCAGAAGATCGTCGAGGTGAAGGAAATCAAACTGCGCCCCGGCATTGACGATCACGACTACGAGACCAAGATGAAGGCGGTGCGCCGCTTCTTCGAGGAGGGCGACAAGGTCAAGGTGACCCTGCGCTTTCGTGGCCGCGAGCTGGCCCATCAGGATCTCGGCTATGCGCTCCTGAACCGGGTGAAGGCGGAGACCGTGACCTACGCCAAGGTGGAGGCCGAGCCTTCCATGGAAGGCCGACAGATGATCATGATCCTGGCGCCGAAGTAAGCGCCAACCCCATGGGGGAGGCGGACGATGCTGATCGTGTTCTACGTGATTCTCGTCTGGCTGAAGGTCATCCTCGGCAATTCCCTGCTGCTGCTGTGGCTCTGGATCGCGCGTGATCGTGGCGTGAGCGGAGCCGCAGCCAAACTCAACTATGCGGCCGCCCTGCTGGTCTGGGCTGCGCCCTGGGGGCTTTTTCTTCTCACCCAGGCGGATCTCTACCAGGGCCATTGCGGCCTGCGGCAGGGCGTCCACGACTGCGGCCTGCCGGAATTCCTCTGGGGCCGCCTGCGCTGGCTGCGCTATGGCCTGCTCCTGGACATCTGCCTGCTCATGGGCGTGCTCGCCCTCATGGCGCGCTCGCAGGTCTCCCATGACGAATCCCGCGCCTACAGGTTGAACTGACGCGCGATCCCGCCTCAGCCCTGCGTCGCGTTCAAGCCAGTTTACCGCCCTCCTTCAACATGCGAATAGAATGGGATGACTCCGGCCAACGAAGCCGGACGCACCCGCCTGAAAAAACGAGGAGCAAACGCCGTGCTGACGCGAGAGCAAAACGAACGCCTGGTCCGGGTTGGCCCCGGAACGCCCGCCGGGGAACTGTTTCGCCGCTACTGGCAGCCAGCCGTGCTCTCCGAAGAAGTCCCCGAAAAGGATGGCGCGCCGGTGCGCGTGCGCCTGCTCTGCGAGGATCTGCTGGCGTTTCGCGATTCCGATGGCGTGGTGGGCCTCGTCGACGCCCATTGCCCCCATCGCATGGCGCCCATGTTCTTTGGCCGCAACGAGGAATGCGGCCTTCGCTGCGCCTATCACGGCTGGAAGTTCGACCGCAACGGCGACTGCGTGGACATGCCGACCGAGCCCGGCAACGACGTCATGAAGCAGAAGACCAAGCTCAAGGCCTATCCCACCGTCGAACTGGGCGGCATGGTCTGGGCCTATATGGGCCCACCCGACCGCAAACCCCCGCCGCCGGACTATGAATGGACGCGCGTGCCGCATGACTTCCTGCATGTGTCCAAGACCTACCAGGAGTGCAACTATCTGCAGGCGCTCGAGGGCGGGCTCGACACGGCCCATTCCTCCTACGCCCACAACAACAACATGTCCGCCAAGAGCGATCCGCGCCTCGTGGACAAGTCGCCGCGCCTCGACGTGAACCCCACGGACTACGGCTACAACTATGTCTCGACTCGCCAGATGGGCGGCGGCGACACCTATGTGCGCCTCTATCACTATGTGATGCCCTTCCAGCAGATGCGCGGCGGCATTCACGAATTCAGCGGCGCGCGCCGCAAGTCCCCGGCCCTGGACGGCCATATCTGGGCGCCCATCGACGACACCACCACCTATGTCTACAACTGGCATCATACCTATGATGACACGACGCCGGTGGACCAGGCGCATCGCGACGCCACCGAGACCTTCTATGGCCGCGGCCCCGACGACATGATCCCCGGCACCTATCGGCTGAAGAAGAACAAGTCCAACGATTACATGATCGACCGGCAGCTCCAGAAGGAGAAGGTCTTCACCGGCATCATCGGCATCAACACCCAGGATTTCGCCCTGCAGGAAGGCATGGGCCATATTGTTGACCGCAGCCGCGAACATCTGGGCTCCACCGACCGGGCCATCATCACCATGCGCGCCATGTTGCTGCGCGCCATCGACACGGTGGAGAAGGGCGGCGAGGCGCCGGGCGCGGATCCGCAGACCCATCGGGACATGCGGCCCTTCGACAATTTCGTGAAGGCGGGACAAGACTGGCGCGAG
>CANCSY010000095.1 GCA_947380915.1 Beijerinckiaceae bacterium
GCCAAGATGGATCGGGTGCCGATGATGCGGGGCCGCGTGGTGCGACTGAACGGGCTGCGGCCCGAGGAGATCAAGGCCAAGGAGGAGGCCGCCTGGGTGCTTGAGGGCGACCGGGGCATCAGCTATGCGCAGGCCCTGCCGGAAGGGTCAGAGCTGGTGGCGGGGGAATGGTGGCCCGCCGATTACAAAGGCCCGGCGCTGGTCTCCATGGAGGCGGTCGCCGCTGACGGGCTCGGCCTGAAGCTCGGCGACGAGATCACGCTCAATGTTCTGGGCCGCAACCTCTCGGCGAAGATCGCCAATCTGCGCAAGGTGAACTGGCGCTCGCTCGGCATCAATTTCGTCTTCGTCTTCTCGCCCAACACTTTCGCAGGGGCGCCCCATACGGAACTGGCGACCGCCACTTATCCGCCGGGCGGCGATGCCGCGCGCGAACTGATCCTGCTGAAAGAGGTCTCCAACGCCTTCCCCGCCGTCACCAGCGTCAGGGTGAAGGATGCGCTTGATGCGGTGGCGGAGATCACGGCGCAACTGGCGGTGGCCATTCGCGGCGCCTCGGGGGTCGCGCTACTGGCCTCGGTTCTGGTGCTGGGCGGCGCGCTGGCGGCGGGCAGGCGGACCCGCACCTATGACGCGGTGATCCTCAAGACGCTTGGCGCCACGCGCCGCCAGTTGCTCAAGGCGATCCTTTACGAATATGGCCTGCTGGGCGCCGCCACCGCCATCTTCGGCGTTCTGGCGGGGAGTCTGGCGGCCTGGGGCATCGTGACCCGGGTCATGCGGATGGAGGGTTTCGTCTGGCTCTGGTCCTCGGCCATCTCGGCGGCGGTGATCGCGCTGCTGGTCACCGTGGGCCTTGGCCTCGTCGGCACCTGGCGCATCCTTGGCCAGAAGCCCGCGCCTTATCTGCGCGACCTCTGAACGCTTGACCTTAAGCTCGCGAGAGCGTGACCAGCAGCCCCTTGTGTGTTGGCGGGATGCGCTCCATATTCACTGCGTTGCTCTCTGTCAGAGAGTGGACGTGGGGCCGTTCGCCCCGGAACCTATGAGGATCATCATGTCCGACTTCGACCGCAACGCCAGTGTCTGGGGTCAAGGCGCCGCCCAGGCGGGCGCAGCCGAGATCGACCAGGGCCTGCGCTCTTATATGCTGGGCGTCTACAACTACATGACCGTGGGTCTGGCCGTCACGGGCCTCGTCGCCATGGGCACGAACATGATGGCGGTCACGCAATCCGCAACCGGCGGGCGCGCGCTGACGGCCTTCGGCCAGGCTCTGTATCTCAGCCCGCTGAAGTGGGTGGTCATGCTGGCGCCTCTCGCCTTCGTGTTCTTCTTCAGCTTCCGCATTGACCGGATGTCGGCCTCCACCGCCAAGGGCGTGTTCATGCTCTTCGCTGCGGCCATGGGCTTGTCCCTGTCTTCGGTGCTGTTCATCTACACGGGCGCGTCGGTGACGCGAGCCTTCTTCATCACGTCAGCCACCTTCGGCGCGTTGAGCCTCTATGGCTACACCACGAAGCGTGACCTGTCGGCCATGGGCTCGTTCCTGATCATGGGCCTCTTCGGCCTGATCATCGCGAGCGTGGTGAACATCTTCATGCAGAGCTCGGTGATGCAGTTCGTCATCTCGCTCATCTCGGTTGGCATCTTCGCAGGCCTCACCGCCTACGACACCCAGTCGATCAAGGAGATGTATTACTCTGGCGACGACAGCGAGACCGCTGCAAAGAAGTCGGTGAATGGAGCCCTCATGCTCTATCTCGACTTCATCAACATCTTCACCTCGCTCCTGCAGCTCACCGGCAGCCGCAACGACTGATCGAGCCAGGCTCAAAATAGCGAAGGCCCCGCGCGAGCGGGGCCTTTTGCGTTTGAGGATTCAACTCAACCGCCGACCAGCTTCACCTTGCGGTCGAGCACGGCGATGACACGCGCCAGATCAGGCCCGCGCCGCAGGATGAGCCCCGTGGCCGCGACCACCGAATAGGCGCCCTGCTTGCGGGCGAGCTTCGGGTCCTTCTCGATGCGGTAGAGGGGGAATTCCGAGGTGCGGCGGAAGATGGAGAAGACCGCCTTGTGCGGCAAGAAATCCATGGCGTAATCGCGCCATTCGCCCTCCGCGACCTTGCGTCCGTAAAGTCCGAGGATTTCCCGCAACTCCATGCGGTCGAAGGAGACCACAAGCGGCGCGCTGGGGGCGGTTTGCGAGGGCGCGGGAGCAGGCGGGGGCGCAGCGGCCCGGGGCCGCAGGGGCGTCACGCTGCCGGTCTGGTTCGCCTCGCTGGACTCCTGATCGCTCAATTGCGCCTCCCGATTGGTCCATGATGAAGAATTCATGACGGGAGGGCAAGACGGGTGTGAAAGATCACAGTTTCGCCCTGTTCCGGCCGAATGCGCGCCCTTTTCGACGACAATTATTCGGAGTGTCGCAACGGAAGGTCCGGTTGATCTGCTTTCTGGATCAGTCAGCCCCCCAGCCCCCCGGGAAGACGGTGGCCGGGCCGCGTTCCGAGGCGACGCATGGCCGGTGCGGAGCTCTGCTTCCACCGGCCTATTTTTTTGCTGCGCAACGATCACTTGAATCCTCACGCTCGCGCCGCGATATGAGGGGCTGTGCTGGATCATCCAGCCTTGTTCCTTCATCTGATGGGGATTTTTGCAGTGACGACGACCATCGACGCGCCAGACGCCCAATCTCACGCCTTTCAGGCGGATGTCTCCCGCCTTCTCCACCTCATGGTCCATTCGATCTATTCGGACCGGGACATTTTCCTGCGCGAATTGATCTCCAACGGCGCCGACGCCTGCGAGAAGCTGCGCTACGAGGCGCTGGCCAACCCAGGCTTGATCGGCGAGGAGGCGCCCTTCGCCATCGAACTCACCCTCGACAAGGAGGCGGGAACCCTCACCGTCTCCGACAATGGCGTCGGCATGGCCCGCGCCGATCTGGTGGAGGCCCTTGGCACCATCGCCAATTCCGGCACCCGCGCCTGTCTGGAGCGCATCAGCGCCAACGCCGAAAAGAAGGGCGATCAGGAGAGCGAGGAAGAGGGCGGCGCAGGCCGTTCCGGCGCCGATCTCATCGGCCAGTTCGGCATCGGCTTCTATTCAGCCTTCATGGTCGCCGACAAGGTGGTGGTGGAGACCCGCAAGGCCGGCGGGACTGAGAGCTGGCGATGGATCTCCGACGGCAAGGGCGCCTATACGACTGAAGCTATCGCTCTGGAGGCCGCCCCCGCGCGCGGCACGCGGGTGATCCTGCATCTCAACGAGGAATCGAAGGCCTATCTGGAGCCCTGGAAGCTCGAGGGCATCGTGCGGGAGCATTCGGGCGCGGTGGCCGTGCCCATTGACCTGCGCGAGACGCCTGACGCCGAGCCGCGCCGCCTGACCGATGGCGCCGCCGTCTGGGCCAAGCCCCGCAGCGCCGTGACACCCGAGGAATACACCGACTTCTACCGCAGCCTGGCGGGCCAGTATGACGAGCCCGCGCTGACCGTCCATTGGCGGGCGGAAGGGCGCCACGAATATACGGTGCTGGCCTTCGTGCCGGGCTCGCGCCCCCTCGATCTCTTCGATCCCGCCCGCAAGGGCCGCAACAAGCTCTATGTGCGGCGCGTGCTGATCAATCAGGACAGCGACCTCTTGCCCGGCTGGATGCGCTTCGTGCGGCTGGTGGTGGATTCGGCTGACCTGCCGCTCAATGTGTCGCGCGAGATGATCCAGACGAGCCCGGTCTTCACAGCCATCCGCAAGGGCGTGACCAACCGCCTCCTGCAGGAGCTGACCAAGACCGCCGAGACTGATTCGGAGGCCTATGGGAAGATCTGGGAGAACTTCGGCCCGGTGCTGAAGGAGGGCCTCTATGAGGATCCCGAGCGCCGGGACCAGCTCTTCAAGCTGGCGCGCTTTTCCACCACCACCCATCCCGAGGGTGGACGGAGCCTCGCTGACTATGTGGCGGGCCTGAAGGAAAACCAGACCTCCATCTTCTATCTCACGGGCGAAGACGCCAAGCGCATGGGCTCGAGCCCCCAGCTTGAAGGGTTCAAGGCGCGGGGCGTGGAAGTGCTGCTGCTGGCTGATCCCGTGGACGCCTTCTGGGTCTCGACGGCGCTGGGCTTTGACGGCAAGCCCTTCAAATCCGTGACCCAGGGCGGGGCGGATCTGAAGGCGATTCCGCTGGCCGAAGGCGCCAAGGAGGAAAGCGCGGAGACCACGGCGGACGTCGCGGTGCTGCTCTCCTTCTTCAAGGAAACGCTGGAAAGCGTGACCGCCGATGTCAGGGCCTCCGAGCGGCTGGCCGAGAGCCCGGCCTGTCTGGTGGCGGGCGAACATGGACCCGACCGACGGCTGGAGCGCATTCTGGCCCAGGCCGGACGCGCCGAGCTGACCAAGCCCGTGCTGGAGATCAACCCGCGCCACGCCCTCGTGCAGGCGCTGGCCAAGCGCTATGGGGCGGATGCCGACAAGAGCCTTGTGGAGGACGCCGCCTGGCTGCTCCATGACGAGGCCCGGCTGATGGACGGCGAGCAACTCGCCGACCCCGCAGCCTTCGCCGCGCGCCTGACACGGGTGCTCGCGAAGGCGGCGAGCTGAGGTGGAGACGCTCCTTGGCGGTCTGACGCCCGAAACCAGCCGTCGGCAGGCCATGCGCCTGCTGGCGGAGGCCTTCACAAGGGCGGGGATCGAGGACGCCTCCATCGACGCGCGGCTGCTGCTTTGCGCGGCGGCGGGCTTTGATCATTCCGCCCTGATTCGCGATCCCGACCTGCCCATCGAGGAGGAAGCGGCGGAGCGGGCTTTGGCCATGGCCAGACGGCGCCTCGCCCGCGAGCCGGTGTCGCGCATTCTGGGGGAGCGCAGCTTCTGGAGCTTCGACTTGCTGGTGACCCCGGAGGTGCTTGATCCGCGTCCCGACACGGAGACGGTGGTGGATGGGGCGCTGGAGGTTCTGGCGGAGCGGCAGGGCGAGGCCCTCTCGATCCTCGATCTGGGGACCGGCTCGGGCGCCCTGCTCTGCGCGCTGCTGGACGTGTTTGCCCAGGCGCAGGGTCTGGGCGTGGACATTTCGAGGGAAGCCTGCGCGGTGGCCCGCGAAAACCTAGCCCGCTGCGAGCTGGCCCCGCGCGGACAGGTACGGCAGGGAAACTGGGAGGCGGGCCTCCCCGGTCTTTACGACCTCGTAGTCTCCAACCCGCCCTATATCGAGACCGCCGCGCTGGCGGGGCTTGACCCGGAGGTGCGGCTCTACGACCCGCCGCTGGCGCTGGATGGCGGGCCGGACGGGCTCACCGCCTATCGGGACATCTGCGCGCTGCTGCCCGCTCTGGTCGCGCCGGGCGGCTTCGCGATCTTCGAGGTGGGCCAGGGCCAGGCGGAGGCTGTGGCTGCGCTTCTGACAAGCCAGGGCTTTGCGCATGTGCGCAGCAAGCGCGATCTGGCGGGGGTCGAGCGCGCCGTCATGGGACAAAGGCCGACCGGGTAACTCTGTTGGGATATTTTCACCCCTCCCCCTTGGCGGATGGGCCGAAAGCGACTAGGTTACTGCTACGAGATCGCCTTGAATGGGCTGACGAAGAACTCAAAAACCGTAGAGTAGCGTTCCGGGGTGCTGAAGTTTCAGTCCCTTACAGGATCGTTCCGGTCAAGACCAAACGTTCCCAAGGCGATCATTTCCCAATTTCGATCTCTGAGAGGCAGATCGAAACGCGAGTCCGGAGCCATCCGATGGAGGCTGCGGACCGGATCAGACAGGCTGGAGTCAAGGCTCCCCTGTGACGCGGTGGCGTCAATGATCCGTTGATGGAGAACGCCCGGCGGGCGACGCCAAAGCCAGGCCTGAGGACGCACCCAAGGATCTTCGATGAGACCAGGTCAGAATAAGCGCATGCGCGGTCGCAACAACCGCAAGGGTCCCAATCCGCTCACCCGAACCTATGAGTCGAATGGTCCGGATGTGAAAATCCGGGGAACCGCTCATCATGTGGCCGAGAAATATCTCCAGCTCGCCCGCGACGCCCAATCCTCCGGCGACCCTGTGATGGCCGAAAGCTATTTGCAGCACGCCGAACATTACTTCCGCCTGATCGCCTCGGCGCAGTTGGCGCAGGCGCAGGCACAGATGGGCTATGTACGCGCCCCCGGCGAGCCGGACATGGAAGAGATGGATGACGATGACGACATGGGCGGGCTTCCCGACCGTTTCGCCTCGCCGCCCGAGCGTTTCAGCCAGCCCCCGCAGCAGGGCTATGGCGGGCAGCAGCAGCCCTATGGCCAGCCGTCCTTCGGGGGACAGCAGCCCCAGCAGCAGCCCATGGCGCCGCCGAACCAGCCGCAGCCCTTCCTTGACCGTCCGCCCTTCGGCGGCGACCGGCCGCAGGGTCAGCCCTATCAGGGCGATCGCCAGCCCCGGCAGGACCGTCCCTATCAGGATCGGCAGGATCGTCCCGACCGGCAGGATCGCAACCAGCAGGACCGCAACCAGAACGGGCGGAACCGCTTCAACGACCGCAACCGGGAAAATCGCCAGCCCCGCGAGTTCCGCAACGACCAGCCGCAGCCCCAGCAGGCCCAGCCGCTGCCGCTGCCGCAGCGCGAAAGCTTCCGCGAGCGTGAGCCCCGTCAGGAGGCGCCCGAGGTTGAAGTGGCTGCCGCACTGCCCTCCTTCATCACCTCGCCGGTGCGCGTGAGCGTCGCCGAGCCTGACGCGCCCCAGCCCATGGTGGGCGAGGCCGAGCAGCAGCGTCCCGATGGCGAAGTCGGCGGTTATCATCTGCGCCCCAGGCGCCGCCGCAAGCGCCCGGAGGGCGAGGCC
Source organism: Beijerinckiaceae bacterium (assembly GCA_947380915.1). Next base: position 6,821 of record CANCSY010000095.1, read on the forward strand.
GCCGAGGCGAGCGTGCAGGGCGACCTGCCCATCGCCGAGTGATCGAGATCAAGTCAAAACAAAAGGGGCGGCTCGCGGGCCGCCCCTTCGTTTTGTTCGCTAGATGGGCCTCGCGTGAGGCTCAATAGAACTTGTCGAAATGCAGCTGGGCGGCGGGCGCCTTGTGGGTGATCGCCATTTTCATGATGGCGTCGGCCATGGGCGGGGGACCCGCGAAGTAGATTTCCATCTCCGGCAGCTTGCCCTCGAAGAGTTCAGCCGCAAGATCAGGCACGAAGCCGGCGCGCCCGGTCCAGCCCGCCGAATCCGCATGGGCCGTGTCGGAAATCGCGCAGTGATAGAAGATGCGCGTGCCGAAGCCCGGCAGGGTCTTCAGGATCGATTCGCCGCAGATGTCGCGGGGGGTGCGCCCGCCATAGATGAAATGCAGCTTGCGATCCGGCGACGCGGTGGAGGCGGCGAAGGCGCGCGCGATGGAGATCATGGGCGAGAGGCCAGAGCCGCCCGCCATGCAGAGCACGTCACGCGGCGATTCGTCGCGGAAGTAGGCCATGCCATAGGGGCCATCGAGGCCGACCTCGTCGCCAAGCCTGAGCTTGTCGAAGAGCACGCTGGTGGTCTCCCCGCCCGGCACGCGGCGGATCTGGAAGTCCCACTGACCGGGCTCGCCCGCATTGGCCATGGAATAGGCCCGCCCGCCCTGCACGCCCGGCGCGCCGATGAGCGCATATTGCCCGGGCAGGAAGCCGTTGGGGGCCGCCAGCGCGAAGCGGAATTCGCGGATGTCGTGGGTGATGTCCTCGATGGAGATCAGCTTGCCCGTGGTGCGCACCGGCAGGAACTGGCTCTTGTACTCCGGCCGCAGGGGCACCTTGATGGTGCAATCGCCCGTGGGGCGCGCCTGACAGCCCAGATAACGGTTGCGGGCCTTGTCGCGCTCGTTCCAGCCGGGCGGATTCTCGCGCTCGTGGACGACCTCGCCGGTCAGGACCTCGATGCGGCAATTGCCGCAGGAGCCGACATTGCACTCATAGGGCATGCCAAGGCCCGCCCGGAGGCCGGCGCGAAGCACGGTGTCATGCTCGTCGCATTCGAAAGTGATGTTGGCGCTGGGTATGGTGATCTGGGGCATGGTCTCCCACCGGGTCTGGATATGGCGCAGCTTGAATGCATCGGGGGCTGAACCACAGCCCCGCCTGATTGATCCGTATCAAGAAAGAGGCCTGCTTGGAAAGGGCGCCCCTTCCGCTGGCCAAAGGCGCTCCCTACATCTTGAGCAAGGTCGCCTGCGGGGGCCGATTCGCAGACGCCGGTCTCGCCGCTTCGGGGCGCGTCCGGGGGTCCAGGAGGTCAAGATGAATTTCGAGAAATTCACCGAACGGGCGCGCGGCTTCGTTCAATCCGCCCAATCTCTCGCCGTGCGCGAGGGCAACCAGCAATTCACCCCCGAACATCTGCTCAAGGTGCTGCTGGACGATGAAGAGGGTCTCGCGGCCGGGCTCATCGACCGGGCGGGCGGGCGCTCGCGCGATGCGCTGGTGGCGACCGAACTGGCGCTGGGCAAGCTGCCGAAAGTGCAGGGCTCGGGCGCGGGCCAGCTCTATCTGGCGCCCACGACCTCGCGCATTTTCGACGCCGCCGAAAAGATCGCCCAGAAGGCGGGCGACAGTTTCGTCACCGTGGAGCGCCTGTTGCTCGCCATCGCGCTGGAGAAATCCTGCGACGCGGGCAAGATTCTGGCGAGCGCTGGCGTGACCGCGCAAGGGCTCAACAAGGCCATCGAGGAGCTGCGCAAGGGCCGCACCGCCGACAGCGCCACCGCCGAGAACGCCTATGACGCCCTGAAGAAATATGCGCGCGATCTGACGGAGGCCGCACGCAATGGCAAGCTGGATCCGGTGATCGGTCGCGACGAGGAAATACGCCGCGCGATTCAGGTTCTCTCGCGCCGCACGAAGAACAATCCCGTGCTGATTGGCGAGCCGGGCGTGGGCAAGACCGCCATCGTGGAGGGGCTGGCGCTGCGCATCATCAATGGCGACGTGCCCGAGAGTTTGAAAGACAAGAAGCTGCTGGCCCTCGACATGGGCTCCCTCATCGCCGGCGCGAAATATCGCGGCGAATTCGAGGAGCGCCTGAAGGCGGTGCTCAACGAAGTGACGTCAGCGGAGGGCGGCATCATCCTGTTCATCGACGAGATGCATACGCTGGTGGGCGCAGGCAAGGGCGAGGGCGCCATGGACGCCTCCAACCTGCTCAAGCCTGCGCTGGCGCGCGGCGAGTTGCATTGCATCGGCGCCACCACCCTCGATGAATATCGCAAGCATGTGGAGAAGGACGCGGCGCTGGCGCGGCGGTTCCAGCCTGTGTTCGTGTCGGAGCCCACGGTGGAGGATACGGTCTCGATCCTGCGCGGGCTGAAAGAGAAATATGAATTGCACCATGGCGTGCGCATCACCGATTCCGCCATCGTGGCGGCGGCGACTCTCTCCAATCGCTACATCGCCGATCGCTTCTTGCCCGACAAGGCCATCGACCTCGTGGATGAGGCGGCGTCACGTCTGCGCATGCAGGTGGATTCGAAACCCGAGGCGCTCGACGAATTCGACCGGCGCATCATTCAGCTCAAGATCGAACGCGAAGCGCTGAAGAAGGAAACCGACGCCGCCTCCCGCGACCGGCTCGGCAAGCTGGAAGGCGAGTTGAGCGAATTGGAAGAAAAGTCCGCTTCCCTCACCGCCCGCTGGCGGGCGGAGAAGGACAAACTGGGTCAGGCGCAGAAGCTCAAGGAGCAGTTGGAGCAGGCCCGCATGGAGCTCGCCAACGCCCAGCGCAGGGGCGACTATGCGGAGGCGGGACGGCTCTCTTATGGCGTCGTGCCCGAGCTTGAAAAGAAGCTTGTAGCGGCGGAAGTCGAAGAAGGCGGCGCCCTTGTTGAAGAGGCTGTGACCGCGGACCATGTGGCGCAGGTGGTCTCGCGCTGGACGGGCGTTCCCGTCGACAAGATGCTGCAAGGCGAGCGCGACAAATTGCTCAAGATGGAAGAGCAACTCGCCAGGCGCGTCATCGGTCAGAAAGAGGCTGTGCGTGCGGTCGCCACCGCCGTGCGGCGTGCGCGCGCGGGGCTGCAGGATCCCAACCGTCCCATCGGCTCCTTCATGTTCCTTGGGCCGACTGGCGTTGGTAAAACCGAATTGACCAAGGCGCTGGCGTCTTTCCTCTTCGATGACGAGACCGCCATGGTGCGCATCGACATGTCCGAATATATGGAGAAACATTCGGTCTCCCGGCTCATCGGCGCCCCTCCCGGTTATGTGGGTTATGAAGAGGGCGGCGCGCTGACGGAGGCCGTGCGGCGCAGGCCCTATCAGGTGGTGCTGTTCGACGAGATCGAGAAGGCCCATCCCGATGTCTTCAACGTGCTGTTGCAGGTGCTTGATGATGGACGTCTGACCGATGGTCAGGGCCGCACGGTGGACTTCCGCAATGTGCTGATCATCATGAC
>CANCSY010000096.1 GCA_947380915.1 Beijerinckiaceae bacterium
TCGGCGGCGGCGTCCGCATTGGCCTTCAGCGGCACCTTGCGGCCGCCGCGCAGGCCTTCATCCGCCGTGATGAGCACATCGGTGCGGGCGTCCTCGATGCGGCCGGCCAGCGAGTCCGGCGAGAAGCCGCCGAAGACCACCGAATGGGCCGCGCCGATGCGCGCGCAGGCCAGCATGGCGTAGGCCGCTTCCGGAATCATCGGCAAATAGATGGTGACGCGGTCGCCCTTCTTGACGCCATGCGCCTTCAGCACATTGGCGAAGCGGCAGACCTGCTCGTGCAGCTCCTGATAGGTGATGTGGCGGGAGTCGGAAGGATCGTCCCCCTCGAAGATGATCGCTGTCTGGTTGGCGCGGGTCGGCAGATGCCGGTCCACGCAATTGTAGGCGGCGTTGGTGACGCCATCCTCGTACCATTTGATCGAGACATTATGCGGGTCGAAGCTGGTGTTCTTGACCTTGGTGAAGGGGGTCATCCAGTCGATGCGCTTGCCCTGCTCGGCCCAGAACCCGTCGGGATCGGCAATGGAGCGGGCGTACATGTCCTTGTACTTCGCCTCATTGATGAAGGCGCGCTGCGCCCATTCGGCGCTGACCGGATAGATTTTCTCTGACATGGGTGCTCCTCCCGGCGAACGTAGCCGCGCCAGCGGCTGTCCCGACGTGCTGATTGTGCGCTCATTATGCGCCAGAGGAGGCCGTGGAAACAAGCAGGCGCCGCCTCACACTTTGGTCGGCGCTACTTTTGGTCAATTCGCCCGAAGAAATGGCGCCGGGGCCTACTGGCATTCCTTGGTGGCGCGATCCAGCGCAGCGCCGACGCCCGCCAGGGCATAGGTGTCAGTCGTGGTGTTGCCGCGCAGGGAATCGGCCTTCACGATCAGGCGGGGGCTCTTGCGCAGGGCGTTGACGAAATCCGTCTCCTGCGCGGGGTTCTTGAGCCAGAGATTTCCGCCCTTGGCGATCATGGGGTAGCTGGCGGAACCTATCTCGCCCTTGGGCGTGGAGTCCGGCTTCACATCGAAGCCCATGACCACCGAGACTTCGTTGCGCACGCCCTCGCCCGGCCGCTGGGTGATGAAGACATAGCCCTGGTCGCGCTTGAGGGTTTTGGGGGCGCGCTCCTTGGGCTCGGCCAGCACATAACAGGCCTTGCCCTTGCCCGAGCCCGCCACATAGACGCCCCAGTCGTTGATCTTGTCGACGGCCGAGGGACGAACCGGGGCGGGCGCCTGGGCGGCCTTGGGATCAGGTTTTTTGGGATCCGCAGCCTTGCCTTGCGCAAACGCGGGCGGCGCCGCGCCGGGCCCCATGAGAAGGGCGCCCGCGGCAAGCAGGGAGACGAAAAGGGTGGTGGAGGCGGAAAGCGTGCGAATCATTTGCATATTTTACCCCGATACGCCCATCTACGCGACATAATGTCCGCACCAAGACGAGCAAAACAGGCGAAATTCAGACCAAGTCGGGCTACAACCTATTCTTCGGTTTCACAATCGGCCAGATCGTGACAGATTGCCACCTCAAATGATGGATCAACGCCGCACCCCATGACGCCACTCGCTTCCGAACATGCCGCCCTCATGGCGTCGGTGGCCGAGCGACGAGATCGCGGGGCCTTCGCGACGTTGTTCGACTATTACAGTCCGCGCCTCAACGCCTATCTCATCCGCCTGGGCGCCGACCGCACCACCGCCGAGGAGATCACCCAGGAGGTGATGGTCACGCTCTGGCACAAGGCGGACCTTTTCGATTCCACGAAATCGAGCCTCGGCACCTGGCTCTACCGGGTGGCGCGCAACCGGCGCATCGACATCGCCCGCCGCGATCGGGTCGATTATGTCGACCCTTCCGAATACGCCCTCGACATTCCCGACGATCAGGCGCCGGACGCCGATGGCCAGATCGACGCCCAGACCCGTGAGGATGTGCTGCGCACCGCCATGGCGGACCTGCCGGAAGAGCAGCGGGCGCTGGTGCGCCTCGCCTTTTTCGACAGCCTGTCCCATTCCGAAATCGCGGCGCGCACGGGCCTGCCGCTGGGCACGGTGAAATCGCGCATCCGGCTCGCCTTCTCCCGCCTGCGGCGGGTGCTGGAGGCAGGCGGCGTGGATGACGCTGCGTGATGCGGGCTTGACCGCCCTTCTGGCCAAGGTGACTGTGCGGGCAATGGGTGTTTCACTCCTCGGGTGACCCGGAGCCCGGATTTGCCGTGACAAGACCAGCCATGATCCAACTTGCCGCCCCGGCGTCCCGACATCAGGCGCCCCGCCCGCTGGCGCTCGCAGGCCTGTCCGTCTTGCTGGCAGCGCTCGCCGTGCCCGCCATGGCGCGCACGCGCCTGACCGAAGCCGCCATCGCCCAACCGCTCGCAAGCTGGTCCGACAAGGCGCGCGGACCGATCATTCTGGCGGTGTCCCTCTCCGACCAGCGGCTGACCATCTGGGAGAATGGGACCGTCGTGGCGCGCACGCCGGTCTCCACGGGTGTGGCTGGCCATGAAACCCCGCGTGGGGTTTTCACCCTGCTGCAAAAGAAGCGCATGCACCGCTCGAACATCTACAGCAACGCGCCCATGCCCTACATGCAGCGCATCACCTGGTCGGGGGTCGCGCTGCATCAGGGCCATGTGACCGGACGTCCCGCGTCCCATGGCTGCATCCGCCTGCCCGCCGATGTGGCCAGAAAACTCTTCGGCTATACGAAGATCGGCGCGAGGGTGATCGTCACCGACGAGCCCGTGACGCCCGTCGATTTCGCCCATCCCGGACTTTTCAGCGCCCTGCCGCCGGAACCTTCCGCGCCACCCGATCCGCAATCCGCGCTCGAGCCAGCAAGGGTCCAGCTCGCCTCCCTGCCCCCGGCGCAGGAACTGATGGCGGCTGCGCCCGAAATGCTCACCCCGCCCGCCGCGCATCCTGCGCCCCCAGTGGAGACGCCCAAAACCGAGACGCCCATTCGCCAGCCCACGGGCCATGTGTCGGTCTTCATCAGCGGCAAGGAGCGCAAGCTCTTCATCCGGCAAGGCTTCGAGCCGGCCTACGAGAGCCCGGTCGAGATCGGGGCGGGCGTGCAACTGGGCGCCCATCTCTTCACCGCCATGGCGGTGGACCCCAGGAGCGGCGCGGTGCGCTGGTCGCGGGTGAGCCTGCCGGTGAAGGGCGCCGCCACGGCGAACGCCGCCGAGGCTCTGGAGCAGATCCGGATTCCCGAGGAAGCCCGCATCGAAGTTGGACGGCGCCTGAGCGCGGGCGCCTCCCTGCTGATCTCCGATCAGGGCCTGGGGCGTGAGACCGGCAAGACCGCCACGGATTTCATCCTGCTGACGCCCTGATCGGGCGATCACCCCAAAGGCTTAGCATCATTTGCGCGTCCGGCCGCAAACGGGGACCTGCGACCTGTGCGGCAGGCTGGACAGGCGGTCGCCGTGACACAGATGGAAAAGGGCGCCCATTGATGGAGTTCCCCATGCACCCGACTGTCTCGCGCCTGCGCGCCCTTGCCGCCGCGACCCTGCTTGGCCTTTGCGTCGCTGGCTGCGGCTACAACACGATCCCCACCCTGGAGGAGTCCGCCAAGGCCAAATGGGCTGACGTACAGAACAATTACCAGCGCCGCGCCGACCTCATCCCCAATCTGGTGGCCACGGTCCAGGGCTATGCGAAGCAGGAGAAGGATGTGCTGACGGCGGTGGTCGAGGCGCGGGCCAAGGCCACCCAGGTGCGCGTCGACGCCTCCCAGCTCACGGACCCCGAGAAGATCAAGCAATTCCAGGAAGCCCAGAGCCAGCTCTCCGGCGCGCTGGGGCGCTTGCTGGCGGTGAGCGAGAACTATCCCGACCTCAAGTCGAACCAGAACTTCCTCGCCCTGCAATCCCAGCTCGAAGGCACGGAGAACCGCATCACGGTGGCGCGGCGGGATTATATCGACGCGGTGCGCGCCTATAATACGGAGCTGCGCACCTTTCCCGGCGTGGTCTGGGCCTCGACCGCCTTCCGCGCCAACAAGCCCATGGTGGAATTTACGGCGGGCGAGACGGCCCAGACGCCGCCGCAGGTGAAGTTCTGAGGCGGCGCCCGTGGTCGTGATCCAGCGCGCGGCGGCCCTGCTCGCGGCCTTCCTGGTCTGGACGACCCTGGCGCTGGCCGCGCCGACCTTTCCCGAGCTGACCGGACGCATCGTCGATACGGCCGATGTCATCCCGCCAGCGACCCGCGCCGCGCTGGAGCCCAGGCTCGAGGCGCTGGAGACGAAGTCGGGCATCCAGCTCGTGGTGGCCACAATCAAGTCGCTCGACGGGCAGGCCATCGAGCCCTACGCCAACGAACTCTTCCGCCACTGGAAGCTCGGCGAGGCCACGAAGAACAATGGTGTGCTGCTGCTGATCGCGCCCAGCGAGCGCAAGGTGCGCATCGAGGTGGGCTACGGACTGGAAGGGACGCTCACCGACGCCCTGTCGAAGATCGTCATCGCCAACGCCATCGCGCCGCGTTTCAAGGCGGGAGACTTCGGCGGCGGGGTGGAGCGCGGCGTCGACGACATCACCACCATCCTCACGACCGACGCCGCCGAATGGCAGAAACGCCCGCAGCTGCGCGAGGATCCCGGCGCCTTCGATCAGCTCCTTCCCTTGCTGATCTTCGGCCTCGTGATCTTCATCATCTTGCGCAGCATGGCGGGTCCCCGGCGCCTGGGACCGGGCGGCGGATCCATGCGGGGCGGCCCCATCATTTTCCTGCCGCCGGGCGGCGGGAGCTGGGGAAACGGGACCGGAGGCTTTGGCGGCGGCGGCTTTTCCGGGGGCGGCGGCTCCTCGGGCGGGGGCGGGGCTTCGGGAGACTGGTGATGACCATCACGGCGCAGGACCATGCCCGCATCAGCGCGGCCATCAAGGCGGCGGAGGCCCGCACATCCGGCGAGATTGTCTGCGTGCTGGCGCGGACCTCCTGCGAACATGCGCCGGCGCCCCTGCTCTGGGCCGCGCTCACGGCCCTGCTCGCCCCCTGGCCGCTGATCCTCTGCACCGAGTTGCCGGTGCGCTCCCTGTTTGCGGCGCAGATCGTCATCTATATCGCGGCGCTGGTGCTCTTTTCATCGCGGCCGCTGCGCATCGCGCTCACGCCCCGCGCCGCGCGCCGCGCCTTCGCCCATCGGGCGGCGAGCGAGCAATTCATGACCCGGCGCGTCTCCCATACCAAGGACCGCACGGGGGTGCTGATTTTCGTGTCTCTGGCGGAGCGCTATGCACGGATCATCGCCGACGAGGGAATCGCCGCAAAGGTGAAGCAGGAGGAATGGCAGGGCGCCCTCGATGCGCTCACCCGGGAGATGAGCGAGGGCCATGTGACCAATGGATTTCTGGCGGCGGTCGGGGCCTGCGCAGAGGTTCTGGCGCGCCACGCGCCGCCCGCAGAACACCCGCGCGAGGAACTGCCCGACCGGCTCTATCTCATATGAACGGCGGCGCCGGTGGTGGCGGCCAGAATGGGGCCGGGCCTGTTCTCGGACCCCGCCTGCAACAGGAGCACCCAGAAGTCGGTCTCGGGCGAGAGCAGTTCGTCGCGGGGAATGGCGAACCGGACCGGCTGGCCCGTCCAGTCGCCCACTTTCCTGATCTGGCGCACCACATTGGAATAGGTGACCGTATGGCCGGAATTTTCACCACGGCCAATGGTTACCTTGCGCTCGCGGGCGACCTGGTACAGCCAGACAGCGCCCTCGCGCGGCGCGCCCTGGGTGGCGGCGCCCGCATCGACCTGGAGGCCCCTGTCATCTGGCTGGGCTGAAAGAGAAACGCTCAGGACCCCCTGCTTGCCGAAAGTGGCGCTGGCGGCGGCCTCAAGCTCGGCCCGGTCGCTGCCCACCACATGGGAGACGCCATTCACCACCGCCTGGGGCGTGTAAATGTGATGATCGCTGCGCGTGGCGGCGTAGGCCTTCTGCCGGGCGGTGAAAGCGGGCGAGGCCAGCGTGTCCTTCCAGCCGATATAGTCCCAGTAATCCACCGGCAGGGTGAGTGCGATGAGCCTTGGCTGGTCGCGGATCATTTCGTTCAAAAGGGCGTCTGCGGGCGGACAGGATGAGCAGCCCTGGCTTGTGAAAAGCTCGACGACGACCGGACGCGACATCATGCTTCCCTGCGCCCTGGCGCCGCCGACCGCAAGGGCGGCGGCAAGCGCAAGGAAAATCAGGGAGCCAGCGCGCAGCAGCATGGGATCGCCCTCAAGGTTGCAGGATGCAAGCACCATAGGACGCGCGCGCACAGACCCGCGAGTCAATTCAAAGTGATGAGGAAATGATCGGCCTTACTGGCCGGAGCGCAGCAGGTTCAACAGCTTTGTTCCCGGACGACCGTCGCGGGTCATGCCCGCCTTGGTCTGCATGTCGGCGATGGCCTGACGGGTCTTCTCGCCGATGGCGCCATCGGCGGGGCCAATGTCATAGCCGCGCTTCGTCAGCAATGTCTGCAATTCGCGCCGCTCCGCCCGGGTCAGGCCGGGATCATCGGTCGGCCAGGGGGTGACGAAGGGGCCGCCGCCACGCAGACGGTCCGACAGATGCGCGATGGCCAGCGCATAGGAAACCGAAGCGTTATAGGCGAAGAGCGCATCGAAATTGTTGGTGACGAGAAAGGCGGGGCCGCCACCTTCCGCAGGTTGGATGAGGCCCGCCGTTCCCGAGCCCAGCGGCTTGCCATCCACCCGCTTGACCCCCCGGCCCGCCCAATAGGTCATGGACTGTTTGGCCTTGCGCCCGGTGGGACCGGAATAATCCTTGGGAACGGTGACCTCGAAACCCCAGACCTGTGCCGGATCCCAGCCGGAGCTGCGCAGGTAATTGGCGGTGGAGCCCAGCGCATCGGGGATCGAGCCAACCACATCGCGCCGCCCGTCGCCGTCATGGTCCACGGCGAAGCGCAGGAAGGTGGAGGGCATGAACTGGGTATGGCCAAAGGCCCCCGCCCAGGAGCCCACCAGCGCAGAAGCCGGCACGTCGCCGCTCTGGATGATCTTCAGGGTGGCGAAGAATTCGGTGCGGAAATAGGCCTGTCTGCGGCCCTCGCAAGAAAGGGTCGCGAGCGATTGCACCAGCGGCCGCTTGCCGATGCCGCGCCCGAAGTCGGACTCCACGCCCCAGACCGCCACGATGGTGGCCCGATCAACGCCATAGAGCTTTTCCGCCGAAGCGAGGGGGGTCGCATAATCGCGCAGCCGCGCGCGCCCGTCCCTGATGCGGTCCTCATCGACGAGGCCCGCCAGATAGTCCCAGATCGGCGTGGTGAATTCCGGCTGATTGTCGAGAAAGCTCGCGGCGTCATTGGGGGCGAGGCCGAGCGTGGCGGCGTCGAAGGCGGCGGCGGAAACGCCAGCCGCAAGGGCTTCGCCTCTGACGGAGGCCACGCAGCTCTTGAAATCGGCCAAGGCTGGCGCAGCGAGGCTCAAAAGCCCCAGAAGAGCCAGAAAGCTGGTCGTGGATTTGGAGATTGCGCGCATGGGACCAGTGTAGCAGAGCCCCATGCGCGACTGAAAGCGTCAGCGAAACCGCAGGCTCAGGCCCAGGGGCGGGACTTCGCGAGATTGCCCTCGTAGGAGCCGATGCCCGCATCCTTCTGCATGGTGATGCCGATATCGTCCAATCCATTGATCATGCAATGTTTTCTGAAGGCGTCGATGTCGAATTTCACCACGCCGCCATCGGGACCCTGGATCTCCTGGGCCTCCAGATCGATGGTCATGGTGGCGTTGGCGCCGCGCTCGGCGTCCGCCATCAACTTGTCGAGATCTTCCCGTGACACGCGGATCGGCAGCACGCCGTTCTGGAAGCAGTTGTTGAAGAAGATGTCGGCGAAGCTGGTGGAGATGACGCAGCGCACGCCGAAATCAAGCAGCGCCCAGGGGGCGTGCTCGCGCGAGGAGCCGCAACCGAAATTGTCTTCCGCCACAATGATCTTGGCGTTGCGATAGGCGGGCTGGTTGAGCACGAACTCCGGGTTTTCCGATCCATCCTCATTGAAGCGCAGTTCCGAAAACAGGCCCGAGCCAAGGCCCGTGCGCTTGATGGTCTTCAGATATTGCTTGGGGATGATCATGTCGGTGTCGATGTTGCGGATCTTCATGGGAGCCGCAACGCCCGTGAGCTTCGTGAACTTGTCCATCAGTCATGCCTCTTGCGCTGGCGATTTTTTGCGTTGACGCCTTCTAGCAAGACAAGAGGCAGGATGAAAGGCCGCAAGTGCGGGGCTTGCGTTACTTCTCGTTAACCATGGCGCAGCTAGCTTGGTCTGATGAGCACCCCGGACAGCGCGCCCCTTCGCATCGCCGCCCTGATCGAAAGGATCGGGCGCTTCGCCCGCGCTCGCGAGGCCGCGACCCTGGCGCCCGCCCAATGGGAGGCCCTGCGCTTCATCGCCCGGGCCAACAGTTTCTCCCGTCAACCAACCGCCGTCGCGGCCTGGCTCGCCACCACCAAGGGCACCGCGTCGCAAACCCTGATGGCGCTGGAGCGCAAGGGGCTGATCCGCAAGGCCCGCCATCCCCGCGACGGGCGCGTGACCCGGCTCGAGGCGACGCAGGCCGGACTGACGCTTCTCGAAGGCGACCCCATGCAGGGGCTCGTGGCCGCCATCGCCCGCCTGCCGCCCCTCTATGCGGCGGCCCTTTCCCAGAGCCTCGCCCATATCGCGGGCGATCTGGCGCCGGAGGGGGCGAGGCCGGTCTTCGCGGGCTGCGCGGGCTGCCGCCATCTGGAAGCGAAAGGCGAGGCGAGGCGCTGCCGCAATTTCGCTGCGGATCTTTCGGGCGAAGAGGCCCTGCTCGCCTGCGTGGCCCATAGCCCGGACTGAATCACTCCGCCTCCCGCTCGATCTCCTCCATGTCCTCATCCGACAGGCCGAAGTGATGGCCGATCTCGTGCACGAGCACATGGGTGATCACATGGCCGAGCGTCTCCTCATGCTCGGCCCAGTAGTCGAGGATGGGGCGACGGTAGAGCCAGATCATGTTGGGAAATTCCCCCGTCTCCATCACCGCGCCGCGATGGGCGAGGCCCCGGCCCCGGAACAGGCCCAGCAGATCGAATTCGCTCTCGGCCTCCATCTCCTCGAGCACCTCCTCATCGGGAAAATCCTCGACCCGGATCACCACGCCCTCGCACAGGATGCGGAACGAATCCGGCAGGGCCGCAAAGGCCTCGTCCGCAATCACCTCCATCTGGGCGAGGGTGGGGGCATAGAGGCCGCGCAGAGGCGCGGTATCGGTTGGATCGGGGGGCATGGCGCTCATCTCCGAATGATCATGCTCCAGCTTATGCCGGGAGGACCCTTGCGCGCGAGATGGGAATGCGCGTTCAAAATAACCAGTGCGTGAAGAGATTGATCAGGAGGGCGCCAGCCGCAAGCCAGCCCAGCGCCCGCCCGATGCGGCGGCCCCAGATCTGGGCGGGATCATTCTCTTCGGGCGGGGGCTGCTGGTCGGTCATGGCCAATCCTATCGCGTCCTTCAAAAAGCGGAACTGTTCTGTCCCAGCCCCGTTGACGAGGGCCACAATGGTCTGGCGCAGATCAAGCGCGGCGCAACGGAGAGACTGATGAAAACCCTGATGATGGGCGCGCTCGCCGCCCCGTTTTTCTGCCTCACCCTGAGCCTCGCCGCCCCCGCCGCCAGCGCTGCGCCCCTTCGCGCGGAGGCTGCGCGCATTGATGCTGGGGGGCCTTCGACGCTGGTGCGCCACATGGATCGCGGGCGCCATCATGGCTGGGATCGCGGCCGCCACCGGGGCTGGCGTCACGGGCGCGGCCACCATCCCCGCTAAACAAAAAGGCCAGCGCGAAGCTGGCCTTTTTTCAATGACTTACCGCACTTTTGCTGCGCAGCATGAAAGCGGTTTTGCTGCGGAATTGCTGCGCAGCAAAAGCCGCAGCAATTCCGCGCTGGCGGCTTCAGGAGAAACTGCGGATATCCACGAACTTGCCCGCGATCGCCGCCGCCGCCGCCATGGCGGGAGAGACGAGATGGGTGCGTCCACGGAAGCCCTGACGGCCCTCGAAGTTGCGGTTCGAGGTGGAGGCGCAGCGCTCGCCGGGCTCCAGCTTGTCCGGGTTCATGGCCAGGCACATGGAGCAGCCGGGCTCGCGCCATTC
>CANCSY010000097.1 GCA_947380915.1 Beijerinckiaceae bacterium
TTGATGCCGTTCTTGGCGGCCCAATCGGCGATCGGGAAGGTCATCTGCGGCATGGTGCGGCCGACGCGCACGAAATAGGGGGACTGCTCGACGATGACCGAAGTGGCGGCGGTCATGATGACGGCGGGCACCTTGGCCTGGGTCGCCACAGGGCCGACGGCCATGGCGATGGGGGTGAGGCCGAAGCCGCCGAGCACGGAGACCTTGTCATTGACGACGAGTTCCTGCGCCAGCCGCTTGGAAATGTCGGCGACGCCCGTGTCGTCCTTGATGATGACCTCGACGGTCTTGCCCGCCACCTTGTTGCCATGCTGGGCCATATAGGCCTTGACGCCGGCTTCGAGCTGGCGGCCGGTGGAGGCCTGCTGGCCGGTCATGGGAAGGATCAGGCCGACCTTCACGGTCTCCTGAGCCAGGGCGGGCAGTGTGGCGAGCGCCAAGGCGCTGGCGGCGAGGCCCTTCAAAATCTGTCTGCGCATTTTTTCAACTCCCTGATCCCCGGCGACATGCGGGCAGTGGCCGAAGGCGCTGCCTTATAGACGAAAGGAAGGGATACGGGAAACCCGTGGGATGGCGACATCTTGCCCTTTTCTTTCGTATCCTGAGGCTTTGCTACGCCTTTAGTCGAAGATGGCCACCACCGGCGCGTGAAGCGACCCCTGCACCGGCCCGCTCACATGGGCCTCGTCGGCCAGGCCCGCGTTGAGGATTCGCACTTCGCGGCAGGCGGCGGCCAGTGCCGGAGAGGCGAGGATATGGTCCAGCAGCACCGGACGCCCATCATGCAACACCGTGTAGCGGGCGCCTTCGGGAGCGCGCCGCTCCAGCGGGATGAGGGCCCGGGCGGCGAAGGCGACGGTCTCCATATCCTCCGGCAGGGCCTGGAGGATGCGGGTGGGCGCCTCATGGGCCTCAGCGTTCAGATCGCCGCAGACCGCGATGCGGGCGTCCGGCTCGGCGTCAAACAGGGCTTCGGCGAACAGCCGGGCCTCCAGCGCCTGCCCCTGCCGCTTCCAGCCCGCCAGATAATAGGCCTCCGCCCAATGGGACAGGCTGCGCCAGCGCCCCTCCTCCCGCCCGCCCGGCAGAAAGGCCGCGCGGGGCGCCCGCAGATGCAGGTTGATGAGATGCAGCGGGCGCTCGCCCGGCGGGTCGATGCGGGCGTGGAGCATGGGGCGGTCGAAGGTCAGGGTCAGGTCCTCGCCACCATGGAGCGGCGGCCATTTCGCTGCTGGAACGAGGTCGTGGTGGATCTGGCCGTGGGCCGCGATGGGCCAGCGGCTGAGGATCGCCAGATTATGCACATCGGCGGGGCCGGCGCCGCCCGGGCGGATGCTATGGACAAGGTGGAACCCTTGGCAAACGCTTCCCTCGATCAGCATTTGCAGGGCGAGGAGGGACCGCTGGGCCTCGTCCGGCTGGTGCTGGGCGTTGACCTCCTGCAAGCACAGCACATCCGCATCCAGCGCCGCCAGAACGGGCCGCAACACGGCCGCCCGCGCCTCGAACCAGAGGGGATCGGCTGGGGCGAAGTCGAGGCTTTCGAGATTGAATGTGGCGAGGCGCAGGGGGCGCAGGGGGTGAAGCCGTGGGTCGCGCCCTCGATCACCACATAGTCCTTGTCCTTGCTCTTGGCCGCGTCGAGCATGCGTTCGTTGTCGCCAACGAAGTAATAGGCGCCCATAGCGGCGAACATGACGGGAATGCTGATCTGCTGCACGGCGCAGATCGTCGAATTGTTGCTGGAGCAGACATCGATGTCGTCGAGCGAATTTTTCGAGCGAACCGCGTTGGCGCTGAGGAAAGACTTCACCGTCAGGGTTCGCGTCCCGTCGATATAGGTGACGTGACGCTTGGCCAGACTCGGATCGCCCTTGGCGACGCTGTGCACGACCGCGTCGCTTTTCACTGTGCCGTCGTTTTTCAGCAGCTTCTGCGGGCGCGTCGTGGCGGTGATGTAATCGATCGATGGATCGGTCTGGTAGAGATAGGCCGATGCGCCCGCGCCCGGACCCGAGGGGCCGCCGCGCGGCACGATCATCAGGTCATCGTCCGTATAGGGGTAAGCGCCGCCCTTGATGGCGTCCCGCATCGCCAGCGCCTTGGCGATCAGGCGGTTCATGCGGGCCGACTGTCCTTCATAATAGCGCTTCTGGAAGTCCGCCGAATATTTCGAATCGCCATTCGGGTTGAAACCGTTCTTGACGTCGAACGGGTCGAGGCTGGCGATCTTGACGGTTGGCGGATTGGCCTCATCCGGCACGGATGGGTTGAGTCCGCGCAGGGTCAGGATCGCATTGCTGGGATGGGCGTCGGCGAAAATGATGCCGTCGGCCGGGGTGAGGCCGGCGAGTTCATCGGTGCATTCGACGAGCTTGTTCGGGCCCTTGCAATAACCCACGCCGTTTTCGGCGACCGCCTGATAGAGGCTCATGGTCGGGCCGCCGCCGCTATGGCCAAACAGCACAACCTTGGTGATGCCCGGTTGCTGGCGCAGATGCGCCATGGCGGCTTTCACGTCGAGCGGAATGTCCTCGAAGATCACCTGCGATTCATTGTTCACGAACCGGGTGTTGACGCACATCACCATGAAGCCGCGCTTCGACATTTCCGTGCAGGCGGGATGACGCATGTAGTTCGACGTGCGATGCATGACGATGATGCCGACATGGGGCGCGGGGCCGGAATCAGGCTTGTAGAGCGCGCCATTGGCGGGGCCGAGTGGAATATAGACGGGATTGCTCTGCGCCCGCGCGTCCTGCGCGCCCGCCAAGGCCATCGCCCCGATCGTGATTGCCGCTCCCAGTGCCTTGCGCATCATCGGTCATTTCCTCCAATCCGACTTTTTCGTTATTCAGTCGGTGCGAAGGTGAATCTGCACTAAAGGCTGGAATTAAACAAGGCTGCGCCGACGCTCATTGGCTGGATAGGTCTTGCGGCGCTTGCGGGTTTAATTGTCGGCGCCGTCCGTCACGCCCCCCTCACCACCCATGCTCCGGCGCGGGAAAACTCCCGTCCTTCACCGCCGCCACATAGGCCTTCACGGCCTCGTCGATGGAGCCTGCGCCCTCCATGAAATTCTTCACGAAGCGCGCCTTGCGGCCGGGAAAGACGCCGATCATGTCATGCAGCACCAGCACCTGGCCGTCGCAGCCAGAGCCTGCGCCAATGCCGATGGTGGCTGTGGTGGTTAGGGCGCGGGTGATCTCGCTCGCCACGGCCGCCGGGGCCATCTCCATCACCAGCATGGCGGCGCCTGCGGCTTCCAGCGCCAGCGCGTCGGCCTTGAGGGCGGCGGCGCCCGCCTCGTCCTTGCCCTGCACCCGGTAGCCACCGAGCTGATGCACGGATTGCGGGGTCAGGCCGATATGGGCGCAGACGGGCACGCCGCGCTCCACCAGAAAGTTCACGGTTTGCGCCATATAGGCGCCGCCTTCCAGCTTCACCATATGGGCGCCCGCCGCCATCAGCTTTGCAGCGCTGCCCATGGCTTGCGAGGGGCTCTCCTGATAGCTGCCGAAAGGCAGATCGGCCATGATGAAGGCGCGTTTGGCGCCCCGCGCCACGCAGGCCGTATGATAGGCCATCTCGTCCAGCGTCACCGGCAGGGTGGAGGCCTGGCCCTGCAACACATTGCCGAGGGAATCGCCCACCAGCAGGACCTCGACCCCGCAGCGCTCCAGCAGGGCGGCGAAGCTGGCGTCGTAGCAGGTCAGAACCGCGATCTTCTCGCCCACTGTGCGCATGCGGGCGATGTCGTGCAGGGTGAGGGGCCTGACAGGTTCGAGATAGGACATGCTCACACCTCGATATTGTCGATCAGCCTTGTGCGCCCGAGTCTTGCGGCGATCAGCATCCGCAACCCCTTGCGATGGCGGCCCTGGACGGTGGCGAGCGTTACGGCGTCGCGCACCTCAAGATAGTCGATCTCGAAGCCCGCCGCCATGAGCTTGCTGCGGGCGGGCGCCAGCGCCGCCTCCATGGCCTCGCCATCGTGGATGCGCTGGGCGGCCCGGCTCATGCAGCGATGGAGCATGGGCGCCGCGGCGCGCTCTTCGTCGCTCAGGTAGACATTTCGGGAGGACATGGCGAGGCCATCGGCTTCGCGCATGGTGGGGGCGCCCAGGATCTCCACGGGGATATCGAGGTCCGCCGCCATCTGGCGGATCACGGCCAGCTGCTGGAAATCCTTCTCGCCGAAGATCGCCACATCCGGCAGGGCCTGCAACAGCAGCTTGGCGACCACGGTCGCCACGCCCTGGAAATGGGTCGGGCGGAAACGGTCTTCCAGATCGGCGGTGGCCGGGCCGCGCAGGGTGATCGTGGTGCAGAAGCCCGGCGGATACATATCCTCGGGGCCCGGCGTGAAGGCGGCGTCGGCGCCAGCGTTCGCCAGCTTGGCGAGGTCAGCCTCGAGGGTGCGCGGATATTTGGCGAAATCCTCGGTCGGGGCGAACTGGGTCGGGTTGACGAAAATCGTCGCCACGACCCGCTTCGCCCGGGTTTTCGCCAGTTCCACCAGCGAGATATGCCCGGCGTGCAGAGCCCCCATGGTCGGCACGAGCGCGATGCTCTCGCCCCCCTGCCGCCAAAGGCGGGTCTGCGTGCGGAGGGCTGCGATGTCTGGCAGAAGGGCGGGCTGTGTCGTCATGGCTGCCTTTTGGGCCGAAATGCGGCCAATCGCAAGCCGACTTTTGGCGCTGGGTGAGCGCTCAGGCCAGAAGCCCGGAAAGGCCGGGCAGGACGCGGCCCGGCGCCAGATCCGGATATTCATCGGGCAGGCCGCCCCGATTGATCCACACCGTATGAAACCCGAAGCGCGCGGCCCCCGCGATGTCCCAGCGGTTGGCGGACTGGAAGCAGACCTGCCCCGGCCGCACCCCGAACCGCTCCAGCACCAGCCGATAGGCTTCCGGCGCGGTCTTGTAGACCATGATCTCATCCACCGAGAGGCAGTCGTCGATCAGCTCGGCGAGGCCCGCCGAGTGGATGGCGCTGGCCAGCATGCCCGGCGTGCCGTTGGAGAGGATGGCGATCCGGCGCCCCTGCGCCTTGAGGGCCGTCAGGGTCGGGACCACGTCGGGGAAGGCGTCGAGGGTCTCGTAGGCTTCGAGCAGGGGCAGGCGCAGCCCTTCGGCCAAGCCGCCGCAGCGGGCGGCCGCATGGTCCAAAGCATCGGCGGTCAGCGCCCGAAAGTCGCGATAGGCGCCCATGAGGCTGCGCGTCCAGGTATATTCCAGCTGCTTGGCCCGCCACAGCTCCGACAGCCGGTCCGCCTGCGGGCCGATGGCGTCGCGATGGCGGGCCACGGCGGAATGGACGTCGAAGAGGGTGCCATAGGCGTCGAAGACATAGATGTCGGGCTCAACCATGGGCGTCTCCCGGGGCGGGCGTCGGCGGAGCGGCCTTTGTGGCCCGGCGCAGCGGCACGCCCAGCAGGCTCAGGGCGCCATAGAGCGCCAGCCCATAGGCGCCAGCCCCAGCCAGCCCCAGCACCGCCAATTCGACCTCGTTCTGGAAAAGCCCCGCCGCGCCCGCGATGGCCCTTGCGGGCGTCGCCCAGAACAGGGCGACCAGCGCCAGAAGGCCGGAGGCGCCCGCCACCGCCAGGCCCACCTTCGCCAACTCCCGGTCCGGCTTCATGTGGCCCGCCCGCAGGGCGAGCCAGGTCAGGGCGCCGAAGTTGAGCCAGGCCCCCAGCGATGTCGCGAAGGCGAGGCCTGCGGCCCCGAAGGGCTCATAGAGAAACAGTTTCACCGCCACATTCAGCGCCACGGCGCAGAGGGAGACCAGCATGGGGGTTCGCGTGTCCCCCTGCGACTGAAAGCTCGCCACCGCCGACCGGATCAGCACCACCGCCATCAGGCCCGACCCATAGGCCGCCAGCACCAGCGCGGAGGCCTGCGCCGCCTCCGCCGTGAAGGCGCCGCGCAGGAAGACGCCGCGCATGATGGCGTCGGGGATCATCAGAAAAGCCACCGCAAAGGGCGCGCAGAGCGCGACGGTGATCGCCATGGTGCGGTTCTGTGCATGGAAGGCGCCGCTTGCATCCCCGGCGGCGAAGCGCCGGCTCATCTCCGGCAGCAGCACGGTTCCCGCCGCGATGCCGATCACGCCGATGGGGAGCTGGTAGAGCCGGTCGGCATAGTAGATGGACGAGACGCTTCCGGTGGGCAGCAGGGAGGCGATGATCGTGTCGGCGAAGAGGGCGATCTGCACCCCTGCCGAGCCGATCACCGCAGGGCCCATGGTGGTGAAGAAGCGCTTCACATCGGCGCTCCAGCGCGGCCGGGCCAGACCCGCCATCACATTCGCGCGGCGGGCCGCGGCCATCACCAGCAGCAATTGCAGCAGGCCCGAAATCGTCACGCCCCAGGCCGCCGCATGGGCCGCCGTGGGAAACAGAAAGGCCAGAGCCAGCGCGCCCACCATGGCCAGATTCAGCAGCACCGGCGCGAAGGCGGCGGCGGCGAAATGGCGCTGGGCGTTCAGCGTGCCCGAATGTAGCGTCACCAGGGTGATGAAGAGCAGATAGGGGAAGGTGATGCGCGTCAGCACGACGGCGGTCGTGAATTTCTCCGGGTCCGCGTCAAAGCCCGGCGCCAGCAGCGCCACCAGTTGCGGCATGAAGAGCCAGGCCAGCGCCAGAAGCACGATCTGCGATCCCAGCAGCAGGGTGGCGATCTGGCTGGCGAAATGTTTCGCCTCCGCCGCGCCCTCGGTTTCCAGCACCCGGGAATAGGAGGGCACATAGGCGGCGTTGAAGGCGCCCTCGCCGAAGATGGCGCGGAAATGGTTGGGCAGGCGAAAGGCCACATAGAAGGCGTCCGCCAGCATGCCCGCGCCCAGAACGGCGCCCAGCATGACGTCGCGCAGAAACCCCGTCACCCGCGAGAGCAAGGTATAGCCCGCGACGGAGAAGAGGTTTCCCAGCATCAGCTAGACCCGTCTGTCGTGGCGCAGGGGCAGGGGGGCGTGGTCACGCTCGTCCGGCGCCCCCAGGCGCTCGGCCACGAGATAGAGGGGGCGACGTTTCACCTCGGCGAAAATGCGGCCGATATATTCGCCCAGCACCCCCAGGGACAGAAGCTGGATGCCGCCCAGAAAGGTCACGGAGACGATCAGCGAGGCGTAGCCGGGCACATCGACGCCATAGGCGAGGGTCTGCGCAATGAAGGTCAGGGCCATGGCGAGGGAAATGACCGAGACGATCATGCCCACATAGGTCCAGACCATCAGGGGCAGGGTGGAGAAGGACATCAGCCCGTCGAGGGCGAAGCGGGTGAGTTTGCCGATGTCGAATTTCGACACGCCCGACGCCCGCTCCGCCACATCGAAGGGAACGCCAACCGATTTGAAGCCGATCCAGGCGTAGAGCGCCTTGGAGAAGCGCGCCCGCTCGCCCATGGCCCGCAGGGCGAGCACCGCCTGCCGGTCAAGCAGGCGAAAATCCCCCGCGCCCTCGGGCAGGGGCGTTTCGCCGAACATGGCGAACATCTTGTAGAAGTTGCGGGCGAACATGCGCCGCATCGCGCTCTCGTTGATGCGGTCGTTGCGCTGGCCATAGACATTCTTGTAGCCCTCGCGCCACTTGGCGACAAAGGCCTCGATGACCTCGGGGGGATGCTGGAGATCCGCATCCATGATGACCACCGCATCGGCCTCGCAATGGTCGAGGCCGGCCGCGATGGCGATCTCCTTGCCGAAATTGCGCGAGAAGGAGACGGCGGTGAGGCGAGGGTCGGCGGCATTGGCGCGGCGCAGGGCCTCCATGGTCCCGTCCCGCGAGCCGTCATCGACGAAGACCACCTCGAAGGAGGCGGACACGCGCTCGAGCACGGGCACGAGGCGGCGCACCAGCCCCTCGATATTGTCCGCCTCGTTATAGACGGGAATGACGACCCCGATCTCCGGGCGCCCTTTCACTCCTGCCTCTATCATGTCTCATCCTCCGCTGGCGGCTGCGCCCGGTGGTCCAGACCTATTCGGGCGGCGCGTCTTTCGCAAGCGCCCTGCTGCTTGAACCGCACAAGCTTGAGCCTTGCCGGGGCGCCTCGCAGGCGCGGCGGATCCAAGGGCGCGTTGAAGAAATGATGCATGATCCGGCTTGATCGAGCAGCAGGCTTGTACCGCCATTGCCTTCGTATGCGGACTTTTCTGCGCCCTCAGCCGTTTGTTGACACGATTGTTCCCCGCTGCGAGAACTTCGCGCAAGCAAGAAATCGAGCGTCGCCTTCGGGATTGGGAGTGAATCATGTCGCAGGTGTTTCAGATTGGCGGGCTTGAGCTGAAAGCCTTCAGCGACGGCATTCTCAAGACCTCCACCGATTTCGTGCTGGGCATGGAGGCCGCAAAGGCCAACGCCCTGACGGGCGCCAGCGAGGACGGCGCGGTTTTCATTCCCGTCAACAATTTCCTTTTCCAGAAAGACGGCGCCACCGTTCTCATTGATGCGGGGGCGGGGGACTCGATGCAGGCCACGCTTGGCAGGCTGCCAGGCAATCTCAGGGCCGCTGGCCATGCTCCCGAAACCATCACCCATATCATTCTCACCCATATCCATTCCGATCACGCCAACGGGCTTGTCGACGCTTCGGGCGCTGCGCTTTATCCCCATGCCGAAATTCTCGTCCATGCGCAGGAATTCGACTTCTGGATGGCCGATAATGATGGTTCGGAGAGCGAGAAGATCAGACGCCAGCGCGCCCGCAACAGAATCAATCTGACGCCCTATCTCGACAGGGTTCGCCGAATGCAAGAGGGCGAGGTGGTGGTGGGCTGCACGCCCATGCTGGCGCCCGGCCATTCACCCGGCCATACCTGCTGGCGCATCGGCACAGGCCGGGACGCCTTTGTCGCCTGGGGCGATCTGGTGCATTTTTCGGACATTCAGGTTGCTCATCCCGATGTCGCGGTGAAATACGATCTTGACCCCGACCTCGCCCGCCGCTCGCGTCTGCGCATGCTCGACATGGTGGCGAATGAGGGATTGGCCGTGGCGGGCGCCCATGTGGCCGCGCCGGGGCTTGGCTATCTCACGCGCAAGGGAACCGGCTACGCCTATGATCCCGCGTGATGCAAGGCGCACGCGCCCGTGCTAGACAGGGTGCGTGAGCCCGCGCCCCTTCATTCTCTGCGCCGATGACTACGCCCTCTCCCCGGGGGTCACGCGCGGCATTCTCGACGCTCTCGACAAAGGGCGCCTGAACGCCACCGGCGCCATGACCAATCGCCCCCTCTGGAAAGAGGCTGCGCCCGATGTTGCGGCTTTTTCGGATCGCGCGGACATCGGCCTGCACCTCAACCTGACCTTTGGCGCGCCGCTGGGGCCCATGCCCGAGCTTGCCCCGTCAGGCGTATTCCCGAAGCTCGGCCCGTTTCTGAAGGCGGCCCGCGCCGGGCGATTGCCCGTTGCAGAGGTTCGCGCCGAAATCGCCCGCCAACTCGACGCTTTCGAGGAGGCCTTGGGCCGCCCGCCCGATTTCGTCGATGGCCATCAGCATGTGCAGGTTCTGCCGGGCGTGCGCGCATGGCTGCTGGAGGAGCTGGTGCGGCGCGGTCTTGCCGGGCGCCTGTGGCTGCGGGACAGTTCCGACCGTGTGTCGCGCATTCTGGCCCGCCGGGTCGAATTGCCCAAGGCGCTGGTTCTGGCTTCGCTCGGGCGGGGCTTCGCCGCCCAGGCGCATGGTCTGGGCTTTCACACGAATGAGGGCTTCGCCGGGTTCTCGGCTTTTGATCTGCGGCGCGACTATGGGCGTGATTTCGCCCGCTATCTCGTGAGTCCCGGCGCCCGCCATCTTGTCATGTGTCATCCCGGCCATGTGGATGCGGACCCCTCGGCGGGGGATGAAGTGCGCGAACCGCGCGCGCGGGAGCTGGAGTTTCTGCTGTCGGACGGCTTCGCCCCTGCGCTTGGCGCTGCGGGTCTGCATCTGCATCGCTGGTCCAAATGAAAACGGCCGGGAGAAGACCCGGCCGTTCCAAACACGAGAGCGCGCTGATTACTTGATCGCGGCTTCGTACATCTCTTCCACATAGGCCCAGTTCACGAGGTTCTCGATGAAGGCCTTGAGATAGTCGGGGCGACGGTTGCGATAGTCGATGTAGTAGGAATGCTCC
>CANCSY010000098.1 GCA_947380915.1 Beijerinckiaceae bacterium
TATAGACCGCGACGACCTCATGGCCCCCGCCGATGATCTCGGTGAGCACGGGAACGGAAAAATCCGGCGTGCCCATGAAGATGATGCGCATGGCTCAGGCCTGCTCGGACTCGCGCAGCCGCGCGGCCTTCTGGAATTTCTTCATCACCCGCTCGCGCTTCAGGCGCGAGAGGTAATCGACGAAGAGCACGCCGTTGGTGTGGTCGATTTCATGTTGCAGGCAGGTGGCCAGCAGGCCCTCGGCCTCGATCTCCTGCTGGGCGCCCATGCGATCGAGATAGCTCACCTTCACGCGGGTGGGGCGTTCGACGATCTCGTAATATTCGGGGATCGACAGGCAACCCTCTTCATAGGGCGCCTTGTCGTCGGAGGCCCAGAGCAGTTCGGGATTGATGAAGAACATGGGCGCTGGCGGATCGTCCTTCTTCGCCACGTCGATCACCACCACCCGCAGGGGCTCGGCGATCTGGATGGCGGCGAGGCCAATGCCGGGGGCGTCATACATGGTCTCCAGCATGTCATCCATGAGGGCGCGGATGGAGTCGTCGACCACTTCCACCCGTTTGGAAATGAGGCGAAGGCGCGGATCGGGAAGGCAGATGATGGATCGCAGGGCCATGGGTCGCTCGGAGGTCACGGAATGGTTCGGTTCTCCCTTGAGATAAGCTTGCGGGGGGCGCGGGTCAATTTCCATGAAGGCTGCGCTGTTGGCGGCGCCGCCCGGGCGGTGTAACACGGCTCGCGAAGAACCGGATCCCCATGCCCCGCTACAAGC
Organism: Beijerinckiaceae bacterium; assembly: GCA_947380915.1. Next base: position 776 of record CANCSY010000098.1, read on the forward strand.
TCATCATCGAATATGACGGCCGCCCCTTCTCGGGCTGGCAGCGCCAGGCCAACGCCCCCTCTGTCCAGCAGGCGCTGGAAGACGCCTTTCTGCGCTTTTGCGGCGAGCCGGTGGTGGTCAACGGCGCAGGGCGCACGGATGCGGGCGTTCACGCACGGGGACAGGTCGCCCATGTGACCCTGACGAAGGGCCGCCGCCCCTTCCAGATCAGCGAGGCCATGAACGCCCATCTGCGGCCCCACCCTGTCGCGGTGCTGCATGTGGAGGAAGTGGCCGACACTTTCGAAGCGCGCTTCGACGCCATCAAGCGCCACTATGTCTATCGCATCATCAACCGCCGGGCGTCGCTGACCCTCGAGGCCGGGCAGGCCTGGCTGGTGAAGAAGCGCCTGGATGCGCAGGCCATGCACGAGGCCGCCCAGTTGCTGGTCGGCAAGCATGATTTCTCCACCTTCCGCGACTCCCAGTGCCAGGCCAATTCGCCCCTGCGCACTCTCGACCATATCGCGGTGACGCGGGTGGGGGATGAAATCCGGGTGGATGTGGCGGCGCTTTCTTTCCTGCATCGGCAGGTGCGTTCCATGGTGGGCTCGCTGGAGCATGTGGGCTCGGGCAAATGGACCCCGCAGGATCTGCGCGACGCGCTCGCCGCCAGGGACCGCGCGCGCTGTGGCATGGTGGCGCCGCCGGATGGACTCTATCTGACGCAGGTTGATTATCCCGTAAATATTTAAGTCTTGGAGCCCCGGAACTGCACAGTTTCAGGTATTCATACCCAAAAATGTTTACACATTTCTAATACATAACAAGTTTTGATTATTTTAAGCTTTGACTTGAGTGTATAAATGTCTTCTATTTGCAACAGTGTTCTTGAAAGCATTTTACACTACTTGCCCATTTTGGGTTCTGGTGAGATTTCTACTGGGCGTCCTGTTGACGATTCCCGGAGGTTTTGAACCATGAAAAGAACCCTGCTTTGCGCCGCAGCTTTGCTCTCGATGTCTTCGTTGAGCTTTGCCGCTGACCTTCCCAGCCGCGCCCTGGCCCCGGCCCCGGTCTATCTGGCGCCCGCCTTCACCTGGACCGGCTTCTATGTCGGCGGCAACGTCGGCGCCGCCTGGGCCGGCAGCGGCAATTGCCCGGTCCTGAATTCTCTTGAAAAGGGCGTCTATGTGGCCGACACGACGTTCCTGCCCAATTGCAATGGCGGCAACAAGGTCGGCGCCATCGGCGGCGTCCAGGCCGGCTACAACTGGCAGTTCGGCGGATGGCTGTTCGGTCTCGAGGGCGACATCAGCTGGATCGGCCGCAACAATGGCAGTGGCTATGATTACGCCACCTTCGGCAATCCCAGCACAAAATGGATGGACGGCGATTGGGGTCTGGACGCGCAGGAAAGGTCGTATTCGCCCCACCAGATCACTGTGAAGAATCACCTCTACAGCTTCTCCGGCAATGGCGGCGCCAATACGCTGGGCACCATTCGCGCGCGCTTCGGCTTCACCATGGACCGCGCCCTGTTCTTCGTGACCGGCGGCGCCGCGTTCCGCAATGGCGACAACAACGCCACCGTCACCGATACGCTGACGACAATCACCACCAACAACAATGTCTGGAATTCGAACACCATGGCCTGGAAGCCGAAGGTCGAGACGAAAGTCACCAGCACCAGCTACACCCGTTCCGGCAATGGCGATAATATCGGCTGGGCGCTTGGTGGTGGTCTCGAATACGCTCTCACGGAGAATCTCTCCACCAAGATCGAATATCTGCACGCCCAGTTCGGCAATGGCGGCGGCGCCTACACCAACCCGGATGATGACTGCTACTCCTTCCACGGCAGCCATAAAAACTCCATCGACATCCTCCGCGTCGGCCTGAACTATCGCTTCGTCAGCGCCGCGCCCGCGGCGGTGCTCGCCCGCTACTGAGCAAACCCCCTCCCAAACTTGCCGTCGGGAACCCCTTCCCGGCGGCTTTTTGCTTTTCAGGGGAGATTGCACGGCACGGCTCTTCGCCCTGCGGGCCTTTTCCTGGTGGCGGCGTTCCTTGCGACCTGATCGCGCATTTTGCTTCACCTTGCTTTTGTAGTATCCGGTCCAGCCTGAACCCCAATGATCGGACCGGAAACGTGAGCCAGCGCAGTCATGTCATCATCGTCGGCGGCGGCCCTGTGGGCGTCGGCCTGGCCATCGATCTCGCCCAGCGAGGCGTCAGCAGCACCCTGATCGAGCGGCGCCCGGGCATGCACAACATTCCCCGCGGCCAGAACCTCACCCAGCGCACCCTCGAGCATTTCTATTTCTGGGGCTGCGTGGAGGAGGTGCGCGCCACCCGCCTGCTGCCCAACACCGTGGCCTCCAATGGAATCATCGCCTATCGCTCGCTGATGAACGAGCACTGGTTCTGCACCAAGGGCCGCGAGATCGTCGGCGATTACTATTTCCAGAAAAATGACCGCATGCCGCAATATTGCTTCGAGACGGTGTTGCGCGAGCGCATGGGCCAGTTGCCCCTGGCGCAGGCGCGCTTCGGCTGGATCCTGCGCGCGCTGGAGCAGGATGAGCATGGCGTGCGCGTCACCGTGCAGAACGAGGCGGGCGACGGCGCCACCGAGATTCTCGAGGCCGATTACATCGTGGGCTGCGACGGCGGCCATTCCATGGTGCGCGAGACCTCCGGCATCAAGCGCGACGGCACCGACTTCGATCAGGTGATGATGCTCTGCGTGTTCCGCTCGCCCGAGCTGAACAAGATCCTGGAGCGCTTCCCGGTATGCTCGACCTATCGGGCGGTGGATCCTGCGCTGAACGGCTACTGGCAGTTCTTCGGCCGCGTCGACATGAACGACACCTTCTTCTTCCACGCGCCCGTGCCCGGCGACACGACCCGCGACAATTTCGATTTCGCAGGGCTCCTGCACAAGGTCGTGGGGGCGGAATTCGCCTGCGACTTTTCCTATGTGGGCTTCTGGGATCTGAAGATCGCGGTGGCGGAGGAATATCGCAAGAACCGCGTCTTCATCGCGGGCGACGCCGCACATTCGCACCCGCCCTATGGCGGCTTTGGCGTGAACAATGGCCTCGAAGACGCCGCCAATCTCGCCTGGAAACTGGCCGCGCGCATCCATGGCTGGGCGGGAGAGGCGCTGCTGGACAGTTATGATCTGGAGCGCCGTCCCGTCTTCAAGGATGTGGGCGAGAATCTCATCGCCGCCCGCATCAAATGGGAAGGCGAGCTCAGCAACCGGCATGATCCCGCCACCGAGCCCGAAGCTTTCGCGGCGGACTGGAACGAGCTGCAGACCGGCAATGGTCCCTTCGTCTCGGGCTTCGAGCCGAACTACGAGGGCTCGCCCGTGGTCTTCGGCCCTGCGGGCGGGGTCAGCCGCGCGCGGGGCGAATATATGTTCAAGGCGCGGGCGGGCCACCATCTGGCGCCGCGCAAACTGTCGAACGGCCGCAATGTGTTCGAGGAACTGGGTGGCGGCTTCGTGCTCTTCGCCTTCGATGCGCCAGCCGACTCAGTCGCCGCCTTCGAGCGCGCCGCGCGGGACTTGCAGATTCCCTTCAAGGTCGTCAGCGACACCTGCGCCGGGGGCCGCGAGGATTTCGAGGCGCGGCTGATGCTCATCCGCCCTGATCAATATGTGGCATGGGCCAGCGACGGCGCCGTCTCCGACGCTGCTGGCGTCCTGCGCCGGGCGGCCGGGCGCGATTGAGCCTTTTGGGATTGCGGGGCGCCGGAGAAGGCGTCCCTTACTCCCTGATCGATCATCGACAAAAATTTTTTCGTAACCACACTGCAGGTTTTTCCGTAAGACGCCGTTCACTAAGAAACAAGGTTAATTGGAGGGCGTCTCCATGCTCGACATCAGTTCAAGTCTCGCCTCGCGGCATTTCGCGAGCCAGATGTATCGTGTGCAACCGGGGGCTTCCCCCGCCAAAAGCGCCATCAAGGCGGGCGCTGTCGTGTTCCTTTCGGACACGGGGCGTCGGCTCAGTCAGGAACTGCAAGCCATCGACGCGGACCGCGAACGGGACCCGCGCTCGCGCCAGGAAGCGCTGGAGCGGTTGCGCAGGCTTGCGGCCAGCGTCAGCGGCGGCGCCGGGCAGGGGTGGTGATCCCCTGTTAGCCACAATATGGGAAGGCGAGACGCAGACTGCGCCAGTCAGGAAAAGCTGGCCTAAGGGCCTGAAATTATTTTTGCGGAAATATTGGTGCCCAGGAAAGGACTCGAACCTTCACCTCTTGCAAGACTGGTACCTGAAACCAGCGCGTCTACCAATTCCGCCACCTGGGCACTGGGGCGTCTCTTACGTGGCGGGCACGCAGCTTGTCAATCGCAACTGCGTGCGGTGCGACGAATTCCCGCGATGATTTCCCTTGTAGCCCTGTTTTCGCGGCATATATTGTTGTGATGGTCTTTCCTTCAGGAGGCGTCATGTCGCGTTCCCTTCACTCCCTCGTCCGCCGGATCCGCGCGGCGGCCAGCCGTCTGGGCGAGGGCCTGCGCGAGCTGATGGCCCCTCCGGCCCGCCCCGTCCCGATTCCGGTGCGCGTGCGCCCGCGTCGTGATCGTCCCTGATTCGCAACTGCGTCGAAGGGCGCGCTGTACAGCGCGGCTCTCGTTGACTATGGATCCATCAGCAGCAAGGCTTGATGGACCAGAGGCCTCACATGTCGGATGAATTGATCAAGACCGGACGCATCGTCACGGTGTTTGGCGGCTCAGGCTTCGTCGGCCGTCATGTCGTTCGCGCCCTGGCGAAACAGGGCTGGCGCATCAGGGTCGCCTGCCGCCGTCCCGATCTCGCCATGCATCTCCAGCCGCTGGGCCGCGTCGGCCAGATTCATGCGGTTCAGGCCAACCTTCGTTATCCCGAGTCCGTCGCCAGCGCCCTGCGCGGAGCCGAGGCCGTGGTCAATCTGGTGGCGGTGCTGACCGAAAGCGGCGCCCAGAATTTCGGGGCCCTGCATGTGCGCGGCGCCCGCGCGGTGGCGCAGGCTGCGGCCGCCGCCGATATTTCCAATGTGGTGCATGTTTCGGCCATCGGCGCCGACGCCGCGTCCGACTCGCTTTACGCCCGCACCAAGGGCATGGGCGAGGCCGAGATGCTGGCGGCTTGCCCGGATGCGGTCATCATGCGCCCCTCCCTCATCTTCGGGCCGGAGGATTCCTTCTTCAACCGTTTCGCGGCTCTCGCCCGCATGTCGCCCGCCCTGCCCCTGTTCGGCGGCGGGGAGACGAAGTTCCAGCCGGTCTATGTGGGCGATGTGGCGGAAGCCATCGCCCGCGCCCTGGCTGGCCGGGCGCAGGCGGGCGCCGTCTATGAGCTGGGCGGGCCAGAGGTGAAGACCTTCCGCGAGCTGATGCAATATGTCTGCGACGTCACGGGCCGCCGGCGCCTGCTGCTGCCGCTGCCCTTCGCGGCGGGCAACGCCATGGCCTGGGGTACGGAACTGGCTGATAGCCTGAGCCTTGGCCTCTTCCCCAAGATGCTCCTCACCACCCGCGACCAGATGAAACTGCTGGCGGTGGACAATGTGGTGAGCGCGCAGGCCATCGCCGAGCAGCGCACGCTCGAGGGGCTGGGCATCCATCCCGAGGCGATCGAATCCATCGTCCCGGCCTATCTCACGCGGTTTCGCAAGGCGGGCCAGTTCGAGTCTCAGAAGGCGGCCTGAGCCGCCTCGTCCTCGCGGCGGGTCATCGGCAGGGGCGCGATGCGCTTGTGAATGCGCACCATGAAGGCGGTTGCGAAGAGCGGCGTCAGCAGGTTCACGACTGGAATCGCCACCAGCGCCGCGATGAACAACCCGCAGATGAAGAGATAGAGGCTGTGGGCGCTGCGCATGGCCCGCACCTCCGCCAGGGGCCGATAGCGCAGGGCCGCAAGCTCGAAATATTCCCGCCCCAGCAGATAGGCGTTGGCGCCGAAGAAGGCGATGAGGTTGATCCCCGGCAGCAGCAGCAGGGCCAGCGCCAGCAGATTCACCAGCACGGAGACCGCGGCGAATTTCACCGCCAGCCACATGGCCTGCCCACCCGGCAAGGCGCTGCCCGGATGGTCCGGGGCGATGGATCGCTCGACGGTCTCGGCGAGTTCATCGAGATAGAAGCCCGCGACCAGCGCGGACACCGGCGCCACGAGAAAGATGAGCCCCACCAGCAGCCCCAGCGCCGCCGCGATGGCGATGAGCGTGTCGAGCCAGGGCCAGGGCGTGGTCATCCAGGAGGTCGCCAGCCTGTCGAGGCCCAGCCAGACCAGCGCCAGCACGGCCAGGGTCAGGGCGAGGCTGCGCACGAGCACCTTGCGGAAGGGCGGCGTGAAGATCTGGTTGAAGGCGTCGATGGCGTCCGAAAACATGTTTGGGCTCCTGCCGGAGAAATGGGCTTCGCTGGAGATTTCGCAAGATGCGGGACATCAGCCCAAGGCGGGTTCACGTAGGCGCGTGATGGCGATACCATGGGCGCGCAAACAGAGCACAGGGGAGATTGGTGTGACCACGGCTGCACGGCAGATGAAATTGGGGCTGTTCATCAGGCCTTGCGGGCATCACATCGCTTCCTGGCGCCATCCGCGCGCCCAGGCTGATGCGGGCGTCAATTTCCAGCATTTCGTCGATATGGCCCAGCTCGCCGAGCGCGGGCTCTTCGATATGCTCTTTTCGGCTGATTCGCTGACGGTCTGGACGGGCGGCGAGCAGGGCATCGATCTCGTGCATTATGTGGCCTGGATCGAGCCCTGGACCCTGCTCAGCACGCTCGCGGCCCATACCAAGCGCATCGGCCTCGTGTGCACCGCCAGCACCAGTTTCGAGCAGCCTTTTTCGGTGGCGCGCAAATTCGCCAGCCTCGACCTCATCAGCGGCGGGCGCGTGGGCTGGAATGTGGTGACCTCCGGCAATGAGACCGAAGCCCTGAATTTCAGCGACACGCCCCACCTGCCCAAGGTGGAGCGCTACAAGCGCGGGCGCGAATTCGTCGAGGTGGTGCGCGCCTTGTGGGATTCCTGGGATGCGGACGCCTTCTTGCGCGACAAGGAAAAGGGCGTCTTCTCCGACAGTTCGAAGATGCATGTGCTCAACCATCACGGCGATTATTTCGACGTGAAGGGGCCGCTCAATGTGGCGCGCTCGCCCCAGGGCCAGCCGGTGATCGTGCAGGCCGGCGCCTCCGACGATGGCCGCCAGCTCGCCGCCGAGACGGCGGAAGTGGTCTTCACCGCCCATAATGTGGTGGAGACGGCCCGCGTCTTCTATGCGGACGTGAAGCGCCGCATGGTCGAGGCGGGGCGCGATCCCGACAGCCTCAAGATCCTGCCGGGCCTCTCGATCTATGTGGCGCCCACGCGCGAGGAGGCGCAGGCGAAATTGCAGGAGTTGCAGGACCTGCTGCATCCCGAACTCGCGGTGTCCCTGCTCTCGCGCCGGATCGGCCATGATCTCTCGGGGCTCCCGCTGGACGAGCCCCTGCCGGAACTGCCGGAAAATGTGGTGATCAGCAGCCGCTCCGACATGATTCTGGGCTGGTCGAAGGAGGGCAAGCCGACCCTGCGGGAGCTCGCCATGCGTTTCGCCAGCTCGCGCGGCCATTTCACCCTGGTGGGCACGCCGGAAGAGGTGGTGGATGTCATGCAGAACTGGTTCGAGACCGGCGCCTGCGACGGGTTCAACGTGCTGCCGCCCTTCTATCTGGGCGGGCTCGAGGACTTCGTGAACATGGTGACGCCGGAGCTGCAGAGGCGGGGCCTCTTCCGCACAGCCTACGAGGGAACCACCCTGCGCGACATTCTGGGGCTGCCGACGCCGGTCAGCCGCTACGCTGCGAAAGACTGACCATGAGCCTGTCGCTGGGCGGCGAGGTGATCGAGCTGCGCCACGCGCAGGTCGATGGGATCACGCCCGGCTTGCTCGCCCTGCTGAGCGAGGAGGAGCGGGTGAAAGCCGACCGCTTCATCTTCCCCCATGATCGCGATTGCTTCGTGGCGGCCCATGCTCTTGTGCGCGTCGCCCTGTCGGATTATTTCGCCCGCGCGCCGCAGGACTGGAGCTTTGTCACCAACGCCTGGGGCAAGCCGCGCGTGGACGCCAATGACGGCTCCGCACGCTTGTGCTTCAACCTCTCCCACACGCGGGGCCATGTGGCTGTGGCGGTGGCGCTGGACCGGGAGGTGGGGGTCGATGTGGAGCGCATCGCGCCCTCGCGCGCCGATGAAGAGGTGGCCCGCCAGCTCTTCGCCCCCGCCGAATTCGCGGCTTTCCAGGAGGAGCCCGAGGGGGGGCGGGCGGAGGCCTTCTTCGATGTCTGGACCCTGAAGGAGGCCTATATCAAGGCTGTGGGGCTGGGCGTCGCCTTGCCCCTGAAGGATTTCGCCTTCACCCGCGACCCCCTGCGCATCAGCTTCGCCCCGACGCTGGAGGATACGCCCTCCCGCTGGCTGTTTCGCCGCTTTCGCCCGGAGCCTGACGTCGCCATGGCGCTGGCGGCGCGGCGCGGGCCGGGGGCGGAGCCTGTGGTGAATTTGCGTCAGGTGGCGCTGGCCGCGCTCATCGCTGCACGATGACCTGCGCGCCCATCTTCACCCGCCCGTAAAGATCCGTCACGTCCCGGTTGGTCATGCGGATGCAGCCGGAGGAGACGGCGGCGCCGATGGTTTCGGGCTCGTTGGAGCCGTGGATGCGATAAAGGCTCGAACCCAGATAGAGGGCGCGCGCGCCGAGCGGGTTTTCGAGTCCCCCCTCCATGTGGCGCGGCAGATCGGGCCGCCGCTTCAGCATGTCCGAGGGCGGCGTCCAGTCCGGCCATTCGCGCTTGTTGGTGACGGTCTTGGTTCCCGCCCAGGAGAAGCCCTCGCGCCCTACGCCCACGCCATAGCGCACGGCCTCCCCATGCCCGAGCACGAAATAGAGTCGTCGCTCGCGGGTGGAGACGATGATCGTGCCGGGCTTGTGGTTGCCGGGGTAGCGCACCACCTCGCGCGGCACGGCCTGCTCGCTGAACAGGGTCGAGAAGTCCGACAGGACTTTCTGGAAGCGGTTGACCTCCGCGAAGGCGGGGCTGGCGCTCGCCATGGCCAAGGCGGCGCAGAATAGCCCGGTTCGACGTTTCATCATTCACTCCCTGTTGAGAACAGGGCCATGAAGGCTGGCGAAGGGTGTCGAAGTTGGGGCGGCCTGGCCGGTCAGGTGCGATGGTTCGCCTGTGTTGCCAGAAGGTTACGTTACAGCTGGCGAGACCGCATCCGCAGCGGCCTCCGTCGCCGTCTCGAATTCCAGCTCCGGGAAGGCGATGAT
>CANCSY010000099.1 GCA_947380915.1 Beijerinckiaceae bacterium
CCTTCGCGAAAGGTGATCATCTCAGCCATGGACATGCAGCTCCAATGTCTCGAGCGCGGGCTGGGGGGCGGCGCGGGCGAAGGCCACCGCCGCCTTCACCTGCCCGGCGACCTCCGTCTCGATCAGCGCCAGTTCATCCTGCGTGGCGCATTTCTCGGCCACCAGGGTTTTCGCGAAGGTGATGAGGGGATCGAGCGCCTGCCAGCGCTTCGTCTCCTCGTCATCCTTGTAGTCCTGCTTGTCGCCGGCATGGTGGCCGCCGTAGCGCCAGGTGTTGCAAACCAGAAAGGATGGCCCCTGCCCGGACCGCGCGCGCGCCAGGGCGTCAAGGGTCGCGGCGCGCACAGCCCGCACATTCATGCCGTCAACCGTCACGGAGGGGATGCCGAAGACCTCGCCGCGGGCGTTGATGCTGGGGCCCGCCGTCACATCTTCCATGGCGGTGAATTCGCCATAGCCATTGTTCTCGCAGACGAAGAGGACCGGCAGGCTCCAGATGGCCGCCATGTTCATGCATTCGTGCAGGAGCCCCTGATTGAGCGCCCCGTCGCCGAAGAAACAGACCGCGACCTCGCCCGTGCCGCGCGCGCGCGCAGCGAGAGCCGCGCCCGCCGCCAACGGAATGCCGCCGCCCACGATGCCATTGGTGCCCAGATTGCCGCGCGGCAGGTCCACCACATGCATGGAGCCGCTGCGCCCGCCGCAGATGCCCGGCGCCTTGCCCAGGATCTCCGCCAGCAGCAGATCGATGGGGGTTCCCTTGGCGATGCAATGCCCGTGGCCGCGATGGTGGCTGGCGATATAGTCGCCCTCGCCCAGGGCCAGCACGACGCCCACATTGGTCGCCTCCTGCCCCGAGCACAGATGCACGAGGCCCGGCGTCTCGCCCGCCGCCGCAAGGCGCCGCACGGATTCCTCAAAATGGCGAATGAGCAGCATGGTGCGGTAAAGGCGCAGGCTGTCTTCCGAAACGCCCTGCGCTTCAGACGGACCAGCGCGCTTGGTGGATGCCCCCAAATGACCCTCCCCTGTTTGCAGGGAAAGCTAGAGGCTGAGCCGGAAGGCGTCCAGAAAAAACGACGCGGCCTTCAGCCTTCGTCCGAGCTCGACATCCCGTCCTCGTCATCGTCGTCATCGACGGCGGGAATGGCGTAGGCGCCCTTGAGCCAGCGGCCCAGATCGATGTCGGCGCAGCGCGGCGAGCAGAAGGGCTTGTTCTTCGGCGCTTGCGGCTTGCCGCAGATGGCGCAGGGCGCGGCTTTTGCGGCCTCTTGCGGCGCGTCCTTGTTGTCATTGGCCGGATCAGGCACGGCGCGCTCGCTCACGGGATGGCTCCCCAACCCAGATGGGCCGGATAGCCCTCGCCCACAAGCAGGGCCATGACTTCTTGGAGCGGCAGGCCGACCACGCTGGAATAGGAGCCGATGAGCTTCACCGGAAACACGCCCGCCAACCCCTGGATGGCGTAGCCGCCCGCCTTGCCGCGCCATTCGCCGGACGCCAGATAGGCCTCGATCTCGGCGCCGCTCAAACGCTTGAAGCGCACCCGCGTTTCCACAAGCTTGCGACGCTCGGCCCCCTTGGGGGTGATGAGGCTGACGCCCGTATAGACCCGGTGCGCGCGGCCCGAGAGCAGGCGCAGGCAATCCTCCGCCTCCTCGGCGATCTCGCATTTGGGCAGGATGCGCCGCCCCACGCACACAACCGTGTCGGCGGCGATGAGATAGGCGTCGGCGCAGCCCTCGCGCGTCTGGGCCACAAGCCGGGCGGCTTGCGCCTTTTCGCTGGCGAGCCGCACGGCGAGGGAGCGGGGCAGCTCCATGCGCTTGGGGGTCTCGTCCACATCGGCGGGGATCAGGGCGTCCGGCTCAAGGCCGATCTGCTGCAACAGGGCCAGACGGCGGGGCGAACTGGAGGCAAGGACGAGGCGGGGGCGCGGGGTCTGCGATTCCATCTTCAAGAATGAGCCCCCGGAAACGCGATGACGCCAGAAATCACTTGAAACGGTAGGTGATGCGGCCCTTGGTAAGGTCATAGGGCGTCATCTCGACCAGCACGCGGTCGCCGGTGAGCACGCGGATGCGGTTCTTGCGCATCTTGCCAGCCGTATGGGCGATGATCTCGTGATCGTTCTCCAGCTTCACGCGGAAGGTCGCGTTCGGCAAGAGTTCGCTGACCACGCCCGGAAATTCGAGCAATTCTTCCTTCGCCATTTGATCTCGTTTGGTTGTGCCTTGCGGCGTAGCTCGGACGGCCGTAGCCGCAGATTGGCGCGGACCCTAATCGAGAACGACTGATTTGTGAACAGGCCGAAGGAAGGATGGCCGAAGAAGTCAGCGATTTCCCCCGAATGGGGCATTATCAGGAGGGTTATTGCCTGTCAGGCGGCCGGACCCCCGCCCTCTTCCCCTGCGGGAGCCTCCTGCGCAGCCGCAGCCGCAGCCTCATCCGCCTGCTGATAGGCCATGAACCGCCGTACCGAGAGCGGGATCAGGGCCAGGTAGGAAACACTCAACGCGATCAGCATCTGCATGGGGAACATGGCGATCAGCAGCAGGGCGGCGATGGTGCCCAGCAGCACGGGTATGAACCATTCGCGCGGCACCCGGCCGATGCGCTTGCCGGAGAAGTGGGGGATGCGGCTTGCCATCAGGAAGGCGATCAGCAGCACATAGGCGATCTCGAAAGGCACATAGGCACGGTCATTGGCCATGCCCATGCCAAAATGCAGATAGAGCGGCAGCATGACCATCATGGCGCCGGCGGGCGCAGGCATGCCCACGAAGAAATGCCCCGACCATGCTGGCTTGTTGGGATCATCGATCATCACATTGAAGCGCGCCAGCCGCAGCGCCCCCGCAATGGCGAAGATCAGCGCGGCGAACCAGCCGATGCTGCTGTGTTCGTGCAAGGACCACAAATAGAGCACCAGCGCAGGCGCCACGCCGAAATCGACGAAATCGGCGAGCGAATCGAGTTCCGCGCCAAACCGGCTGGTGCCCTGCAAGGCGCGGGCGATGCGCCCGTCCAGCCCGTCGAGGATCGCGGCGACGATGATGGCGTAGACCGCAAAATCGAAATGCCCCTCGATGGCGAAGCGCACGCCCGTGAGGCCCAGGCAGATCGCCAGCAGGGTCACCAGATTGGGAAGCACGAAACGCATGGGGATGCGCCGGATGCGCCGCAACCGATTGCGGCGCGGGACAGCCCGGTCACGACCATGCGATCCGTTGTCTTCCTTCACGAAGGCTCTCCCTGCCCTGCGGCTTTCACCAGCCTCAGCCCAGCTTGTAGCTGCGGTCGGATTCGCTCATGCGGGTATCGGCCAGAATGGTCTCGCCCGCGATGGCCTTGGACCCCAGTCCCACGAGCGGAACCGCTGAATCGGGCATGTAGACATCGACGCGCGAGCCAAAGCGGATGAGCCCGATGCGGTCGCGCACGCTCACATTCTCCCCCTCGCGGGAGAAGCTGATGATGCGCCGGGCGATGAGGCCCGCGATCTGCACCGCGCCAAAGCGCCCATCGGGCGTGTCGAAGACGAAGCCATTGCGCTCGTTGTCCTCGCTGGCCTTGTCGAGATCGGCGTTGACGAAAATGCCGGGCTTGTAGGCGATGCGGGTGATGCGGCCGCTGACGGGGGCGCGGTTCACATGGCAATCGAAGACGGACATGAAGACGCTGACGCGCTGCATGGGCTCGTCGCCCAGTTCCAGCTCCGGCGGGGGCACGAAGCGGCCGACCGAGCACACATAGCCATCGGCGGGCGAGACCACGAGCCCCTCGCGCAGGGGCGTCACGCGCGGCGGATCGCGGAAGAAATAGGCGCACCAGACCGTAAGGAGCGCGCCGATCCAGCCCAGCGGCGGCCAGATCCAGTGCAGGATCAGCGATCCCACGGCGAAGATGATGATGAAAGGATAGCCCGCAGGGTGGATCGGCACGACCTGCTTGCTAATGGAATCGAGTACGGACATCCGGGCGCCTCAGCTTCTGGTGCGGGTTATGTGCCATTTCGGAACAGAAAAGTCACGGCGTTACATCGGGCGAACTGACTGAAAGATCAGTTCGCCCAAAGGCGGGCCTCAGACCCCGATATTGACCTTCACGCTCAAGGGCTCTTCCTCGGCGGCGCGGCGGATGGCCTCCTGGGCCGCGTCCACCTCGCGCTGGCGGTTCCACATGGCGGCGTAGACGCCCACCTTGGCCAGCAGGTCCTCATGGCGGCCCCGCTCCACGATCACGCCCTGGTCGAGCACGATGATCTCGTCGGCGTTGACCACCGTGGAGAGGCGGTGCGCGATGACCAGCGTCGTGCGGCCGCGCGAGACGCCATCCAGCGCGATCTGGATTTCGCGCTCGGTGAAGCTGTCGAGCGCCGAGGTCGCCTCGTCCAGCACCAGAATCGGCGGGCCCTTGAGAATGGTGCGGGCGATGGCGACGCGCTGCTTCTCGCCGCCGGAAAGCTTCAACCCGCGCTCGCCGACCTGGGCGCCGTAGCCGCCGGGCACCGTGCGGATGAAATTGTCGATCTGCGCCAGCGCAGCCGCCTCCTCGACCTCCGCCTCGCTCGCCTCCCAGCGGCCATAGCGGATATTGTAGGCGATGGTGTCGTTGAAGAGCACGGTGTCCTGCGGCACCATGCCGATCACATCGCGCAGGCTGCGCTGCTGGATGTCGGAAATGTCCTGCCCGTCGATGGTGATGCGGCCCTTCTGCGGCTCATAGAAGCGGAACAGCAGGCGCGAGATGGTGGACTTGCCCGCCCCCGAAGGCCCGACGATGGCGATGGTCTGCCCGGCCGGCACCTCGAAGCTGACACCCTTCAGAATCTGACGCGCCGGATCATAGGAGAAATGAACATCCTCGAACCGCACGACGCCTGCGCTCACCGCGAGCGGCGGGGCGCCGGGCTTGTCCTTGATCTCGGGATGCTCGTTCAGCAGGCTGAACATGGTCTCGATGTCGATGACCGCCTGTTTCACCTCGCGATAGAGCATGCCCATGAAGTTCAGGGGCTGATAAAGCTGGATCATCATGGCGTTGATGAGCACGAAATCGCCGATGGTGTTGGACCCGTCGCGAATGCCCGAAATGCACATCACCATGACGACGGTGAGGCCGATGGTGAAGATCACCCCCTGCCCCGAGTTCAGCACCGCCAGCGAGACATAGCTGCTCACGGAGAGCTTCTCGTAGCGGGCCATGGCCTTGTCGTAGCGCTGGGCCTCGCGGTCCTCGGCGCCGAAATATTTCACGGTCTCGTAGTTCAGCAGGCTGTCGATGGCCTTGGTGTTGGCGTCGGTGTCGCTCTCGTTCATGGAGCGGCGGATCGACATGCGCCAGTTGGTCGCCGTGGTGGTGAACCAGAGATAGCAGATGATCATGATCGTGGTGACGACCGAATAGCGCCAGTCGAACTGATAGAACATCACGCCAAGGATCAGCAGGAACTCCACGATGGTGGGAATGCCCGTGAGCATGCTCAGGCGCACGATCTGCTCGATGGCGGTGCGTCCGCGCTCCAGCACGCGCGTCAGGCCGCCGGTCTTGCGCTCCAGATGAAAGCGCAGGGACAGGCGATGCAGATGGGTGAAGACCTCGTCCGCCAGCCGCCGCACGGCGTTCATGGAGACGGCGGCGAAGAGCGCGTCGCGGCCCTGGGTGAAGAGCTGCATGAAGGCGCGCAGCACCCCGTAGAGGATCGTCAGCGCGATGGGGCCAGCCAGGATCGTGGTCAGCTCGGGCTGGTCGATCCCCTTTTCCGTCAGGGCGTCGGTCGCCCATTTGAAGGAAAAGGGCACGGCGATGGTCACGAATTTCGCGATGAAAAGCAGGGCGAGCGCGCCGCCCGCCCGCAAATGAAGGTCAGGCCTGTCCTTCGGCCACACATAGGGCCAGAGGTTGACGACCGTCCGGGCGAGCGAGGTTTCAGCCTTCGGCTTCACTTGGGCAGGTTTCGCGCTGGCGTGCGGGTGCGAATGATCCGTCATGAGGGCTTTCTGCGAGCGGCGTTGAATCTGGATAGCCCGACCATATACGCCCACAGGATGAAAAACGCACCCTCCGCGCGCAACGACCCACAGATCGCTAGCGAACCGGGGGCTGCGGGGTCACCAGCACCTGGCCGGGGAAAATGCGGTTGGGGTCGCGGATCTGAGCGGAATTGGCTTCATAGATCTGGGTATAGCGCAGGCCCTGGCCCAGCACCCGCTGGCTGATGCGCCACAAACTGTCGCCGCGCACCACTTTCACCGACTGGATTTCCGGCACCACGGCGACGCCGGGACCGGGCGGCTCCTGCGCCGCAGGGGCGAGGAGCGAAGGCGCAGCGACAGACTCCACGGGCGCGGCGGCCTTGCTCGCCTCCTGCCGGGGGTAGTCGAAAGGCGCCTGAGCGCGGGCGGCCACCTTGCCGCCCTCCTCCACCAGATCCGCACGGACCTCGTAATGGCCGGGCGACATGCCCCGCTCCACCCGCAAGGTCCATGTGCCGTCGGGCGCGGTCTTCACATCCGCCACGAAGGCTTCGTTGAGATAGAGACGCACCGTGGCGCCGGGCGGGCCCATGCCGGAGGCGAAAAAGGCGCCCTCCTCTCCAGCTTCAACCGTGCGGACCGAAACCATGCCCGCAGGCGTCGCGGGCTTGGCGCCGCCCTCCGAGAGCACACGGGTGGGCTGATCGCGCTCGACGACCGTGGCCAGGGTCTTGTCCGAGGCGCTTGTCGGCACCGAGACGACCAGACTGGTCAGCGCCTCCTGCGGCCCCTCGCCGACCCGCAGGTTGAGCAAATGATCGCCCGGCCGGAAGGCCGGAGGAATGAGCACGAATTCCCCATTGGCGTCCGAATCGGTCTCGACCAGCACGCGCGGCCCCTCGCTCAGAACCACGCGCGATTTGGGCGCGCCACGACCTGCGATGATCGTATCGCCCGAGGGCTCCACGCGGACAATATCGAAGCTGGGCTGGATGGGCGCGGGAGCTGGCGGGGGCGCAAGGGGCTCGGGAGGGGGCGCAACGGCAGGCTGGGCCGCGACCTCGGGCGCCTGCGGCTGCGATTGGACAGACGGTTGGACAGGCGGTTGCGGCTCCGCAGGGGGCGCGGGGACAGGCGCCGGCTCCAGCTTCGGCGCAGGGGGAGCGGGCGGCGTCTGGCGCTGGGCCTCGCGCTTGATGGCGGCAGGAGGTTGCTCGACAGCCCGCCAGCCCACCACCGCCACAGCGATGACGCCAACCAGAGCCGACACCAGCATAAGGACCCGCGAACCCGTCATTCCGTCGCGCCTTTCAAAAACACTATGCTAACCTAGCCTCAATCTCGCCAAACCGCCACCTTAGGACTCAAGGCCAAGTCAAAGCCTAAAACAGGACGATCTGATGACAAGCTCTCCATTGCGAAATGTCTGTGTTTACTGCGGTTCGGCCTCGGGCGACGACCCGCGCTACGCCCAGGCCGCCAAGGCCCTGGGGCTCGCCCTCGTGGAAGCGGACCTTGGCCTTGTCTATGGCGGCGGCAACAATGGCCTGATGGGAATCGTCGCCCGCTCGGTTCTTGAAGCTGGCGGGCGCGTGACCGGCATCATTCCCGATTTTCTGGAAAAGCGGGAATTGATGCTGCGCGAGGCCCAGGATCTGGTGATCGTGCCGGACATGCATACCCGCAAGCGCCTGATGTTCGAGCGCGCCGACGCCTTCGTGGCCCTGCCCGGCGGGGTCGGCACCCTGGAGGAACTAGTGGAGCAGCTCACCTGGGTCCAGCTGGGGCGCCACCGCAAGCCCGTGCTGATCGCGGATGTTGCAGGCTTCTGGCGGCCCCTGCTTCTGCTTTTCGCCCATATGCGCGACAGCCAGTTCATCCGGCAGGACACCGAGGTGCATTATCTCGTCAGTGAAAAGATCGAAGATGTTGTTCCCATGCTCAAAAAAGCGGCGGAATTCGCCGCGCGCGACAGCGCCGGCCCCCAGCCCCTCGACAATCGCCTGTGAGAAAGCCAAAGGCGGATTTGCATCTTGGCCGCAGATCATCTTAAGTTAAGAAAGAGTTAAAAGCGTTCATGGAGGCCACAATGAAATTCGTGCGTATCGTCGCCATCACGGCGGCAGTCTTGTCCGGCTGCGTAGCCGCGTCAGCCCAACAAGCCGCCCCGGCCAAGGGCAAGCCCGCCGCCAAGGCGGTCTCCGCCGACGTGCTGGTGGACAACCGCCGCGAGGCGACCCTGCTCGAGCTCTCGCTCAAGGGCAAAGCCAAGGACGCGGAAGAAGTGGTCGTCGCCAAGGACCTTGGCCCCGGCGCCAAGCTGACCGCCAAGCTGCCCGCCAAGGCCGGCTGCGTGTTTGATGTCTCTGGCTTCTTCGATGATGAATCCGTGCTCGAGGTCGCAGGCGTGAACCTGTGCAAGGACAAGCGCCTCACCCTCGTGGAATAAGGCGATTCGGTGCGTGAACGAGGAGCGCGATGCGGCGCGCCTCGCTCACGCCCCGGCCTTGAACAGTTTATAGATGATCGCGTCGGTCAGCGCCTGAAACGAGGCGTCGATGATATTGGCGGAGACGCCAACCGTTGACCAGCGCGCCCCCGTCTCATCGCCAAATTCGATCAGCACCCGCGTGACCGCGTCTGTTCCCCCCTGGAAGACGCGCACGCGGTAATCCAGCAATTCCAGATCGCCGATATGGCGCTGGTATTTGCCGAGATCCTTGCGCAGGGCCAGATCCAGCGCATTCACGGGGCCGTTGCCCTCGGCGGCGGAGATGAACTCCTCCCCATCGACGATCACCTTCACGATGGCTTCCGACACCGTGGTCATTTCGCCCAGCGCATTGTGCCGGCGCTCCACATTCACGCGGAACCGCTCCACCTGGAAATAGTCGGGCGTCTCGCCCAGGATCCGCCGCGCCAGCAATTCGAAAGAGGCGTCGGCGCCCTCATAGGCGTAGCCCAGCGCCTCCTTCTCCTTGACCTCATCGAGCAGGCGCCCCACGCGCGGATCATCTTTCGCCACGGTGACGCCGATGCGCTCCAGCTCCGAAAGAATGTTCGACTTGCCCGCCTGATCGGAGACCAGAACCTTGCGCTGATTGCCCACAAGCGCCGGGTCCACATGCTCATAGGTGCGCGGGTCCTTCAGCACGGCGGAGGCATGGATGCCCGCCTTGGTGGCGAAGGCCGAGGCGCCCACATAGGGCGCATGGCGGTCTGGCGCCTGATTGAGCAATTCGTCGAGCGTGTGGCTGATCTTGGTGATGACGGAAAGCTTCTCCGCCGAGACGCCGATTTCGAAATGATCGGCGTAATCGCTCTTGAGCAGCAGCGTGGGGATCAGCGAAATGAGATTGGCGTTGCCGCAGCGCTCGCCCAAACCATTCAGCGTGCCCTGTATATGCCGTGCGCCAGCCCGCACCGCCGCCAGCGAATTGGCCACCGCATTCTCGGTGTCGTTATGGGCGTGGATGCCCAGATGGGAGCCGGGCACATGCTGCGCCACTTCCCCTACGATACGTTCGATTTCGTGCGGCAGCGTCCCGCCATTGGTGTCGCAGAGAACCACCCAACGCGCGCCTGATTCATGGGCTGTTTGGGCGCATTGCAGGGCATAGGCGGGATTGGCCTTGTAGCCATCGAAGAAATGCTCGCAATCAAGGATCGCCTCGCGCCCGTGATGGCGCACCAGCTTGATGGAATCGGCGATGCCGTCGAGATTTTCCTCAAGCGTGCAGCCCAGCGCCACATGAACCTGATAGTCCCAGGTCTTGGCGACGAAGGTGATGACATCCGCATCCGCCTCCAGCAGGCCCGCGACGCCCGGATCATTGGCCGCCGAACGCCCGGCCCGCTTGGTCATGCCGAAGGCCGCGAAACGGGCCTTGCTGGTGGGTTTCTTGCGGAAGAATTCGGTGTCCAGCGGATTGGCGCCGGGATAGCCGCCCTCCACATAATCGATGCCGAGATCATCGAGCACCCGCGCGATCTTGCGCTTGTCCTCGAGGGAGAAATCGACGCCCGT
>CANCSY010000100.1 GCA_947380915.1 Beijerinckiaceae bacterium
CCAGCCCCTTGCAGCAGTTTGCCTGCGGCCGCGCGGGCCTCTTCGGTGATGCTGGCGCCCGAGAGCATGCGGGCGATCTCCTCGCGGCGGGCCTCGTCGAGCAAGGGCGTGATTCGGGTCGCGACCCTTTTGCCCTTGTCGGCGGCGCCCTTGGCGATCTGGAAATGGCCACCCGCCCGCGCCGCCACCTGCGGCGCATGGGTGACGGCCAGCACCTGCACCCGCGCTGCGAGCCGCGCCAGCCGCTGGCCGATGGCGTCCGCCACCGCGCCGCCGACGCCCGTGTCGATCTCGTCGAAAACGAGGGTGGGCGCGGAGCCGCGATCCGCCAGCGCCACCTTCAGCGCCAGCATGAAGCGGGCGAGTTCGCCGCCTGAGGCCACTTTCATCAGGGGGCCCGGCCGCGTGCCCGGATTGGTCTGCACCCAGAACTCGACCTTGTCGACGCCGTCAGCGGAAGAGGCGGCGGCGTCGGTCTCGATCAAGGTCGAGAATCTGGCGTTTTCGAGCTTGAGGGGCGCCAGCTCCCCGTTCACGGTCTTGTCGAGTTCGGCGGCGGCCTTCTTGCGGCCAGCCGAGAGGGTTGCGGAAGCCGCCGCATACCGCTTCTCGGCGGCCTGCGCGGCCTTGCCCAGCGCGATGAGCCGCGCCTCGCCTGCATCCAGCACGGCGAGGTCGGCGCCGAAGCGTTCGGCCAGCGCTGGCAGCTCATGCACAGGCACATTGTATTTGCGGGCGGCGGCGCGCAGGGCGAAGAGCCGCTCCTCGACCCGCTCCAGATCGCGCGGATCAAAGCGCGCCTCGCGCAGGGCCGCCTCCATGGTCTGGGCCGCCGTCTCCAGCGCATCGAGCGCAATCGACAGGGCCTTCACGGAGGGTTCGATGAGGCTGGGCGCCTGCGCCGCGCGGCGCTCCAGACGGCGCTGGACCGAGGAGAGCGCGGAAATGGGGGAGTGATCCCCCGCCAACGACCCATGGGCCTCCCGCAGCTCGCTGGTGACCTTCTCGGCCTGCATCATGCCGGTCCGGCTGGCGGCGAGGGTCTCCTCCTCCTTGGGCTGGGGGCTGAGCTTGGTCAGCTCCTCATGGGCGTGGCGCAGATAGTCGGCGTCCTCGCGCGCCTTGGCGATTCGCTTCTCCTCCGCCGCCAGATCCGTGCGCGCCTGGCGCCAGGCGGTCCAGGTCTCGCGGGTGGCGGCGAGCTCCACGGCGAGCCCACCGAAGGCGTCGAGGAGCGCGCGGTGCTTGGCGGGGTCGATGAGGGCGCGGTCGTCGTGCTGGCCGTGGATCTCAACCAGCGCGCCGCCGATCTCGCGCATGGCCTGCACGCTCACAGGCTGATCGTTGACGAAGGCGCGGGTGCGGCCATCGGCCATCTGCATGCGCCGCAGGATCAGATCGCCATCGATGACGATGTCATGGCGTTCGGCGACCATCAGGGCCGGATGGCCGAGCGGCAGATCGAAGGCCGCCGTCACCTGTCCCTGGGCCTGCCCCTCGCGCACGAGGGAGCCATCGCCCCGGCCGCCCAGCGCCAGCGAGAAAGCGTCCAGCAGGATCGACTTGCCGGCGCCGGTTTCGCCCGTAAGCACCACGAGCCCCGGCCCCAGCTGGAGATCCAGCCGATCGATCAGAACAATGTCACGGATCGAGAGCTGCGCCAGCATGGGAGCGGCTGATCAGCCGAGGCCGAGTTTCTTGAAGCTCTTGGAAATCCAGGAGCCAGAGTCTTCATTGGGCTGCAACCCGCCGCCCTTCAGCAGCGCGAAAGCGTCCTTGTACCATTGGCTGTCGGGATAATTGTGCCCGAGCACCGCCGCAGCCGTCTGCGCCTCATGGGTGATGCCCAGGGCCAGATAGGCTTCCGTGAGGCGGTAGAGCGCCTCTTCCACATGGCGGGTTGTCTGATACTTGCCGACCACGTCACGGAAACGGTTCAAGGCGGCCGTGTAGTTCTTGCGGGTGAGATAGAAGCGGCCGACCGACATTTCCTTGCCGGCGAGCTGATCGCGCGTCACCTGGATCTTGTATTTGGAGTCCTCGACATATTCGGACTTCGGATATTTCTCGACGAGGGAGACGAACAGGTTCAGCGCCTTCTCCGCCCGCTCCTGATCGCGCGAAATGTCCGGCACCTGATTGTAATAGGACATGGCCGCCAGATACATGGCGTAGGGCGCGTCCGGCGAGGAGGGATAGAGGCCGACATAGCGCTGGGCCGTGGCGATGGCGTCATCGTACTGGCCGCCCTGATATTGCGCATAGGTCTGCATGATCAGACCCTTCCGCGAATGGCTGGAGAACGGATACTGCTTCTCCAGATCAGCGAATTTCTTCGCAGCGCCCTCGCCGTCGCCTTTTTGCAGACGCGCAAGGCCCTGATCATAGATCTGGTCGGCGGGCTCGTCGGGGAGCAGTTTGGTCTCGTATTTCTCACCGCCGAAGGGGTTGAGGGATTCCAGCGTGGAACAGCCCGCCGCAGACAGGGCGAGGGCCGTGGCCAGCGCGATGCGCAGCAGGCGAGACGGGGACTCAATCTTGGGGGCGCAGATCATGCCAAACTCGCAGCCAGCGTTCAAAGGGATCGGGGCGGATCGGTCACGCGAACCGGTATGCACCGTTATTTAGCGCAAACGAGACGGAAACGCCACCGCAGGTCTGCGCCTCTTGCAGACAGGCATATTATGGCCAGAGCAAGTCACGAACGGGGACGAAAGGCCAATGAACCGCCTAAAAAGGAAGACTGCGGCTTGCCCGCCACAGCGAGAGAGGGACCTTGCGCCCTCAATCAGCGGATCAGTTCACGTCGGGCGCATAGACCGGACGAAAGGCCATGCCGGACGCAGCGCGGGCGGCCTCCCGGCGGGGCTGGGGCTCGATGATCTGATAATTGGCGCGATCCGAGAACAGCGCCTCGAGCACCGACACATTCATCTTGTGGCCGCCGCAGAAGGAGCGATAGCAGCCGATGAGCGGCGCGCCAGCCAGCGCCAGGTCGCCAACGGCGTCAAGCGTCTTGTGGCGCACGAATTCATCCGCATAGCGCAAGCCGCCCGGATTCACGACGCGATCCCCATCGAGGGCCACAGTGTTCTCGAGGGAGGCGCCAAGCGCGAAGCCAGCCTTCCACAGACGCTCCACATCGGCCAGGAAACCGAAGGTGCGGGCGCGGGAAATCTCGCGACGGAAGGTGGCGGGATCAAGGTCGATCACCTTCTTCTGGCGCCCGATGGCGCCAGTGGCGAAATCAATCTCGACTTCCAGCCGAAAGCCGCGGTCGGCGGGGCGAAGCTCGGAGAAAGACCGCCCATGCTCGACGCGCACGGTCTTGAGAACCTTGATGAAACGGCGGGGGGCCGAAAGCTGGACCAGACCGGTCTGGTCGATCGCCTCGACGAATTCGGCGGCGGAACCGTCCATGATGGGCAGTTCGGGGCCATCGACCTCGACGACCACATTGTCGACGCCAAGGCCGGAGAAAGCGGCAAGAAGATGCTCGACGGTGGAGACCGACTCGCCTTGAGCGCCGAGGACCGTGCAGAGCTCGGTCATGGAGACATGGGAATATTTGGCCTCAATCATGCGCTCACGACCGCCGGGCAGGCCGGTGCGAAGGAAGCTGACGCCGGAATGGGGCTCGGAAGGATGGAGAACCAAACGGGCCGGGGCGTTCGAGTGAACACCCGCGCCTGACAGAACGATGCGATCACGCAAGGTCGTCTGTTTCGCTGCCGTCATAAAATCACACTCTTCTTGGCGCTCTGCAGAGGGCTGAACGCTTCAAGGACTCAACCAGCACACACGCGCCTGGCTCAACTGGGACGCTCCATCAGGCCTGCCTGACGTTACGTCCAACCACAGGAACGACTCAGCGAGGCTGTTCGAACCGTGGCGAAAATACGCCGGCGTGGCGGCAGCGCAAAATCACGCTTTGTGACCATCTGTAACAAGGCTTACCCTGGGAATAATCTGTCGATAAGTTTTAATAAACTATTTACTTTCAACAAATTGGGCGGCCTGATTTCTCAGGACGCCCAAAAAAGTGTAACAAGGCGAACCGCCCAATCAGTTCGCCTGACGCCGCAGGAAAGCCGGAATCTCCAGCTGATCCTCTTCCGAATTGCGCACGGGCGGAGCCATGCGGACCTGCGGTTCGGCATAGACCTGCGCCTGCACGGGGGCTGCCGGGCGCTTGGCGTATTCCGCATGGACCGGGTTGGGAGCGGGACCGCGGGGAGCCACAGGCGCGCTGGCCGCATGACGGGGCGCCTCGACGGTGGCCTGCGGAGCTTCCTGACGGCTCATGCCGAAAGCGGCGAGACGGTCCAGCAGGGTGCGGCGCTTGGTGTCCGGGGTCTCGGCGGGCTGGGCGCGCTGGGCGCGCAGCTGGTTCTGCGCGGGAAGCGGCAGATCGTCGATGGTGGGCATGCGCGGGGCGCGGATCGGCTGCTCGGCGACGGGCGGAATGAAGTGACCCTGATAGACCGGATGCGGCTCATGCGCGGGCTGAGGCTGCGCCATCGGCTGCATGGCGACCGGGGCGGGAGCGGGCTGGTAATAGGCCGGAGCGGGCTCATAGGCGATCGGCTGCTCCACCGGGGCCTCGGCGACCATCGGCTGCGGCTGGCGCACCGGCTCGGGCTGACGGGGCGCAGCGGCGACGCGCAGCTTCTGGGCGGATTCGGCGGCGGCCCGCGTTTCATTGGCGACGAGTTCGCGGGCGTTCAGGGGATGGTCGATGCCGGTGGCCACGACGGACACGCGGATGAGGCCGGTCAGGGCGTCATCGAAGGTGGCGCCGAGGATGATGTTGGCGTCCTCGTCGACTTCCTGACGGATGCGGCTGGCCGCTTCGTCCACTTCATAAAGAGTGAGGTCGCTGCCGCCCGTGATCGAGATCAGCAAGCCGCGCGCGCCCTTCATGGAGACTTCGTCCAGCAGCGGATTGGCGATGGCGGCCTCTGCGGCCAGGATCGCGCGATTGTCGCCCGAGGACTCGCCCGTGCCCATCATGGCCTTGCCCATCTCGCGCATGATCGAGCGGACGTCGGCGAAGTCGAGATTGACGAGGCCCTGCTTGACCATGAGATCGGTGATGGAGGCGACGCCCGAATAGAGCACCTGATCGGCCATGGCGAAGGCGTCCGCGAAGGTCGTCTTCTCGTTGGCGATGCGGAAGAGGTTCTGGTTCGGGATGACGATCAGCGTGTCGACGGCCTTGGTCAGCTCATTGATGCCGGCTTCCGCGAGGCGCATCCTGCGCATGCCCTCGAAGTGGAACGGCTTGGTCACGACGCCAACGGTCAGGATGCCCATCTCGCGCGCCACGCGGGCGATGACGGGAGCGGCGCCTGTGCCGGTGCCGCCGCCCATGCCGGCGGTGACGAAGCACATATGCGCGCCCATCAGATGATCGCGGATCTCTTCGATGGTCTCTTCGGCCGCCGCACGGCCGACTTCGGGCTGCGCGCCCGCGCCAAGACCTTCAGTCACCTGCAAGCCCATCTGGATGATGCGCTCGGCCCGCGACGTGGTGAGCGCCTGGGCGTCCGTGTTGGCGACGATGAAATCGACCCCGGTGAGGCCTGACGCGATCATGTTGTTGACCGCATTGCAGCCGGCGCCGCCGACGCCGCACACCATGATACGGGGCTTAAGTTCCCTCAGTTCGGGAGCTTGGAAATTGATCGTCATCGTCTGGCCTCTCGACGTTTGCGCAGGACTGGGTACGGTTCATGTCGACGGCGGCAGGCGATGAGCCCGCGCCGTCGGCGGTTCTTAAAAGCTTTCCTTCAGCCAACGGCCGACGCGGGTGATGTAGCCATCCGTGCCGGTCGCCGCGTAGCCGACATGACGCCGTGGCTCGTAATGCTCGATGCCCGCGACTTGCGGGTAAACGAGCAATCCGACAGCCGCAGCGAAGGCGGGGTTCTTGGCTGATTCTGGCAGGCCCTGGATGCCGAGCGGTCGCCCGATCCGAACCTGTGAGGAAATGATCTGGCGCGCCGCTTCGGGCATGCCGGTGAGCTGGCTTGCGCCGCCCGTGATGATGAGCTTGCGGCCGGCTTGCGGGCCAAAGCCAGCAGCCTTGAGCCGGTCGCGCACCAATTCGAGAATCTCCTCCACGCGCGGCTTGATGATGCGCACGAGGTGGGATTTGGGAATATGGTGGGGATGCTCGCCATCCTCGCCGACGGAGCTCACCGAGATCGCCTCGCGATCATCCGATGTGGAGGGCATGCAGGTGCCATAGAGCGTCTTCAGACGCTCGGCGTCGCTGAGGCGGATGGTGAGGCCACGCGCGATGTCCATGGTGATGTGATTGCCGCCAACGGCAAACCCGTCCACATGGATCAGGCGCCCCTTGGCGAAGACGCCGATAGTTGTGGTGCCGCCGCCAAAGTCCACAAGCGCTGCGCCAAGCTCCGCCTCGTCGTCCACGAGGGCGGAGAGGCCCGCCGCATAGGGGGTCGCCACGATGGCTTCCACATTCAGATGACAACGCTCGACGGCGAGCATGAGATTGCGCACTGCGGCCCCGTCGCAGGAGACGGCGTGCATGGTGGCGCGCAACTCGTCGCCCATCATGCCCTTGGGGTCGCGGATGTCGGTGGTGGAATCCACCGCAAAGCCATTGGGCAGGGAATGCAGAACCGCCCGCCCCTGCTGGGCGGTATGGGAGGCGGCCGCCTCGAGCACCCGACGGGTGTCGGATTCGGACACCGGCTTGCCGCCAAGGCGCACGCCGCCGCTGAAGAGATTGGAGCCGAGCCGACCGCCCGTCACATTGACGATGACGCTCTCGACCTGCACGCGGGCCATGCGCTCGGCCGCATCGACGGCGAGACGGATGGCCTGTTCGGCCTCTTCCATGTCGACGACCGCGCCGCCCTTCATGCCCCGCGAGCGCTGATGGCCGATGCCCAGGATGCGGCAGCGATGGGTGCGCCCGCGCAACATGTCGGAGGGCTCGGCCGGCATCAGGCGCGCGATCAGGCAGGCGACCTTGGAGGTGCCGACGTCGAGCACGGAGAGAATGGTGGTCTTGCGCGCCGAAAGCGGCTTCATGCGGGGGGTGACGCAACGTGTCGTCATGTCGGGCCCCCTTTCTTCTTGAACCGTGCAAAAGCCTCGGCGCGCACGGCGGCGGCCTCTTCGGTCAGGCGGGCGTACATGCGGCCCGGCACACGCAGGTCGATGGACACCAGATCCTTGTCCAGCAGGCGCGACTCGCGCGCCGCCCGCGCAAACTGGGCGATGGCGCCCTCTGGATCGTTTTCGGGAAGCTTCACATCCAGGCCCGTCGTCATCTTCAGCGTCCACCGCCGTTCGCCCACGAGGACGCCAGCGCGAATCCGCGTGCGCAGGTCGCCCGCGCTCTCGACGATCTTCAGGAATTCACCAACGCGCGCATTGGCGCCCTGCCCTACAACGAAAGGCAGATCGGTGAAGCGCTGGTCGCTCAGTTCCTGCATGGGGGTGCCGTCCGTGGCCACGACAAGCAGTTTGCCGTCCTTCTGCCAGATGGCGAAGGGCTCGCGCTCGGTGACCTCGATGAGCAGGCGGTCGGGATAGAGCTTGCGGACGCTGACGTCCTTGATCAGCGGAATCTGGCGCAGGCGGTCGCGCACCTCGGCGATGTCGAGGAACGGCAGGGACGTCCGGCCAGAGATCCCGGCGGTGGCGAGCACTTCGGTCTCGGTGAGGCCCTGCGCGCCCGCGATGGTGACCATGTCGAGGCCAAAGCCCAGCGTCCGGGCCGCCGTGTCGAGCGGCGATCCATTGGCGGCGACGAAAGCGTCGTATTGACCGCCACGAACGGTCCCATAAAGGCCGACGCCGCCCATGAAGAGCAGGCCCAGCGCAAAAGTTGTCGCCCGCGCCCGCAAGAAGAGGTCCATCAGGCCTGGACGGAAAGCGACGGCGCGGCGACGGCCCACCGGCTGGGGACGGGGCGCGAAAGCTGAATAGGAAGAAAGCGAGGCGCCCCTGGAGCCATGGCGCGCGTCATCCTGCATGCCCGCAAAAGCAGGGCGCGCGAAAGGCTGACCCGACAAGGTCCCCTTCAACGATCGCAGGAGGCGTCTTCCACCATCCATCGCACCAATCCACCAAACGATAACCCGGCATATGCCGCCATTTCAGGCACCAACGAGGTCTCGGTCATGCCGGGCTGAGTGTTGACTTCCAGCACCACCAACGCCCCGGATCCGCCGGGTCGATCGTCATACCGGAAGTCGGTGCGACTCACGCCCCGACAACCGAGCGCCTGATGCGCCCTGAGAGCTAACTCTTGGGCCAGATGGTAAATATTTCCTTTAAGTTCTGCCGGGAGGATGTGAATTGACCCACCTTTTGAATATTTGGCCGTGTAATCGTACCAGCCGCCGTCCGCCGCCCGGATGTCGATGACGTCAAGCGCCCGGTCGCCCATCACCGCGCAGGTGAGTTCACGGCCGGCAATGAAAGGTTCCGCAAGGAGATAGTCGCCATAGGCCCAGTCGTCCGCCGCGAGCGCCGCAGGCGGGGTCTGGTTGCCCTTTCCCTCCCCCACGATGAACACGCCATAGGAGGACCCCTCCGCGATGGGCTTGAGCACATAGGGGATCGGCAGCGCATGGGCGCGGGCGGCCTCGAGCCGATGCACCACCTTGCCCCCCGGCACAGGGATGCCAGCCGCCGCCATGACGAACTTCGCCATCTTCTTGTTCATGGCCAGCGCCGAGGCCAGCACGCCCGAATGGGTGTAGGGGATGCGCAGCACCTCCAGGATCCCCTGGATCGTGCCATCCTCCCCCGCAGGCCCATGCAAGGCGTTCAGGGCCACATCGGGCCGCAGGTCAGCCAGCGTGCGCCCGACGTCGCGGGTGACGTCCACGCGGGTGACGCGGAACCCCTCCCCTTCGAGGGCCTTGGCGCAAGCCTCGCCCGAGCGCAGGGAAACCTCACGCTCGGAGGACCAGCCCCCCATGAGAACGGCGACATGTTTGGTCATGATTGAACCCCGTGACAGCCCCTGACGGCCAAATTCATCCTGCGACGCCAATGCGCCGGATCTCCCAGCGCAGCTCCACGCCGCTGTGGGCGAGCACCCGGCGACGAACCTCCTCGCCCAGCCCCTCGATGTCGTCGGCGCTGGCCTGCCCGCGATTGATGAGGAAGTTGCAGTGCATCTCGCTCACCTGCGCATCGCCCATCTCGAGCCCCCGGCAGCCGGCGGCGTCGATGACCTTCCAGGCGCTCTGGGGCTTGGGATTGGCGAAAGTGGAGCCGCCGGTCTTCTCGCGAATGGGCTGGGAGGCCTCGCGCGCGGCGGTGATCCGGTCCATCTCGGCCATGATGGCGGCGGGCTCGCCGGGCCTGCCCTGAAACAGAGCGCTGGTGAAGATGACATCTTCGGGCGCCTCGCTGTGGCGATAGGAGAAGCCCATGGCGTCATGGGTGAAGGTGCGGATCACCCCCGCCCGGTCCACGCCCCGCGCCTCAATCAGCACATCGGTGGTCTCGCCCCCATGGGCGCCCGCATTCATGCGCAGAGCGCCGCCGATGGAGCCGGGAATGCCGCGCAGGAAGGCGAGGCCATCGATACCCGCCTCCGCCGCGGCCCGCGCCGCCTTCATGTCGGGCACGGCGGTTCCCGCGCGGATGCGGTTGTCGGGCAGGATCTCGATCTCCCCGAAGGCCTTGCCACCCAGACGGATCACCACGCCGGGCACGCCGCCATCACGCACGATGAGGTTTGAGCCCAGCCCGATCACCGTCACCGGGATCTCGCGCGGCAGATGGGCGAGGAAATAGGCGAGGTCCGCCTCGTCCGCTGGCGAAAAGAGCGCCTGCGCAGACCCGCCCACGCGAAACCAGGTATAGGGCGCCAGCGGCTGGTTGGCGGCGAGCCGTCCGCGCAGCTCCGGCATGTCAGCCGAAAGCGCGGAGGCGATGTCGGGAAAGCTCACGCCGCCCCTCCCGCCGCCAGCTGCTCTGGCAAGGCATA
>CANCSY010000101.1 GCA_947380915.1 Beijerinckiaceae bacterium
GGCTCCCACTCCGGGAAATCATCCTTCCAGTCGCGCCCGCCGGACCATTCGAAATATTCTTCCTTCAGGTGGGGCAGCAGCGGGCCATTGCGCTGCGGGCCGATGGCGGTGGCGAGCGGGTGATCATTGGCCTGGGTGTCGTGGCCGACGACCTTGACCTTCTTCTCCACGAACCAGTCCGCGGCGGAAGGCACGAAGCCCGGCGCCTTGGCGAAATAGTCCTCGTTGTCCTCGTAGATATGGTGCCAGCCGGTGTTGACGATCACCACGTCGCCGGGGCGCACGACCTTGCCGGCGGCCTTTTCCAGATCGTCATAGGTGATGGATTCCCACTGCTTCTTGGGGATCGACACCACAATGCCCGTGCCGAAGAAGTGCGGCAGCGGCACTTCGTTGATGAAGGGCGTGCCCGCGACCACATGGGCGGGCGCGTCGATATGGGTGGTGTTGTGCATGCTGGTCGTGATGCGCTGCGAGAGCACGCCGGACTTGGCCATGTAGTGGATGCGCTCGATTTTCACATCTTCGAAATAGGGCCAGTTCGGCGATTGATAGCCAAAGCGATGGGAGAGATTGTAGAACTCCACGCCCATGTCGTTGTCGAGATTGTCCTGGAAATCGATGCCACGGATCTTGATCGTCACGGCTTTGCCTCCCGAAGTTTGTTGACCCATCATGTGGTGCAACTGTATCAATATGCGGTCTCGCTTACAAGAGCCCGGGAGGACCCGGGCGGGCTCGCTGACCAGGGAAGAACGCCATGAAGAAGATCGCGCTGGAAGAACACTTCATCTCGCCGGGCCTGATCGAATACTGGCAGCCGACCATGACCGACGTTCCCAAGCCGATTTACGACAAGATCTATGCAGCGCTCGCCGATTTCGGCGAGATGCGCCTGTCCAGCATGGATGGCGCGGGCATCGAAAAGGCGATTCTCTCGGTTTCCGGCCCCGGCGTGCAGGTGGAGCCTGACGCGGCGCGCGCCACCGCCAAGGCCGCCGAGGCCAACGACTTTCTCGCCAATGTGACCAGCGCCCGTCCCGACCGCTATCTGGGTTTCGCCCATATCGCCCTGCAGGATCCCCAGGGCGCGGCGCGCGAACTCGAGCGCTGCGTGCGTGACCTCGGCTTCAAGGGCGCCATGATCAATGGCCATTCCATGGGCGCCTATCTGGACGAGCGCCAGTTCGACCCCTTCTGGGCAAAGGCCGAGGAGTTGCAGGTTCCCATCTACCTGCATCCCGCCGATCCCGCCCAGCAATACGCCACCTATGGCTCCTACAAGGAACTGACGCGGGCCACCTGGGGCTGGGGCGTGGAGACCGGCACCCATGCGCTGCGCATGATCTTCGGCGGCGTGTTCGACCGTTTCCCCAAGGCGCTGCTCATGCTGGGTCATCTGGGCGAGACCCTGCCCTATCTGCTGTGGCGCTTCGACAGCCGCGCCAAGCTCTATGGCGTGAGCCTGAAGCGCCAGCCCTCCGAATATATCAAGGAGAATATCGCGGTGACGATCTCAGGCATGTTCTCGGCCGAGCCGCTGAACTGCGCCGTGGCGGCGCTGGGCCGCTCACGGGTGATGTTCTCCGCCGATTATCCCTTCGAATCCGCCGCAGAGGCCGGGCATTTCATGGATGAGGTGGCGATCGACGAGGCGCTGCGCGAGGACATCAACTGGCGCAACGCAGCCCGCATCCTCAACATCACCATGCAAGGCTGACACTTGAAGGACGGATCGCCTCACATGAGCTGAGGCGAGGCGACCCCCGCCTTTTCCGCAATCTCCAGAAGGCCCGCGAGGGCCTTCTGCGACAGCGGGATCCCTTCGCGGGACCGGCGCTCGAAGGTACGCGCGCCGCGCTCGCCGGGCAGCATGATCGCCACATCCGGATCAAGCCTGGGCAGGGCGCGCACCACGGCGCCAAGCTCGCTCATGTCGCGCTTGAAATCATCGAGCGGGCGCATGGCGGCGATGTCGATCAGGATCAGCATGGCGTTATGCACATGCCGGACCTTGCCGCCCGGGCCGATCATGCCCGCCAGAATGGGATTGGCGGCCATGACGCCGGTCAGGCATTCGAACATGAAGGAAATGCCCGAGCCCTTGGGGCCGCCGAGCGGCAGCAGGATCTCGGCTTCGGCTGCATTCGTCGTAGGCTCGCCCGCCTTGGTGAGGGCGCAACCGGCCGGAATGGGCTCGCCCGAGCGCACCGCCTGCTGCAACCGGCCGTTGGCGATGGTGGCGGTGGCCATGTCGAGCACCAGAGGCCCCTCCATGGAGGGCACGCCGATGGCCATGGGGCTTGTGGCGAGGCTCTTCACCCGCGCGCCATGATAGGCCATGTTCGGCGGGCCGCCATTGAACATGATGGCCGCGAACCCCTGCTCCGCCGCCGCATGGGCGTAGCGCCCGATGGCGCCCGTGTGGGTCGTGGCGCGGATTACCGCCATGCCCAGTCCAAAGGCCCTGGCGCGCTTGCCCGCCTCCTCCAGCGCCAGCTTCATGGCGACCGGCCCCGCGCAGCGATTGCCTTCGACAATGAACAGCGCGCCTGCGCGGCTGTCGATGACAGGCTTCGCGACCGGATCCATGGCGCCATCGGCGATGGTGCGCAGATACATGGACAGCCGCGCCATGCCATGGGACGAAACACCGCGCAGATCAGCCCAGACCAGCACCTGCGCAAGCGTGGCCGCATTTGCCTCCGGCATGCCCTTCGCCATCAAGGCGGAGACCATGAACTGCGTCAGGTGATCGGCGGATATATGCTTGGACTCAGGCTTCACGGCGACGTCCCCAATTCATTGCCGCGCAATCTAGCGCAAGCGCGTCCTGCCGCAAGCAAAACCAGCCTTGCGCCATCCTTGCCCTTGCGCCCCGGCGCGACTAAGTTCGCGCAGCCCGGGCGAGCCCGGCGCCAAAAGGGGATGAACGCATGAAGGGCCGCGACGGGCAGATGGTGCTCGGGGTATTTTTCAATCACACCGGCCATCATGTGGCCTCCTGGCGCCATCCGGGCGCTGACGCTGACGCTGGGGTCAATTTCAAACATTATGTGCGCTTGGCGCAGACCGCCGAAAAGGCGAAGTTCCACTTCCTCTTTTTCGCCGACTGGCTGGCGGTGCGCGACGCCTCCGACCTCACCCTCAGCCGTTCCGCGCAATATACAGCGCATTTCGAGCCCCTGACCCTGCTGGGCGGGCTCGCGGCCGTCACCGAACAGATCGGCCTCGTGTGCACGGGCACCACCAGCTACAACGAGCCCTTCCACATCGCCCGCAAGATGGCCTCGCTCGATCACATGAGCGGCGGTCGCGCGGCGTGGAACGTGGTCACATCGTCCTTCAAGGCGGAGGCTTTCAACTTCGGTCGCGAGGCCCATTACGATCACGAGGACCGCTACGAGCGCGCCCATGAATTCGTGGAAGTGGTGAAGGGCCTCTGGGACAGCTGGGACGACGACGCCTTTCCTCGCGACAAGGAGAGCGGCCTCTATCTCGATCCCGCCAAGCTGCATCGCCTCAATCACGAGGGCAAGCATCTGCGCGTGCGCGGGCCGCTGAATGTGCCGCGTCCCCCGCAGGGCCATCCGGTCATCGTGCAGGCGGGCGCCTCCGAAACGGGCCGGGAGCTCGCCGCCGCCACCGCCGAAGTGGTCTTCACCTCGCCGCTGGATATTGCGGCGGGCAAGGCCTTTTATGATGATGTGAAGGGACGCATGGCCAAATATGGCCGCCATCCCGACGACATGAAAATACTGCCCGGCCTCAGCGCCACGGTGGCGGAAACGGATGAGGAGGCGGAGGAGAAATTCGAATATCTCCAGTCGCTGATCCATCCCGAAGTCGGCCGCGAGATTCTCTCCCTGGTGCTCGAAGGCGCCGACCTTTCAGGCCATGATCTCGATGGCCCCCTGCCCGAGATATCGCCTGCGCCGCAAGGCGGCACGCCGCGCGGCGTGATCGCGATGGCGCGCAAGGAAAACCTGACCATGCGCCAACTCTATCTGCGGCTGGCGGGTGCGCGCGGCAAGCGCAGCATCAAGGGCTCGGCGATTCGCGTGGCCGACGAGATGGAGGCATGGTTTCGCGCAGGCGCCTGCGATGGCTTCATCCTGCAACCGGCCTATCTGCCCGGCAGCCTCGACGAGGCTTGCACGCTGCTGGTGCCCGAGTTGCAGAAGCGCGGGCTCTTCCAGACCGAATACACGGGAGCAACCCTGCGCGACCATCTGGGCCTCGCGCGGCCAAAGAGCCGCTACGCGAAGGATTGAGTCGCGCTCAGGCGACGCTTTCCAGCACGCGCGCAGCGCCGATGATTTTGCGGATCTCCGGCACGCAGGAGCCGCAATTGGTTCCCGCCTTCACCGCCGCGCCAACAGCGGCGGCGTCGCAGGCGCCCGCACCAATCGCTTCGCGGATGGCGCCCTCAGACACGCCGAAACAGGCGCAGACCATGGGCCCGCGATCCACCATGCCGCCGACATCACGCACACTCAAGGCGAAGCGGCGCCGGGTGGCGTCAATCACATCGGCGGCCAGCAGATCCTTCAGCGTCTCCCACACGGGCTCGCTCCCGGGCGGGGCGAGAAACAGGGCGGCTTCAAGCCGTCCGTCCTTGAAGGCCGCTGCGCGATAAAGCCCCTGCGGCGCATCGAGCAATTCGGCGATTTCGCACTGCGCGAAATGCGCGTTGAACCAGTCTGCAGCCTCTTGCACGGACCAGTCGCTCGCGACGCGGTAACCAACGCCATCGGCCAGCGAAATGCGCGCCCACCAGCATGAATCTGGCGGAGCGATCGGCGCGCGCGCCATGAAGGCGCCCTCCCGCGCAAATCTGATCGGCGTCAACCGCACGGGCGTCGCCTTCAGTTCCGGCTGGCCCGAGAATGGATCAGTCGCCGGATTCACAAGCGCGCCCACACGCCCGTGGGATGATGTTTCCGCCGACCAGTGAATCGGCGCAAAGACAGCGCCAACGGCTTGCGCCTCGGTGATGTCGACACGC
Source organism: Beijerinckiaceae bacterium (assembly GCA_947380915.1). Next base: position 5,009 of record CANCSY010000101.1, read on the forward strand.
AGAAGGGCTTGCCCATAGGGCGATGCAATCTGCGCAAAACCGCCGCTCGCCAGACCAAGCTGCGCGGCGTCTTGCGGATTGACGCTGGCGAAGGGCTCTGGCGCATGGGCGCCCAGGCGCGGGCTGCGCCCCGTGCGCGTCATGGTGTGCCACTGATCGCGCATGCGGCCCGTGTTGAGCATCAATGGATAGTCGGTTGACGGCCCCAGCGACAGCGCAGGCTTTGTCAGTTCCACAAAACGCGCGCGACGATCGGGCGTCTGGAAATCGCCATTGGTGAAGAGCCGCGCGGCGCCCACGCGCTCGCCCCTTTTCAACGGCCACTGCACCGGCTCCAGAGCCTCATAGGCGGCAGCGCTTAGCTGCGCGAGCCCGCCAATATCGAAGCCGCGCGCGCCCTCGTTTTCAAAACAGGACAAGGCCGCATGTTCGCGGAAAATGTCCGCCGGCCCCGCATAGGCGAAGGCCTCGCCAAAGCCCATGCGTTTGGCGACTTCGCAAACAATCCACCAATCGGGCTGCGCTTCGCCGGGCAGCGGTAGAAAGGGCCGCTGGCGCGAAATGCGCCGTTCCGAATTGGTGACGGCGCCATCCTTCTCGCCCCAGGCCGCCGCTGGCAGCAGCACATGGGCGCCGGCGTTGAGCGTGTCATTGGAGAGCAGCACTTCGGAGATGGCGAAGAAATCGAGCGCGCCAAGCGCAGCGCGCGCATGATCGGCCTTGGGCAAGGACACCGCAGGATTGGTCGCCATGACCCAGAGTGCGCGCACACGCTTGTCGGCGATGGCGTCGAACATCTGCACGGCCTTCAGGCCCTCGCGCTGCGCCATCAGCGGCGCATTCCAGAACCGCTTCACGCGATCCACTTCAGCGGGCGCAAAACCCATATGCGCCGCCAGCATATTGGCCAGACCGCCCGCCTCGCGCCCGCCCATGGCGTTGGGTTGCCCCGTGAGCGAGAAAGGTCCTGCGCCTTCCTTGCCAATGCGCCCGCTCGCCAGATGGCAATGGATGATGGCGTCGACTTTATCCGTACCCTGCGCCGATTGGTTGACGCCCTGGCTCCAGGCGGTGACCACGCGTTTGGTGCTGATCCACGCATCGCAGAAGGTGGTGATGAGCGCAGCGTCGATGCGGCAAAGCAAAGACACCGTTGCGAGATCGGGCGCGATTTCGCGGGCGGTCTGCAGAGCGGCGTCAAAGCCCGATGTGTGCTCGGCGACAAAGGCGTGATCGACGGCGCCGCGCGCGACAATCTTTTGCAGCAACCAGGCGAAGAGCACCGTGTCCATACCCGCTGCAATCGGCAGAAACAGATCGGCTTCATCAGCGGAGGGCGTGCGGCGCGGGTCGATGACGATAAGTTTCGCGCCCCGCTGCGCCCGATTGGCCTGCATGCGCTGGAAGAGAACCGGGTGACACCAGGCGGCGTTGGATCCCACCAGCACGATGAGATCAGCCTGATCCAGATCCTCATAGGAACCGGGCACCAGATCGCCGCCAAAGGCGCGCTTGTGGCCCGCGACCGACGAGGCCATGCAGAGACGCGAATTGGTGTCGACATTCGCGGAGCCCAGGAAGCCCTTCATCAGTTTGTTGGCGACGTAATAATCTTCCGTCAGCAACTGACCCGAGAGATAGAAGGCGAGCGCGTCAGGCCCATGGGCGCGCGCATTGCGCGTAAAGCCTTCCGCAACTGCGTCCAGCGCAATGTCCCAGGAAACGCGCTCATAGGAGCCGCTCGCCATGCGCAGCATGGGATACAGCAGGCGCCCCTCGAGTGAAACCGTTTGACCCAGCGCCGAGCCCTTCGAGCACAAACGACCGAAGTTTGCGGGATGATCGGGATCGCCTGCGATGGCGACGCCGCCAACGCCATCAGGCGTTGCAAGAACCCCGCAGCCGACGCCGCAATAGGGACAGGCCGTGCGGATAGCGTCCATGGTCGCTGCGCCATCCATCATGCATTCCTCAGTAAACGTCGGCCTGATAGCGGCCTGCTTTTTTCAAGGCGCTGACGAAAGCCACGGCCTCGTCAGTGGGTCGCGCGCCATGGGTGGCGACGATCTCGACCAGCGCCGCCTCCACATCCTTGGCCATGCGTTTGGCGTCGCCGCACACATAAAAATGCGCGCCTTCCGCCAGCCATTGCCAGAGCGCCGCGCCGACTTCGCGCATGCGGTCCTGCACATAAAACTTTTCGGCGCCATCGCGCGACCACGCCAGCGACAGGCGCGTGAGGGCGCCGCGCTCGCGCATGGCTTCCAGCTCGTCGCGATAGAAGAAATCCGTATCCATGCGCTGATGGCCGAAGAAGAGCCAGTTCTTGCCGGGCGCGCCGATGGCCTCGCGCTCCTGCAAGAAAGCGCGGAATGGCGCGACGCCCGTGCCGGGGCCCACCATGATGACAGGCTTGGACGGATCCTTCGGCAAAGCGAAGCCATGGGCCTTCTGCACATAGGCGCGCAAGGTCATGCCGGGCGCGGCGCGGTCCGCCAGAAACGTGGAAGCGACTCCAAGGCGCCTGCGCTTGCCAATGACATAGCGCACCGCATCCACCGTGAGCGTGAGCCGACCCGCCACATGTTTGGGCGATGAGGAGATGGAATAAAGACGCGGCTGCAGGGGTTCCAGCGCATCGACAAAAGCTTCGGGATGGGGGCGCGCTTGCGAAAACTTCTGCAGGGCGCCGAGCACATCGAGATGGGCGGCGTCGCCATCGGGATCTTCGCCTTGCGCCAGCGCCCGCGCCTTCTGCCGCTGCGCGCCGCCGCAGATGAAGGACATCAGTTCGAAGAGTGCGTCTGGCGCTGCGCCTAATGAAACCTCATCGCTCAGCACTTCGCGCAGGGTGCGCCCACGCAGGGGCGTCACATGGGAGGCGCCGAGCATGGCGATGATCTGATCGACAAGGCCCAGTTCGTTGGCGGGGAAGAGGCCGAAGGAATCCCCTGCTTCGTAAGTAAGGCCCGACGCCGCAAGATCGAATTCCACATGCCAGGTGTCTTTCGCCGAACCGTCCTTGTTGAGACGATGGCGCGAGACAAAGGCCACATCGACGGGGTTTTCGCGGCAGGTTCCGGCGGCGCCGATGGCTGCGGGCGCGGCGTCAAGAATCTTCGCCGCAGGCGCGGCTGCGCCAATCTCAGCCGCAAGCTCCTTCAGCATGCGCGCTGTTTCCTTGCCGCCGGGGGCGCAGAGATTGAGCCGCGCCTCCTTCGTCTCGAAAAGCGCGTTGGCGTAGTCCGCACAGTTATAACCGCACTGCCCGCAATCCTGCTGCGCCATGGCCGCCATGAGGCGCGGCGCAAGCGGGCGCTCTTTCGCCAGTTGCATGCGGCCCTCGATCTTCATCGAGGGGTCATGCCAAGGGGCGTCGTCGTTATCGGCAAGCGCGGGACCGGCTGCGGGCGCGCCAAGGGCTGCGGCTTCGGCGCTTCCGAGCGCGCTGGCGCCCTGCGCATCCGTCAATAAGGTCGCCGCGAAAACGCCCGACAGCCATGCGCGTTGCTCCGCCGTGAAAGGCGCGCTTTCGGGGATCAGGAACACGGGCGCGGGCATGGGCTGAGCGATCATCACATCTGCTCCGCAAGCTGTTTGAGAGTTTCGATGTCATGGCGCGCGGTGAAGGCCTGGAAGCTTTCGCTGGCGTCAACACGATGGGCAGTCCATGCGCGCAGCAAGGCCTCCACCGCCTTTGGCGCATCGCTGGCGCGCAGATCCGATTGCAGCAGTCGCCCGATGGCGCCCTGCGCGCCAAAGCCGCCGCCCACATGCAGATGATAGCCTTCGACCTGGTCGCCCTCATCGTTAATGGTCACCTTGGCGCCGATGAGGCCTATGTCGCCGATATAGTGTTGCGCGCAGGAATGATGGCAGCCGGTGAGGTGAATATTGACAGGCAGATCGACGCTCATACGGGCGTCAACATGGTCCGCGATGCGCAGGGCGTCGCCCTTGGTGTCGGAGGCCGCGAATTTGCAGCCCGTCGAGCCCGTGCAGGCGACAAGGCCCGCGCGCAGGTTCGACACGCTGGTGGAAAGCCCCGCCGCGTGAATGGCCTTGCAGGCGGCCTCCACCTGCGCATCGGTCACGCCCGAAAGCAGAAGATTTTGCCAGACGGTCAAGCGCACATCGCCATCGCCAAAGACGCGCGCGACTTCTGCAATGTCGTGCATCTGCGCGCTGGTGATCTTGCCCAGCGGCGTCCACACGCCGATCCAGTTGAGGCCCTGCTGGCGCTGCGCATGCACGCCCATATGCGCGAGGCGGTCATGGGCCGCGCGCGGCGCCGCATGGCTCACGTCCACGCGCGCGAGCTTGCGCCCCAGCACTTCTTCGACGGCCACTAGAAAGCGCTCGAACCCCCAGGCGTCCAGCAGATATTTCAGCCGCGCCTTGTTGCGGTTGGTGCGATCCCCATGGGCGATGAAGACGCGCACGATGGCGTCCGCGACAGCTACGGCGTCGTCAGGCGCAACGAGGACGCCGGTGTCGCGCGCAAGATCGCGATGGCCGGTGATGCCGCCGAGCGCCAGCCGATACCAGACGCCTGCGGCTACCTCGGCGCCTTCCATCACGCGCACCGCCTGAAAGCCGATGTCATTTGTGTCCTCCAGCGTAGGGATCACGCCCCCGCCATCGAAGGACACATTGAACTTGCGCGGCAGGCCATAAAGCGTTCGGTCGTTCAGGATATGATGATGCCAGGCGCTGGCGTGGGGGCGCGTGTCGAGAAGCTCCTGCGCATCGATGCCCGCCGTCGCCGAGCCCGTGACATTGCGGATATTGTCGGCGCCCGAGCCCTTGCTGACGATGCCCGCATCCGCCAGCCCCTCCAGCACATCGGGCGCGGCCTGCGCCTTGATCTCGCGAATCTGCAGATTGGCGCGGGTAGTGACATGGGCGTAGCCGCCGCCATGAATCTCCGCCAGATCGGCGACCACGCGCAACTGCCAATGCT
>CANCSY010000102.1 GCA_947380915.1 Beijerinckiaceae bacterium
AGCGTCTCCAAGGAGGACTTCCGCCTGAGCGCCTGGTTCGGCCCCCACAACCCCGGCCGCGACCCCGGCGCCCCCGGCCAGAAACATACGGACTACACCGCCATCGACGTGAACCAGGGCGGCACCGCCATCCCCTACTGGATGGAAGACCCCTTCATCCGCAACGAATACGAACAGACCCTGCGGGACAACGGCGTCACCTGCCGCATGGACCCCAAGTGGTACGACAAGCCCGCCGACGCGGACACCCGCAAGGATGTGGTGTGAGACACCGGAACTGCGCGTAAATATCTGAAATAACGCGCGATTTCATACCCTCCCCCTCGTGGGGAGGGTCGGCTCGCGTAGCGAGACGGGGTGGGGCGCGCGCGCGGCTGGCCGGGAGCGTGGTCGCCACAGGCGCTCTTTCAAAAAATTGCGCTCGCCCCCCACCCCCAGCCCCTCCCCACGAGGGGGAGGGGAGCGGCTGGCATGCGCCAAACCATTGAAATAACGTGCGATTTCATACCCTCCCCCTCGTGGGGAGGGTCGGCCGCGCAGCGGACGGGGTGGGGAGCGCCGTTCCCACAAAAAAAAACCCCATCGTCTCGCGCAAACACAAACAGCCCGCACGCGAATCCGCGCCGGGTTGATGAAGCTCTTCGTGGCCCAAAGAGGGGCCGGGGGCGCCGTTTTGGCGCTGGTTGGGTGTTGGGTTGATCGCCTCGCGGCGCCCCCTGCGCGGATTATTCGATCATCGCTCCCGCACTTGGCCCCGGCCTTGATGCTTTTCGCCTCTGGCTGAGGGAAAAGGGAAGGCCTTGACGCTTCGAAGGGGTCTTTCGGACCACCGCTTGTCTGCATCCTGGGTTTGTGAGCCTCATCGGCTCAGACCGGTCGTAGTGCCGGACGGACGGGTGACTGGGCATGGGCCGCGGGAGAAGCCCCATCGGCGCGCTTGCAGGCGGCCAGCCTGCTAGCCATGCCTTTTGCAACTGATCGCCCGAGAAATGAGCTCCGGTAGCCCATCCCGCAGGAACCGCTCCCCGCCCACCCGAATACGACCGCTCGCGTCCAGTCCCTCATGGGGCGGGGATGAGGATTATGTGGATGATACTGGGGCAAAAGTCAAGGATTATTTTCTGCAAGCGCGCGTTTACCCTCCCCCTCGTGGGGAGGGTCGGCCCGCGTAGCGGGACGGGGTGGGGGGCGCGCGATGGGGCGGGAGCGCGTTGGCCACAGGCGCCAACGTCAGAAATTTCGCTCGCCCCCCACTCTCTCATCTCTCCCCACGAGGGGGAGAGAAGCTGCTGGCATTGCGCTTAAACAATTGAAGTCATGAACATAAAGCCCCCCTGTGGGCAGGGGCGGGTCGCGTCAGCGAGACGGGCTGGGGGGCGCCGACTGCCTAATGCCCCTCAACCCCCATCCAGCCGCGCCGCCTGCGCCTCGATCTCGCCGCGCCAGCGGGCGGCCTCCTGCGGGTCGGGCAGCAGGGCCAGAAGATAGGGCCAGACCGTCTCCCGATAGAGCCGCACCGTCACCGCAGGCCAGGGCCAGAGCGCGGCACCCTGCATGACGCCTAGCATATCCTCCAGCCGATTGCGCACATGCTGCGCGTCGGGAACATAGGCGGCGGGCGCGGGGACTTCTGCGAAAAGGCTGAGTTGATCGGTGGGCACTGGGGGCTCCGGGAATCGCCAGAATGGGGCGTTTGTAACCTTTTGGGGGCGCGGGCGCGAGGGCGCGGGGCGGCTTATCCCCGGTCGGGGAAGGCCTGCGCCCAGGCTTTGTCGATCAGCGCCATCTGGTCGATGGTGAAGGCGAGGCTGTCGGCCACCTGGCCCAGATGGTTGATCTCGTCGAGGGACAGGCGCCTGCCCTTGCGGGACTTCAGATATTTGTCGAGCACCTGATAACCGCCGATAGTGAAGCGCCACACCTTTTCGGGCACGGGGCCGAAGCTCTGGGTCTTGTTGATGTGGATGCGCTGGTCCGCCTCGCCCCAGACCACCGATTCAACGCTGTGATCGCCCTTGCCCGCATATTGGGCGAGGCCCCGGTGCGGACAGTCCCGCAGCAGATGCGCCTGCACCAGCGCCCAGCCCAGCGCCGAAAGCGCGTCGAAATGCTGGCGCTCCTGCGCGAAGGGAATGCGGGGAAAGTCGATGCGCAGAAAATCCGCATAGCGGCTGCGATAAGAGGGCGCATGAAGCACCGCATAGAGATAGCCCAGCACCTCCTCGGGCGCATAGTGATGGGCGTAGCGGGCGTCGAGAAAGGCGCGGAAATCGGGGGAGAGGTTTTCTTTTGCTGCGCTCGCACCGTGCATTTCATGAAGCGGGAAAAGATAGTTCACTTCCTTATTCGAAACGGCATGATGAGTGATCGGATGGTCGGACGCGAGAATATGGCTCCAACCGCCGCTAATGTCTTTTTTCCGGATAAGGTTGATTGCGATGTTCTTCTGCGAAAACATGTGGCCCATGGTGTTAGGTCGCGGTCGCACATGAAATCCGGATGAATTACCTGTGTAATAAGTCCATCGTGAATCAAATGGCTGATGAAGAATCAGCTTCGCGAGTTTTTGATTCAAGCCTGAACTTGAGACATCTTCTTGGGCCGATGCAATTTTCCAATCTGATGAATCTGATCCAAGCGAAAACTCCTCTCGCGCATCCTCTGTGCTCAGACTAACGAACCGCCTCAATGATTCCATTAATTCCTTCTTGCTGAACTGAATGCATAAGCTATCTCTTCCAGCGACAATCCCAACGCTGTTAATGACAAAAATTTCATTGAGTTTTTTCCCTTCATCGTACTCGCTGCGCGAACTCTCGTTTTCTATTTGAAATACATAATTTCCGGCAAATGGATTGAGCTTCCTGAAATCCGAGTGCTTCAGATCCGTGACCATCGAAGCTTTGTATTTGGAAATACGGCTTCCCCATAAATCCGCATGCCAAAGCCCACGCTCCAAGCCCTTTCTTTTAACAAAAATCGTTATTGCGACGCCTTGCTCAATATCGAAAACGTTTTCATCCTTCGATCCATCCGGAGCCTGTTCCTTCTTTTTCGCATTCCCATGCAAATCCAGAACATAAATCTGTTCGAAGCTCCGCATCAACGACTGCCGCATCCCCCGAAAGGTCGGATTATCCAGCCATGAATGGTTGGTGATGACGCCCACCACGCCTTCCTCAACCTGATCCATCTTCATCTGGGCGAAGCGCAGAAACTTGACGTAATCGTCATTCAGCCATTTGGGGTTGCGCTCGCCCAGCGGCTTTTGCTGCTCAAGGCCATTGGCGTCGGTTTCGATCGTATATTTATAGCCATTGATCGCCGATGTGATCCAGGCGCCTTTGTTCTTCGAATGGCCGGAATAAGGCGGGTTGCCCACGATCACCAGAACCGGCTTCTCCTTCACCGCCTGCGCCGCCTCAGCCTCGGCGGTGATGGCGGGCAGCAGGAAATTCTTCTGCGGCTCGATGGGCTCCAGCGTATTGGTCAGGAACACCTTCAACCGCTCCCCATCCCTGAGCGGCAATTGCTGCTCGCGCAGATATTGCGACAGTTTGAGATGGGCGATGGTGTAGGGCGCGATGAGATATTCGAAGCCGTAGATATTCTTCAAAAGATGTTCGCGCACGATCAGGTCCGCATGGCCCGCATTGGCGCCGCCGATATTGTCGAAGATGCGCTGGAACACTTCCAGCAGAAAAGTGCCTGTGCCGCAGGCGAAATCCAGCACCGTGACGCGCTGATGGTCAGCCAGCCCCGCCTTGATGGCGAAGGTGTCCTTCAGGATATCATCCACAGCCCGCACGATGAAGCTCACCACCGGCGGGGGCGTGTAATAGACGCCGCGCGCCTTGCGCGTCTCCTTGTCGTAATGATTGAGGAAGTCCTCGTAGAAATAAATGAAGGGGTCGCGCTCGAAGAGGCGATGCTCCTCCTCGTCTCTGGCCTTGACCTTGCGGCTCGTCGCCTTGCGATGGCGGAAGGACAGGTCCTCGTGAATGGCGAGGAGATCGAGCCCGTTGACGATGGACAGAACCTCCTCCACCACCCAGCGCACCCCCGCATATTCCTGCTTGTCCAGCTCGGACAGGAAGTCGACGAGTTCGCGAATGAGCTGGAAGGAGGCGGGCACGAAATCGCGCGCATTGCGCAGGGTGACGGGGGCAAGCTCCGAATTGAGCCGCGCCAGAAACAGCCCATAGGCCAGCATCTGGGCGAAGGCGTCGGCGAATTCCTTGAGGGTGAGTTCCTGAAACACCTGTTTCTGGAAGACCTGATAGAGGCCGAACAGCCGCCCCTCTTCATGTTCCTTCTGCTGCCGGGTCAATTCCTCGAACAGCGAGTCGCGCAACAGCCGCGCGCGGGTGGCGAGCGCGATGGCGAGCTGCGAGGCCCGGCCCACGCCCTGCGGCGCGGTGAAGAAAAAGCCGCGCAACAGCTTGCGCACCGCCTCCACCTTTTCGGGGCGCAGGCGGAACTTGCGATTTTCCAGATCGCTGGCGTGGCACAGGCTCTCGCGCTGCACGCCCGCCTCGCTGATCCAGATGAAATGCAGATAATCCGTGAGGATGATATTGCCCGAGAGGGTCCGGTATTTGGCGATCTGCTCGGATTTGAGGATCTTGTCGAGATTGTCGTTGAGCTTCTTGGTCTCGACATAGCCAAGGATCAGCCCCTTGCTTGCGACCTTGAAATCGGGCGCGCCCTTGAGCGCGTCCCGCTTGGGCTCATGCTGGACATGGATATTCGCATCAATGTCCCCTGCCAGAGCCGACAGAAGCGCCTCCAGCGCGCCCCGATCCGTATGCTCGGTCTTGTCCTCGACGGCGATCTTGCGCAGGGCGGAAAGGTAACGGTCGAAAATATCCACAGCGGGCATGGGCGCCTCGGAAAAATGCGGCCGGTTCCACCGGCTCGAATCACTTGACCTTAGCTTTAGATCCTCGTCGGGGCCTCTATCAAGCCCCCCGCTCTTGCCAAGCGTCGCCCTTGCCGCCAAAAGAAAGGCAGCAGGGAGATCGAGCGATGACTGAAGAACCCGTGGGCGGGCGTATATTCTTTTCCAATGTGCGGCGCAGTCTGGAGGAGGAGGATGAGATCCGCCTCGTGAGCGTGGGCGTCGACATCGGGTCCTCCACCTCGCACCTCGTCTTTTCGCGCCTCGTGCTCGAGCGGCTCGACAACCGCTACATCGTCACCCAGCGCGAGATCGTGCATGAGTCCGATGTGCTGCTGACCCCCTATGCCGATGACACCAGCATCGACGCGGGGGCGCTGGGGCGCTTCATCGACAAGCAATATGAACTGGCGGGCCTCGACCCCGCCGCCATCGACACGGGCGCGCTGATCCTCACGGGGGTCGCCGTGCGGCGCTCCAACGCGCGGGCCATTGGCGATCTGTTCGCGGCGCAGACCGGCAAGTTCGTTTCGGTTTCGGCGGGCGACGGGCTGGAGACGACGCTGGCCGCCTTCGGCTCGGGCGCGGCGGCGCGCTCCATCCGCGAGAGCCTGCGGGTGATGAATATCGACATCGGCGGCGGCACCTCCAAGGTCGCCGTCTGCGAAGAGGGCGAAGTCTGCGACATGACCGCTGTGGATGTGGGCGCGCGCATCGTGGCCTTCGACGCGGCGGGCAAGGTGACGCGGCTGGAAGAGGCCGGCCGTCGCTTCGCGGCGGAAGTGGGGCTTTCCATCGAGATCGGCGCAACGCCTGACCAGGCGGCGCTGGAGCGCATGGTGGATCGCATGGCGGATCGTCTCTTCGAGGCGATCACCCAGGCCACCCTGAGCCCCCAGACGGCCTCGCTGCTGCGCCTTGATGCGCTGCGCAACGAGCGCAAGCCCGATGTGGTGACCTTTTCGGGCGGCGTGTCGGAATATATCTACAACCGCGAAGAGGGAAAATTCGGCGATCTCGGCCCCCTGCTCGCCCGCGCCATCAAGGCGCGCGTGGATCAATGGGGCGTGCGCATCGCCCGTCCCGACGAGGGCATCCGCGCCACGGTCGTGGGCGCCTCGCAATATACGATCCAGGTCAGCGGCAGCACGATCTTCGTCTCCCCGCTCGAGATCCTGCCCCTGCGCAATGTGCCCGTCATCACCCCAGACCTGCCGCTGGAGGCGGAGACGCTCGACGTGCCCGCCATCGCCCAGGCCGTGCGCGCGGCGCTGCGGCGGCTGGATCTGCATGAGGGCGAGCAGCCGGTGGCCCTGTGCTACCGCTGGGGCGGCTCGGCCACCTTCCGCAGGCTGGACGATTTCTGCCGGGGCGTGGCGGAGGGGCTCTTCGCCCAGCTCGCCAAGGGCCATCCGCTGATTCTGGTGGGCGACGGCGACATCGGGGGCCTCGTGGGCATCCATGCGCTGGAGGAGGCCAAGCTGGTCAACCCCATCGTCTCCATCGACGGCATCGTGCTGAAGGAATTCGACTTCATCGACATCGGCGCCCTGCTGGAAACCTCGGGCGCCGTGCCTGTGGTCATCAAGTCGCTGGTGTTTCCCACAAGTTCCGCGCTGGGCAAGGTGGAGACGGCGGGCAAGGGCTGAGTGGCGCTGGCCTGCGCCACAAGCTATCCTGACCCCATGCTTTACCCCTCCCTCACCCCGCGCGAGACCGGCTTCCTGGACGTGGGCGCCGGTCACTTCCTCTATTGGGAGACCTGCGGCAACCCCCAGGGCAAGCCCGCGATCTTCCTGCATGGGGGGCCGGGCGGCGGCTGTTTCGCGGACCATCGGCGGCTGTTCGATCCCGCCCGTTACAACATCGTGCTCTTCGACCAGCGCGGCTGCGGCCGCTCGCGCTACGCCAGCCGCTGCGAGGCCAACACCACACAGGATCTGGTGGAGGATATCGAGCGCCTGCGGATCATGCTGGGCGTGGCGCAATGGGGTCTGGTGCTCGGCGGCTCCTGGGGCGCGACCCTGGCCCTGCGCTATGCGCAACTGCACCGGGCGCGGGTGGGCGCGCTGATCCTGCGCGGCGTCTTCACCGGGCGCAAAAGCGAGGTGGACTGGCTCTACCGGTTCGGCGCCTCGCAGCTTTTCCCCGAGGGCTGGCTTCGCTTTCAGGCGGGCGCGCCGCCCGACCGGCGGGACGACCTGCTGGGCGCCTATCACGCGCTCTTGTGGGACATGGACGAGGCCGTGCGCGTGGCGGCCGCCCATGCCTGGTGCACATGGGAAGGCTCCCTGCTGACGCTCGCCCCGCGCCGGGGCGCCTTCACCGCAAGCGACCGGCATGTGCTGGCGCTGGCGGAAATCGAGACCCATTTTTTCGTCAACGATTGCTTCATGCCGGAGGGCGAGATCCTGCGGCAGGCGCCCGTGCTGGCGGGCCTGCCAGGCGTGATCGTGCAGGGTCGCTACGACGTGGTGACGCCGCCCACCACAGCCCATGAGCTGCATCGGGCCTGGCCGGACTCGCGGCTGGAAATCGTCGACGACGCCGGCCACGCCACCATGGAGCCGGGCATCCTGCGCAAGCTGATCGAGGCGACGGACGGGTTTGGGGGTTGAGGGCGCTCAGGCGACTTTGGGCGCGAGCGGCTTGAGGGACAGATCGGCCATGCGCAGCCGCGCCTGCGCCAGATCATAGGCTGTCTGCAGGGTCAGCCAGCTTTCCGCCGTCCCGCCCAGCGCCTTCTCCAGCCGCAGCGCCATGTCAGGGGAAATGGCGCTCTTGCCCTTGAGCACATTGTAGAGCTGCTGCCGCGTGACCCCGAGCCCCACGGCTGCGCCAGCAACGGACAGGCCGAGCGCTTCAAGATCGTCTCGCAGGCCAAGGCCGGGATGGGGCGGGTTCTTCATGGGCATGGTTCGCATCCTTCAATGATAGTCTTCGAAAGAGACATCGCTGGCGTCGCCATTCTCGAACCTGAATGTGAGGCGCCAATTCGCCCGCACCACGATTGCCCACTCGCCCTTGCGGTCGCCTTTGAGCTGATGCAGTCGAAAACTTGGACGATTGAGAGCTTCAATCGTGAGGGCGCTCTCAAGCGCCGCCAGAAGAATGGCGATCCTCTCGACCATGTCGGGGGGCAATTTGCTGCCATCATCGTCGTCATAAAGCCTCTTCAGGCCCTTGTGCCGAAAGCTCAGGATCATTCGCCACCAATGTAATATGTAAATTTACATTTTACAAGCACCAAAAATGGATGCTCTCAGGTCTATTCACGCCTACCTCGGACAAAATTGCAAGGCTCTAGCTCTACTTCCCCATAACCTGATCCCGGTTCCGCAGTAGCGGAAACATCACGGCCCAGAGGGTGGCGAAGCCCACGGTCGCGGCGCCGCCGAAAATGATGGCGGGCACCGTTCCCCACCAATAGGCGGTGACGCCGGATTCGAATTCGCCCAGGTCCGACGAGCCGCTGACGAAGATGGAATTCACCGCAGCCACGCGCCCGCGCATCTCGTCGGGCGTTTCGGACTGCACCATGGTGTGGCGGATCACCACGCTGATCTGATCGGCCGCGCCGCTGGAGGCGAGCATCAGCATGGACAGGATCAGCGTGCCCGAAAGGCCAAAGCCGATGATGGACAGGCCATAGACCGCCACCGCGATCAGCATGGTCTTGCCCGCCTTGCCCCGGATCGGCGAATGGGCGAGATAGGCGCCCATCGCGATGGCGCCCAGCGCAGGCGAGGAGCGCAACAGGCCAAGGCCCCAGGCGTCGACTTCAAGAATATCCTTCGCCACGATGGGCAGCAGCGCCGTGGCGCCGCCAAACAGAACCGCCACCAGATCCAGCGAAATGGCGCCCAGAACCACCTGCCGGGAGCGGATGAAGCGCAGGCCCGCGCTCAGGGTCTCCCAGGTGATCGGCCCACGCCCGCCCTGGGGACGCACCGACAGGGACACGCAGGCCACGCAAATGCTGGCCGAGGTGAAGAACAGGCTCGCCACCATGAAGGGCGCGGTCGGCCCGACGATATAGAGCAGCCCGCCGATGGCCGGGCCGATGATGCGCGAGGTGGACCAAGCGGCGGAATACCAGGTCACCGCATTGGGGAAATGCTCCTTGGGCACCAGATTGGCGGTCAGGGCCTGGGCCGCCGGATTGGCGAAGGCCCGGCCCGAGCCCACCATCACGATGCACAGATAGATGAAGCGCACATCCGAAGAGCCCGACATCACCAGGGCCAGCAGGCCGAAGGAGCCGAGGGCGCAAACGGCGAAGGAGCAGGCCACGATCTTGCGGCGATTGTGGGTGTCGGCGAAATGGCCGGCGAAAAGCGCCAGCACGGCGGGGGGCAGAAAGGAGGCCAGACCCGAGAAACCAAGGGCCAGCGCGCTGTTCGTCACCGAATAGACATACCAGCCAACCGCCACGGTCTGCATGGACAGCGCGATGCCGAACAGCAGGCGCGCGCTGCAATGGAAGCGAAAATCGCGGTGGGTGAAGGCTGCATAGCCCGAATTTTCTTTTCCACCAGCCACTGCCAAACTCCAAAGAAAAAGGGGCGGATGACCCGCCCCTTCGCAAGTTCCGGTTATTTGTAGCCGATCACCGCGAGGATTTCCACGGCACGATCATGCGCTCGAGCTCATTGAGCAGGAGCGTGAAGACCAGACCCAGCACCGCGATGCTGATGAGGCCCACATACATGGTCTCGACCGACAGGATTTCCCAGGCGTTCCAGATCATGTAGCCAAGACCGCTCTTGGCGCCCACCATCTCGGCGATGGCGATGAGCACGAGGCCAAGGCCTACGCCCAGCTTCACGCCGGTCATGATGAGCGGCAGGGCGCCCGGCAAGGCCACCGTGCGGAACACCTGCCAGCGGCCGGCGCCGAAGTTGCGCCCCACGTCGAAGTAGATCTTGTTGATCTCCAGCACGCCAGCCATGGCGTTGATGAGGATCGGGTAGAACACGCCCGTCGCCACCATCACGATCTTGGAGGCCTCGCCGAGGCCGAAGATCAGCAGGATGAGCGGCAGGATCGCGCTCTTGGGGAT
>CANCSY010000103.1 GCA_947380915.1 Beijerinckiaceae bacterium
CTCGGGCGATCAGTTGCAAAAGGTGTGGTTCACAGGGCTGGCCGCCCGTGGACGATCCCCGGCGTCAAAACCGGAGGTCCGCACCCAGTCACCCGTCCGTCCGGCACTACGACCGGTCTGAGCCGATGAGGCTCACAAACCCAGGATGCGGACAAGCGGCGGCCCAGACGGGTCCCTTCGAAGCGTCGAGGCCTTCCCTTGCCCCTCAGCCAGAGGCGGAGAGGACCAGGGCCAGGGCCAAGTACGGGAGCCTTGATCGAATAATCCGCGCCGGGGGCGCCGTGAGGCGATCAACCCAACACCACCATAGCGCCAAAACGGCGCCCCCGGCCCCTCTTGGGGCCAAAGTTCACCCATCAACCCGGCGCGGGATCGCGTGCGGGGGCAAAGTCACGCCGCCGCCAACGGCGTCTCCAGCGCGTCATATTCAAAAAGCCAGCCATAGCGGGCCTCGATCTTTTCCGGGGTCCATTCCCGGTCCACATAGGCGGCTGCCCCCACGGGGTCGGCGAGCGCGGGATTGTGGAAGCGTTTGGCGGCCTCGGTCGAGCGGCGCACGATCTGCGAGGTGCGCTCCACTCGCGCGGCCTCAAACTGCTTGAGGGCTGTCGCCACATCGGCCTGCCCGTCGAGACAGCGGGCCAGCACCATGCCGTCCTCGACGGCCATATTGCCGCCCTGGGCCAGCATGGGCAGCGTGGGATGGCAGGCGTCGCCCAGCAGGGTCACCCGGCCGACCGCCCAGTGTTGCAGGGGCTCGCGCCCCAGCAGCGCCCATTTGTAGGGGATGTCGATATGGCGAACGATTTCCTGAATATCCTCATGCCAGCCCACGAAATCGGCGGCGCATTCTTCTTGTGTGCCGCGCTCGGTCCAGGAATCCACCGCCCAGTTGTCGCGCTCCAGGGCGGCGACGAAATTGAGCAGCTTTCCGCCCCGCAGGGGATAGGTGATGACATGCCCGCCCGGCCCGACCCAGTTGCAGCCCACAAGGCGCTGCAGATGTTTGGGCAAGCGGTCCATGGGCACCAGCCCCCGCCAGGCGGCGACGCCCAGAAATTCCGCAGGCATGTCGCCGAACAGCACCTGCCGCACCGCCGAATGCACCCCATCGGCGCCCACCAGCGCAGCCGCAGTCGCCACCACCCCATTTTCGAAACGCATGCTCACAAGATCGGCGGATTGCTCGAAGCTGACGAGCTTGTGGCCGAGGCGAATGGCGCCCGGCCGCGCCTGCTCGACCGCATCCACCAAAATCCGGTGCAGATCGCCGCGATGGGCCATCCAGTAGGGGGCGCCGTATTTTTCAACGGAGGTCTCGCCCAGATCAAAGAGCTTCCAGGTCTGGCCGGTGTTGAACAGCCGCACCTCCTTGCCCTCGGGCACGCAAGAGATCTTTTCCACCGCCTCGCCCAGCCCCAGCGCGATGAGAATGCGCGTGCCATTGGCGCTGAGTTGCAGCCCCGCGCCCAGCTCCCTCAGCTCCGGCGCCTGCTCGTAGACATCGACCGCAAAGCCCTTCTGGATGAGGGCCAGCGCCGCCACGAGCCCACCGATTCCGGCTCCAACGATAGCGACAGGCGCGTGTTCGGACATGAGGATGCAATCTCCGCAAAGGGCTCGAATTTCGGGGTGAGGAAAGGTTCAGACCGGGGGATTGGCCAGCAATCCCTTGCGGGCGCTCCAGTCGATCACGGCCCCGATGCAGCGCGCCAGCAGCTCCGGCTGGCCCAGATAGTAATGGGTCGCCTTCTCGATCTGCAGGAACTCCTGATCGGGCGTCGCCAGCGCCGCGCGGATCGCCGGATTGTGAGTCGCAGGCACCGCATCGTCTGCGGTGTTTTCGATCTGCAGCACGGGGACATTGCGGATCTTGGCGGCGTTCAGCGGTCCCCTGGCGTTCGACAGGTCATAGGACCACTGGGAGAGCCAGGAGCGCAGGGTCGAGAAGCGGGCGAGACCGGCAGGGCCAGCGTTCACGGTGCGCGGATCGCCCAGATAGGTCCAGTTGGGCTTGCGGTCGTTGGGGTCGATGTCCCCGTCGATCCAGCGGACATCGCACATGGTCCGATGCACCACGAAGGCGCGCTCCATCTCCCCATCGTTTTTGCGCTTGAGGAACTCCAGCGTGTCCTGCGCCCAGGCCGTGATCTTGCGATTGCGGGCCTGCTGGGCCGCGCGAAAGCGGGCCACGAAATCGGGCGAGAAGGGCGCCTGCGCCGGGCAATGGGCGGCGTAGATGTCGAGTTCGGGATCGCGCGCGTCGGGGCGCAGCTCGTCGAGCACCGAGGGGTCGAGCCATTCGGTGAGGGTTTCCGCGCGGCTGAGATGGGCGGCGATGAAGACGATGCCATCGGCCTGCTGCAAACCGGCGCCCTTGAGATCATAGGGGTCGCCTGCGGGGGTGTGCGTGATCGAGGGATTCTCGGCCTGCGCCTGATAGAACAGCGAGAGCGAACCGCCGCCCGACCAGCCCACCAGAATCACCTTCTTGTAGCCAAGCTCCTCGCGAGCGTGGCGCATGTAGACGCTAAGATCATAGGCGACCTTCTCCATGATCAGCGCGCTGTCATTCTTGGCGTAGCGGCTGCCCGCGCAGATCACATGCAGTCCCGCATCGGCCAGGGCCATGGGCATGGGCAGCAGTTGCAGGGTCGAGGCCGGATGCATGAAGAGATAGACGGTGTCGGATGGACGGTCGCGCGGCAGCAGGCGCTGGCCTTCCAGCACGGTGCGGCCCTGGCTGCCGCTGAAGCCATAGGTCTCCGTCATCTTGAGCTGTTCGGCGAAGGACAGGGTGATCGGCACGCGATCCCAGGCGACAGTCTGCAACTTGTTCACGATCAACCTCCATCAGCGACTGAGCCGCTCTGCTCAGTTCGCCGCCGCGCTCTTGCGCTTGAACTCGGTCCAGTCCGCCAGCAGGCCATGGGCCTGGCTCGCCGCTTCCTCGAGGAAGCCGGGCGTCTCGGTGCGGGTGGTGATCTCCAGCCGCAGCCCGTTGGGATCGAAGAAATAAATCGAGTTGATGAACTCGTGGTCCACCAGACCCTTCACCTCGACGCCCGCCGCCTCCAGCCTGGTCTTGTAGGCGAGCACCTCGTCCAGGGTCTCCACCTCCATGGCGAAATGCTGCACCCAGCTCGGCGTATTGGGCGACGGAGCGGGCGCCTCGCCCCTGCCCAGATCGAAGAAGGCGAGATAGGAGCCGTCGCCCATTTCGAAGAAGATATGGGCGTAGGGCCCCTTGTCCCCGGAGCTGGGCACCGCCTCGACCTGCATGCAATGCACAAGGGGCATGCCCAGAAGATCCTCGTAGAACTGGCGGGTCTCTTCCGCATCCCGGCAGGGAAAAGCGAAATGGTAGAGCTTGCGGATGGCGCCCTTCATGACGGAACTCCCCTGACCCGTGAACAGGGATGGAAACTGCCCTCTGCGCTTGATTACGTCAAGCAAGATTATACATTGTATAGGCAAGACCGCTTGAGCCCGCCCGAAGATCGTGGCAACACAGCAGCCTGCCCATCGGGGCGAGAAACGAGCAGCGACGATGAGCATCGAGCAGCCCACAGACAGCCAGATGCGCGCGCCCGAGCGGCGGCGCATCCAGTCCGTGGCGGTGGGGTTTCGGCTGATTCGGGCGCTGGAGGCCGCCAGCGCGCCCATGTCCCTGACCCAGCTCGCCGCAGCCGCCGACATGCCCACCAGCCAGGCCCATCTCTATCTCGCGAGCTATCTGCACGAGGGCCTCGTCCATCAGGATCCCGGCACCAACCGCTACCAGCTGGGGCCTTTCGCCCTGCGCCTTGGCGTCGCCGCCATGCGGGCGCTGGATGTGGTGGCCCTGGCACGCGAGGAGCTGGACCGATTGAGGGAGCGCACCGGCGAATCCGCCCATTTCTCGGTCTGGAGCGATCGCGGCCCCTGCATCGTGCTGAATGTGAATGGCGCGCGGCCCCTGCCCTTCGCCTCGCGGGTGGGCTTCGTGCTGCCGCTGCTCTCGACCGCCACCGGCCGGGCCTTTCTGGCCCATCAGCGCAAGGGGGACGCAGCCGCCTTGCTTGCGATGGAAATGACGCAGGGCGGCTGGTCGGAACCGGATGTGGAAGCGATAACCGCCGATGTGCGCAGGCTGGGCCTGTCCTACACGGCCAACATGCTCAACAGCGGCCTCGCTGCGCTGGCGGCGCCCATCTTCGACCATGCCGACGCCATTCAGGGCGTGGTGACCATGATCGGCCCGAGCGAGGCCTTCCCGGCGGATCTTTCAAGCCCGCAAGGGGCGGCGCTGCGCCAATCCGCCGCCGCCCTCTGCGCAAGGCTTGGAAAGCCCGCCTGAGCCCATCAGCGAAAGGAAAAGCCCCCGCGAAAAGACTCGCGAGGGCTCCCCGGCTGTGGTGTGTGTTACACTTGGCATCAGGCGAAGGTGGTTCGCCTGAAAACGCTGTACGCTCACTGATCTCAATAACGGGCCAGAACGGGCGCCGCGACCGGACCTCCGAAGCGGTAGTTGATTCCAAGGCGCATCACGTCGATGGAGTCGCGGTTGTTGTCGCCCCGGAACGCATAATTCGCGTAGGCGCCGCTCGCCGCCGTCAGATAGACGCCGTCACCCGTGTTGAACTGGGAATGCAGATATTCGAGCTTGAGGGACACATTGTTGGTGAAGGCCCACTCAAGACCGCCGCCCAGCGACCAGCCCACATTGTTGCGGCCGGAATTGACGGTGTAGCTGGCCAGGGTCGCGCCGCTGGAATTGTAGGCATAGATGACTTCGTCGCTGCCGCTGTTGCGGAAAGCGGCGCCGCCGGTGACGTAGAGCATGGCCCGATCAAAGGACCAGCCGAGACGGCCGCGGATGCTGCCGAGCATGTTGCTCTGCGGGTTCCCGTCGAGCCCATAGGTGGCGACGCCCGCGATGGTGTTCGTAACGGCGTAATTGGCGAAACCGCGCCGGGAATCGTTGCCGACCCAGTTGACGTCGCCTTCAAGACCGAGAACGATCGCGCCCATCTGCCAATTGAAACCAGCCTGCACGCCGCCTGTGAAAGCTGCGTTGTCGGAGTTGCAGGCAGGTGCGAAGCCGGTGACGCGGCTGCCGATGACGCCGCTGGAATAGCCGTAGAGGCCCGGGCAATTGTCACTGCCATGCCAGGCTGCGCCGGCGTTCAAGCCGACATAGAATCCGGTCCAGGTGAAGAGCGGAGCCATATAAGGCGCCTGCGCCACCGCCGGCCCACGCGCGGGCATATCAGCCGCCGAGGCTGTAGCAGCCATCGCCCCAAGCGCGATTGCCGACATAAGTACCGTTTTCTTCATATCCAAATCTCCTTGCTGCCATTCAGCACGAATAGACAGTCGCTCTTTTCAAATCAAAGAACAAGTATAGTAAAATAGAAAGAGAGATGCTGTGATTTTCGTGTAACATTTACTTTGACTTGAGCATATAGGCTTACGTACGTAAAAATATACTATTTTTAATAAATATATAAAAATCATAAACTTAAAGCGTCAGCTTATCCATTTGCGAAGATTTTTTGCGTCGTCAAAACCGGACGGGATGCGCCGCCGCGCGCGCCGGCCTATGCTGCCAGACTCAAACGCGGCGCATTCATGGAGACAGAGCAATGACCAGCGAAGAGGAGTCCCCTGAAGCGCGGATTCGCGGCGCCAACGCCGCCTATTATCGCGCCTTCCGCATGGGCGATGACGCGCTCATGGGCCGCACATGGAATGAGGGCGACGTCACCTGCCTGCATCCGGGCTGGCCGCTGATAACAGGGCGCGGCGCCGTGCTCGCCTCCTACCGCCGCATCATGTCGAATCCGGAGCAGCCGCCCGTCACCTGCCATGAGGAGCAGGTGCTCATTTCAGGCGATGTGGCGCGGGTGATTTGCGTGGAGGCGGTTGCGGGCGCGCAACTCATCGCCACCAACCTGTTTCAGCGCATGGGCGCCGACTGGCGCATGATTCATCATCACGCAAGCCTGCTGTCGGCCCCGCGCGCCGCATCTCGGTAGGCAAATCCGGATCGGTCAGGCCGCTTGCGCGGTCACATCCAGCGCGCGCAGGACCGGCATGACCTTGTCGGCGAACAGGCCGACCGAGGTCTCGAGCTCCGCCAGCGTCAAGTCGCCAAAGGCGAACTGGCCCACGCAATAATTGCATTGCGAGGTGGTGAGCTGCTGGCTGAGGAAAGCGGCGACGGTCGCGGGACTTCCTGCGATGCCCTTGCCCTGACGACACAGCTCATCCCAGTTGTCGGGACGCGGGTGGCGGGCCATGCGGCCCAGCACACGGAACAGATGGGTGAAGCCGCGATGCCAGTGCGGATAGGCGCGGCGGGCGATCTCCAATGCCTTTTCATCGGTCTCCGCGACGACGATGAAACGACCAAGGCCCATCAGCGGCAGGGGCGCATCGCCCTGCGACTCGCGCCAGGTCTTGCGGAAGGCGATGTTGCACTCGCGCGCCTCGTCCGCCATGTCGAGATTGATGGTCTGCCAGCCCCGGCGCGCCGCGCGCTGCGCGCTGTCCACCGTATGCACCCCATACCAGACGCGGGGCGTGGGCTTTTGCAGGGGCAGCACTTTCAGCACGATGTCGCGATAGGGTTCTTCCTGCTCGGGCACATGCATGACGCCGGTTTCCAACGCCTCCAGGATGCGCGGCTGATCGCGCTGGAAGATGGCTTCCGTCGTCGCCGGATCAATGCCGAAATAGGAAATCTCCACCGGCGAGGAGCCGCGCCCGAAGCCGATGTCGAGGCGTCCGCCGCTCATCTGGTCGATCATGGCGATCTCTTCAGCGAGGCGGATCGGATGATAGAGCGGAAGCGCATAGACCATGGGGCCAAAGCGCAGCTGCGTGGTGCGCTGGGCGACAGCGGAAAGGAACACATTGGGGGACGGCGCCATGCCCAGCGTCGTCGCATGATGCTCCGCCAGATGGTAGGAATGGAACCCGGCCTGATCGTAGCGTTCAATGATCTTCAGCCGTTCCTGATAATATTGCTGGAACGGCAGACTCTCATTGTCGAGGTGATCGAAAATTCCAAATTCCATAGGTCGTTTGCTCCCGGGCGATTGGAACCAGAGTGCCACAACGCGCCGCGCCGGGAAAGCGCAGCGCTGTCGCAGGGTTCAGACCGGGTCGAAGTAGTGCATTTCCAGCAGAATGCAGCCCCCATCGGAGCGGAACGGCCCATGGAAGGCGCCGGGCGGACGGCAGGCGTAGGTGAAGGGCGGGAAGGCCGTGCCCCCCTTGCCCTCCTTGTCATTGCCAACGGTCAGGTCGCCGCTGACAAGGAAGACCTCTTCCCAATATTCATGCACGAAAGGCGCGGTCGTGAAGACGCCCGGATCAAAGCGCAGCAGCCTTGTGCGCGTGCCATGCTTGCCCGCTTCGTCGAGGGCGCCCGAAAGGATCTTCTGCTGGATGCCCGAGGGATAGCCGGCGGGAACCTCCCAGCCTGTGGTCAGATCGAGCGTATGGAATTCATCATGTAGTTTGTTGACTGGCATGGATTGCTCCTGTGCTTACTTGTTTGCGAGCGCCAGCGCCTTTTCGCGCGGGGCGGCGTCAACGAATTTCGTGAGATCCATGGGCTTTGCGAGATTCTCCGTGCGCACGAAGAGCTCCATCATCCAGCCAAGCTTGTCCATGGGGATCGGCATGGCGGGATCCACCGCCTTGTATTTCGCCACCTCGTCGAACACGAAGGCCGCGCGCGCGTCATCGGGCTTGGCCTCGGTCATTTCCTTGGCGAGCTTCACCGTCTCGTCCTTGTTGGCGAGCGCGTGGCGAAGGGCCTGCATATTGGCGGCCAGAAACTTCACCGCCTCATCCCCGCGCTGGGCCAGGGTCTTGCCGCTCATGTAGGTGCAAAAGCGAAGATAATCGGGCGTCGCTTCCGCCGCATGCACCATCAGGCGCAGGCCCATCTGCTGGGCGTTGGGCGTGAATTCGGTGGAAGCGGCCGCCACATCCACGATGCCTGCGCTGACGGCGCGGAAGCGATCAGCGTCGGAGCCCAGCGCCACGAATTTCACATCATCGGCCGTGAGTTTCTGCTTTTCGAGCACGGCGCGGGCGAAGAGATCGGGTAGGGCGCCGGGCGAAGAAATGGCGAAATTCTTGCCCTTCAGATCCGCCAGCGTGAGGTTCGGCTTGTTGGTCCAAAGCCCATAGGTGAGCACTGGCCAGTAGCAGCCCACGAGCTTGATGTCAGCGCCGCGCGAGGCCGCCGTCATGGGCGCGCCGGGGCTGCCTTCATAGCTCTCCAGTTCGCCAGCCAGCATGGCTTTCAGCGCCAGCGCATCGCCCTTGAACTGCACATATTCGATCTGGAAGCCCTGTTTCTGCGCAAAACCGGCCTTGCCCGCCATCATCACGAAGCCCGCATCGCTCTTGGCCTCGACCATGCCGTGGCGCCAGATCTTGGGCGATTGCGCCTGAGCGCCCGCGCCGAAGGCGAAGAGCGCACAGGCGCCGAACAGGAATGCTTTGAAGGATCGCGTCATGGTCCAACTCCTTTAGGGGTCCGGCGTCTATTCCTTGTCGTCATGGCTGACGGGATCGTTCATGCCCACGTCCTTGCGGCGCAGGCGCACCATCTCATCAGAAAATTCGAAATATTCGCTGCGCGCCGCCATGGCCGCCTGGCGCTCCAGATGCTGGGGCCAGACGCCGAGATCATAGCCATGCCAGGGCGTTTGCGGCTTGAGTTCCGGCAGGCCGAGCCTGTCCCAGATGACCCGCGCATTCTCCATGAATTCGCGCTTGGGCAAGGCGACCGGCGCGAAGGGGCCCTTCAGCAGGGCGTTGATGAGCACCGAGGCGCTTTCGCCATCGTCCTTGGGGCCACGCGGGCCATGGCCGGGGTCCTTGCGGTCCAGCACCTTCATGTCATGCTGGGGCTGGCAGCGATAGGACATGGCCCAGAACAGGGCGTCGGCGTTTTCCGGATCAATATCCTCGTCCACAGCGATGACCCATTTGCCCGCGAAGCGATGCAGGGTCGCCGCGCCATAGAGCGCGCGCCAGACTTCCGTCACCGGCACGCCGCGCTCGAACTGCACGGCGATGACCGCATAAAGACTCGTCAGGGGCTCGTGCATGGCCACGCGCTTGACGCCCTTGATCCCCATGCCCGCGCGCAGATGGTTCAGGAACACCGGCTCCATCGCCACCTTGCGGATGACGGAGGATTCGCTGGGCGTGACCTGGCTGATGAAGGAGGTGAGGATCGGCCGCTTGCGGCGGGTGATCGCCGTCACTTCCATGAAGGCGTTGTATTCCTGCAGGTTCACATAGCCATGGGATTCGCCGAAGGGCGCCTCGGGCTCCAGCCATTCCGTGTCGATGAAACCCTCGATCACGATCTCTGATTCCGCAGGCACCATGAGATCGACGGTCTTGGCCTGCACCACATTGATCGGCGCGCCCGCAAGGCCACCCGCCACCGCCAGCTCATCGAGATGCTCGGGCATTTTCTGCACGGACGTATAGGAGACCGCAGGCGGACAGCCCACGATCACCGCGCAGGGCATTTTCTCGCCGCGCGCCTTGTATTTCAGCCAATGGCTGTAGATGCCCGCGCGCAGCTCCACGGAGGGGTTCATGCCCAGCCGACGCGGCGCCTTGATCTGCCCGCGATAGTTGCCGACGTTGACCTGGCCGGTGTCCGGATCCTTGGTGATGAAATGACCGGCGGAGAGATAAGGCCCGTTGTCCCAGCCGGGCGTCGAGATCGGCACGGGAATGCCATCGAGCGCCATGCCAGGCTCATCCAGCGCATCGCCAATGGTGACGACTTCATGGCAGGGCGCGCTGGCGCTTTCCACCACATGGGGCGGGATGGGCGTGGCCATGGCCTTGATCC
>CANCSY010000104.1 GCA_947380915.1 Beijerinckiaceae bacterium
ATCGATGGCGTCGAGCCCATGGTGCTCGCCACCTACGCCAAGACCGTGCCCGGCGTGAATGGCGTCGGGAGCTATCGCCGCACCGATCTGATCCATGTGGATGTGCGCCAGGAACAATTCGCCTGGCGGCACTGAGCCTCAGGCCACCGCGCGGATCACGTTCCCCAGCTTCTCCGTCATCTCCCCGATCTGACTTTCCGAGACAATGAGGGGTGGCGCCAGCACCAGCGTGTCGCCCGCCGTGCGGATCAGCAGGTCCTGTTTGTGGAAGGCCTCGTTCAGGGCCTCGAAGCCGCGCTTGCCGGGGCCGCCCGCATTGGGGTCGAGATCGACGGCGCCCACGAGCCCCACGGTGCGGATGTCAGCCACATGGGGCAATCCGCGCAGGGCGTGGACGGCGTCGGCCCACATGGACTCAAGGCGCAGCACGCGCCCGAAGAGATCCTCCCGCGCATAGATGTCGAGCGTCGCAAGAGCCGCCGCGCAGGCGAGCGGATGGGCCGAATAGGTATAGCCGTGGAACAGTTCGATCGCATGTTCCGGCCCCTTCATGAAGGCGTCGTAGATATGCTTGCGCACCAGCACGCCGCCCATGGGAACCGATCCCGCCGTCACGCCCTTGGCGAAGGTGATCATGTCAGGCACGACGCCATAGCGCTCCGCCGCGAAGGCGTGGCCGAGGCGCCCGAAGCCGGTGATTACCTCGTCGAAGATCAGCAGGATTCCATGCTTGTCGCAGATCTCGCGCAGGCGTTTCAGATAGCCCAGCGGGGGCGGCAGCACGCCGGTCGAGCCCGCCATGGGCTCCACGATCACAGCGGCTATGGTGGAGGCGTCGTGCAGGCTCACGATGGTTTCCAGCTCGTCCGCCAGATGGGCGCCCCAGGCGGGCTCGCCTTTGGTGAAGGCCTGTTCGGCGCGGTTGTAGGTGGCTGGCAGATGATCGACGCCGGTCAGCAGCGAGCCGAAATATTTGCGGTTAGCCACCATGCCGCCGACGGAAATGCCGCCAAAGCCGACCCCGTTATAACCACGCACCCGCCCTACGAGCCGCGAGCGCCCGCCCTGGCCCGATACGTTCCAATAGCCGAGCGCGATCTTCAGCGCGGTGTCGACCGCCTCCGAGCCCGAATTGGTGAAGAACACATGGTCAAGATCGCCCGGCGCCATGGCCGCCAGCCGCGAGGCCAGCTGGAAGGCCTTGGGATGGCCGAACTGGAAGGGCGGCGCAAAGTCCATCTCCGCAGCCTGCTCCTGAATGGCGGCGGTGATCTCCTCGCGTCCATGGCCCGTGTTGACACACCATAGCCCCGACACGCCATCCAGCACCTTGCGCCCCTCGGGCGTATGATAGTGCATATCCTTGGCGCGCCCGAGCATGCGCGGCTCTTTCTTGAAGGCGCGGTTGGCGGTGAAGGGCATCCAGTAGGCCGCAAGATCGTTCGGCAAATCGTTGGAGACGGTACTGGTCATGGGGTGCTCCTTTGCGTTGGGGCATCTTACACAGGGTTCGGCGGCTCACCAATCTTCACGGCGAATCCGCCCGCGCCGCTTCGCTGTCCGCCGCCACTTCCACCGTGCCGCTGTTGAGCGGCGCGCGCACCACGGTCACGGTGCAGGGCGCTTCGGCCACGACCTGCGAGGCGGTGCTGCCCAGCAGGCGACGCAGGGTGGAGGTGGTGCGGGCGCCGATCAGCACCTGGTCCACATGGTTCATCTTGGCGTAGTCGATCAACGCCACCGCCGGGTCCATGTGCTCGATCACATGGAAGGTGATGCGCTCCTGCGAGAGGCCGAGAGGACGGCCCCATTCCTTCAGTTCTACTAGTCTTTGCACATGCACGTTACGGCCGGATTCATCCAGCGAATAATTGATCGTCAGGCGATTGAGCTTCAGCACGTTCACGCAGGCGATGCGTACCCCGGTCATGGTGGCGAGCACGCGTTTCACATTGGTGCGCAACTCGTCCGACAGCGGCTCCATATCCTCGGACAGATCCACCGCGACCATGATGATGGGCGCGAGATTGCTTTGCGCCGCGCGCGGCTGCTGTGGCCCGCCCTCGGCGCCAAGCGATCGGAACCAGCGTTTGCAGGCGTCGAACATGCTGTTGCGGTCGAGCCTGTGGGCGCGCTCGGTCAGGGCCACTTGCGAGAGATTGGCGAGATCGAAAGCGAGTTGAGCGGGGGTCGCGTAACGCAGGTCAGGGTCGACTTCCAGGCATCGCAGGATCACCTCCTGCAATGCGGGCGGAATGGCCGGATTGATGCGGCGCGGCGGCACGGGGTCGCGCCAAAGCCGGTTCTTCAACGAGCTTTGCGCCTGCGGGATTCCGAAGGGACGCACATTGGTGGCGAGATAATAGAGCAGCACGCCCAGAGAATAGATGTCGGAGCGCGGATCGGAGCGGTTCTTCATGATTTGCTCTGGCGCGATATAGGGCCCCGTGCCCATGGGCACGCGGAACTCTTCCTCGAGCAGATCCGGCAGCAGCAGATGGCGCGACAGGCCGAAGTCGATCAGCGCCGCCTCGCCGCTCTCGCGCAGCATGACATTGGAAGGCTTGATGTCGAGATGCAGCACGTTCTGCCGATGCAGGTCCACCAGCGCGGTGGACACCTTGGCGCCGAGCGACACGACCTCGTCCGGGGGCAGGGGCGCCTTTTCGATCAGCGCATAGGCTGACTGTCCCTGGATATATTCCATCACTATATAGGGCTGGCGGGCGAAATCGCCGACTGCGTAGAATTTGGGAACATGCACGCCCGACAGGCGCGGCAGGATCATCATCTCCATCTCGAAGCCGACGATGACGGTGGCGTCTTCGCCATCGAGAATGGTGGGGACCTTCATCACGATGGGCACGTCGATGCCGTGCCGCGTCACGCGCCACAGGGTCGCCATGCCGCCTGAGTGGATCTTCTCGCCGATCTTGAAGCCGTCGAGCGTGGAGCCTGTCTCAAGCGGTTCGCGCGTCATCAGCTACCGTCCGATGAACAGGCGCGCCGCCAGAATTTGCGGCAGTTTCGCGGCGTGAATTTTCTGCGCCGCCGCCTCGATGTCATAGGACACCCGGCGGAAGCTGATCTCGTTCGTTTCGGTGTCATAGATCGTATAGGCGGCGAGGGGGTTCTGATCGCGCGGCTGGCCCACCGCGCCCTGCACCGCCAGCCATTTGCGATTGCCCATCAGGGGAATGCCCGTCGAGCCCTGCGGCACGAAGAGGATCGGCGGGCGCTGGGGCTGCATGTGGTAGAGCTGCGGCTTGTGCACATGGCCGCAGAAGGTGACGCGATGGTCCGTGGAGCGCAGGCTGCGCTCGGCTGTGGTCACATCGGTAATGTAGCTCCATGAATGGGGCGAAGAGGCCTCAGCATGGACATAGAGGCGCCGGTCCTCCTCGATCTGCATGGGCAGGCTGGTGAGGAATTTGCGGCTGTCCGCATCCAGAGCGTTATATGTCCATTCCAGCGCGATGCGGGCGTAATCGTTCATGCCGGTGGTGACGCCGCGCGCGGCGGCTTCGTCATGGTTGCCCAGGATGGCGAGCGCGCCCTTCTCCATGGCCTCGCGCACCTTGTCCACCACATAGGTCGGGTCAGCGCCATAGCCCACGAGGTCGCCCAGAAAGACGAGCCGATCCACCTGACGGCGCACCGTATGGGCGAGACAGGCGTCGAGCGCCTCCCGGTTGCCGTGGATGTCTGACAGAAACGCGATACGCATGATGCTGGAGCGGCCTCCGGGACCGTCCCGCCGGGGCGGGGGATCCTGACTTTTGTCACTGTTTCGTGATCTGGCACAAAGCCACGCCTTTGGGGAAGCAAAAACACGCAGGTCCCCCTCACCATCTTGGTCGAGGTTAACGCTGAAGCTGGCGCCGCCCTTCCCCGAAGCTCTCGAATCCGCCATATCTGACCCATGGCCGAAACGGTTCCAGACACCAATGCCCCGGAAGTCTCCGTCTCCGAACTCTCGGGCGCCCTCAAGCGCACGATCGAGGATCGGTTCGGCTATGTGCGCGTGCGCGGCGAAGTCTCGGGCTGGCGGGGGCCGCACTCCTCCGGCCATTGTTATTTCGCCCTGAAGGACGCCTCCGCCCGCATCGATGCGGTGATCTGGAAGGGCTCCTATGCTCGCATGCGCACCAAGCCCGAGGAAGGTCTGGAGGTCATCGCCACCGGCAAGATCACGACATTTCCGGGCAAATCCTCCTACCAGATCGTGGTGGAGAGCATCGAGCCCGCAGGGGTCGGCGCCCTCATGGCCCTGCTGGAGGAGCGGCGCCGCAAGCTCGCCGCCGAGGGCCTCTTCGACGCCGCCCGCAAGCAGCTCATCCCCTTTCTGCCCGATGTGATCGGGGTGGTCACTTCGCCCACAGGCGCCGTCATCCGCGACATCCTCCACCGCATCGCCGACCGCTTCCCCCGCCGCGTCATCGTCTGGCCCGTGCGGGTGCAGGGGGAGACCTGCGGGTCGGAGGTGGCCCGCGCCATCGAGGGCTTCAACGCCCTGCCCGAGGGCGGGCGCGTCCCCCGGCCCAGCGTCATCATCGTGGCGCGGGGCGGCGGATCGCTTGAGGATCTCTGGGGTTTCAATGACGAGGCCGTGGTGCG
The DNA here is from genome assembly GCA_947380915.1 of Beijerinckiaceae bacterium. The sequence continues at coordinate 4,618 of CANCSY010000104.1, forward strand.
CGCCGCCGCCGCCAGCGACATTCCCCTCGTCGCCGCCGTCGGCCACGAGACCGACTGGACCCTGATCGACCACGCCGCCGACCTGCGCGCCCCCACCCCCACAGGGGCGGCTGAAATGTGCGTGCCCGTGCGCAGCGAGCTGCTGGCCCAGACAGGTGATCTCGCGCGCCGCCACCAGGGCGCCCTCTATCGCCTGCTGGAGCGGCGCCGGGCCGATCTGCGCGGCCTCGCCCGGGCGCTGCCCTCCGGCGAGGATGTCATCGCCGTGCCGCGCCAGCGCCTCGACCGGGCGGGCGAGCGGCTGGGGGCACGCATGAGCGCCGCCATGGGCGAGCGCCAGATCAGGCTGGGCCGGGCGGCCAATCTTCTGGCGCGGCACTCCCCGCAGGCTGAATTCGCCCGCATGGGTGAGCGTTGCGCGGGGCTGGCGGGACGGCTCGCGCGGGTGCGGCCCACGCTTGTGCCGACCCGCCGCGTCCCGCTGGAGGCGCTCGGCAAGCGGCTGGAGGCGGCGCTGCGGGCGCAGCTCGCCCTGCAGGGCCAGACCCTGCGGGCGCGGCGCGAGCGCCTTGTGATGGTGGACGCGCGCCTGTGCGCCGCCATCGTCGCCAACAGCGCCCGCAAGACCGAGCGGCTGGGGGCGCTGGCGCAGCTCTTCGCCTCGCTGGGCTACAAGAGCGTGCTGGCGCGGGGCTTCGCCTTGGTGCGCGATGACGCGGGGACGCCCCTGCGGGCGGCCGCTGGGCTCGCGCCCGGCATGGCCATCAGCATCGAATTTTCCGATGGTCGCGTGGCGGCGGTGACGGGGGAAGGCGGCGGCGCCGCGCCTGAGACGCCCAAGCCCCGCCCGCGCCCGGCGCGCGGGGGACCCTCCGGGGGCGGTTCGCAAGGATCGCTCTTCTAAGATCGCTCGCGAGCGATTATGTTCCATCCCAGAGGGCGTGAGCGCCCGTAGCGAGGAACACCATGGGCCTTTTCGGCGGCGGCGCGAAAACCGAATCCAAGACCTTCCCCATCAGCAAGAGCGATGAGGAATGGCGGCGCATTCTCACCCCTGACCAGTATCGCGTGCTGCGCGAACATGGCACCGAGCGCGCCTGCACCAGCCCCCTCGATCACGAGAAGCGCCCCGGCGCCTTCGAATGTGCGGGCTGCGGCAATCCGCTCTTTGTGGGCAAGACCAAGTTCAACAGCGGCACGGGCTGGCCCAGCTTCTGCGATCCGCTGCCCGGCGCGGTCGAGACCACCGTGGACAACAGCCATTTCATGACCCGCACGGAGGTCCATTGCGCCCAATGTGGCGGCCACCTCGGCCATGTCTTCGAAGACGGCCCGGCGCCCACGGGCCTGCGCTATTGCATGAATGGTGTGGCGATGAAGTTCGTGGCGGAGTAGGGGGCATTTGGCAGTCGGCAGGTCGGCAGTCGGGGGATTGTCGTTTCTGGCGCCTGCCCCAGTTCCCTGCCATGTTGCTGCGCGCAGCCGTCTTCGCGGGCTTTTGCCTTCAGTGTTCAACAGCATTTTCTCAGGGGCGCTTTCCTGTCGATGTGGACTGGTTGGCCGTCGCTCTGAATGGCAATGCTGCACCCAAAGACGCGCGGCCCAGTTTGCGGATCGAGGCGGCTTCCGGGCGGGCCTTTGGCGCGACGGGCTGCAACCGCTGGACGGCGTCTTTGTCGCGGACGGACGCCGAGTTGCATTTCGCGCCCATGGCGGTCACACGGCGTTTTTGCGCGGGCGCAGCGGGCGATGTCGAGCGCCGCTTTCTGGCCGTGCTCAACGCCGATCCCCGCTGGCGTCTGGAGCGTGGCGGGCTTGTGCTGGAGAGCCCGCAAGGCCGCCTGCGCTTCCGGCGCGGCGGATAGGCCGCCGTTACCCGATCCGCGCCGCCAGCCGCTCATACAGCGCGTTGCGGGCGCTGAAGAGATAGTCCAGCGCGCTGACGCTCACATGGTCGGCGCCGCATTCCACCAGCCATTCGGAAAGCCCCGCCACTTGCTTGGCCGGGCAGATCAGCCGCAGCGGGCCGTCCTTGGCGAAACCGAAGAGGGCGCGGGCGCCGAAGCGTGTCTGGGCCTCGATGGCGAGTTCCTGGGGCTTGGGCACGAAGGCGCGCACTTCGCGGGAGGTGCGGGCGTCTTCCTCTGCTGAAATCCGCGACAGGATGGTGCGCGCCACCGCGCGGGCGGCGGGGCTCCAGTCAGCGCAGAGCGAGGCGACCAGATTGGCCTCCGAGCGCAGCATCACCCCATCATCCAGCACCTTCAGCGCATTGGCTCGCAGGGTGGCGCCCGTTGTGGTGATGTCCACGATCAACTCGGCCTGACCGGCCGCAGGGGCGCCCTCGGTGGCGCCGAGAGACTCCACGATGCGGTAATCGGTGACGCCGTTCTGCGCGAAGAAGGCGCGGGTCAGGTTCACATATTTTGTCGCGACCCGCATGCGGGCGCCGCGCCGCGCATGGAAGGCGGCGGCGACGTCTTCCAGATCCGCCATGGTGCGCACGTCGATCCAGGCCTCGGGCACGGCGACGATGACATTGGCGTGGCCAAAGCCCAGGGGTGTGAGGAATTCGATCTTGGCGGCGGGGTCCGCAAGCTGTTCGCGCACCAGATCCTCGCCCGTGACGCCCATATGTGCGGCGCCGGAGGCCAGTTGCTGCACGATCTCGGAAGCCGAGAGAAAGGCCACCTCGACGCCCGGCAGTTCCGCCAGCGCGCCGCGATAGTCGCGCGCGCCGCGTCCCTGCACGACCGTGAGGCCCGCGCGCTTGAAGAAGTTGTTGGCGTTCTCCTGCAACCGCCCCTTGGAGGGGACGGCGAGAACGAGGGTCTGGGTGTCGTTGCTCACGCCTTCTCTCCGCCAGCAAAGAGCCGATCGCACCAGATGGCGGCGCCTACGGCGGGGATGTCCTGGGCCGCGCCCAACCGGCGCAGCAAGCCGTCGTAACGCCCGCCGCCGATGACGGGACGCCCCACCTCGCCGTCGGGCCGATGGGCCTCGAAGACGAAGCCGGTGTAATAATCGAGGTTGCGACCGAAATTGGCGGCGAAGACCAGGCTCGACACTTCCAGCCCGCGCGCGGCGATGAAGCCGAGGCGCGCGTCGAACGCGTCAAGCGCGGCGCCCAGATCAATCTTTGCGTCCTGCGCAAGAGCGCGCAGGGCCGCCGAGGCCTTGTCGGGATCGCCTCCCACGGCGAGGAAACGCTCCAGCACGGCGCGCTTTTCGGCGCTGATGCCCATGTGCGACTTCATGGCCGCCTGTTCGAGGAAGCGGTCGGCGATCTCGCCCGCGCTGCGCCCGCCCACCGAGGAGATGCCGGCGATGGACAGGAGATCCTCGACCAGCGCGCGGGCGCCCTTCTTGTCGACGCCCTCCAGCGCCGCCAGAACGCCCGAATGATCGGCCCCGGCGCCATTGGCGGCGGGGGCCAGAAGGGCGTTCAGATTTTCGCTGCGCATATGGCCGCGCCGGATGCGCCGGATCCAGGCGGCGGGCAGATCGAGGGAGGACAGAAGGGCGGTGAAGAGTCCTGCGTCGCCGAGGCGCACGCTCAACGGGCCGCTGTCGGCGCCCTGCGCGGCTTCCAGCGCCAGGGTCAGGATTTCCGCATCCGCCGCCTCGCGGTCGGTGCGGCCCAGGCTCTCGATGCCCGCCTGAATGAATTCGTTAGGCCCGCCCGGCCTCTGGCGGAAGACGGGGCCAAGATACGAGAAGGAGGCGGCGGATCCCGCCTGCGGCGAGGCCAGATAGGCCCGGCAGACCGGGATCGTATATTCCGGCCGCAGGCATAATTCCTCGCCCTCGGCGCCGGTGGTGAGGAAAATGCGGGCGCGGATGTCCTCGCCCGCCAGATCCAGAAAAATGTCGGCGGGCTGGAGAACCGGGGGCTCGGCGCGCGCATGGCCAGCCTGCGTCAGATGGGCGATGATTCGCCCCTGCCGCGCCGTCATATCCGCCTGAGCCGCCTGATCCGTCCTGCTGGTCACGGGTAATCCCCTCGAATGAGCGGGCTCTCTTTAGCAAGCTGAGCGGCCGAGGGCGATTCGAATCCTTCAGAAGGGTGAACGAAAGCGATCAGCCCCCGCTGGCGATGCGCTCCACGATGGCGCCGCAGCCCGCCAGCTTCTGCTCGAGATGCTCGAAGCCGCGGTCCAGATGGTAGACCCGGTTGACCATGGTCTCCCCCTCCGCCGCCAGGGCGGCGATGACGAGGCAGGCCGAAGCGCGCAGGTCCGTCGCCATGACCGGGGCGCCCTTGAGCGTGCTCACCCCGGTGACGATGGCCACATCATTGTCGAGGCGGATGCGCGCGCCAAAGCGGGCCAGTTCCTGCACATGCATGAAGCGGTTCTCGAAAATGGTCTCGCGAATGCGCGATTCGCCCCCCGCCCGGGTCATAAGCGCCATGAACTGGGCCTGAAGATCGGTAGGAAAGCCCGGGAAGGGCTCGGTGATGGCGTCCACAGGCGCGATGCCGCCGCCGTTGCGCTTGACGCGGATCCCCTCGCTGGTGGAGGTGATCGTGGCGCCGGTCTGGGCCAGAATATCCAGCGCCGATTGAAGAAGCTCGGGCCGGGCGCCCTCCAGCAGCACATCGCCCCCGGTCATGGCCACGCACATGGCGTAGGTGCCGGTCTCGATGCGGTCGGGCAGGACGGTGTGGCGGGCGCCGCCGAGGCGGGAGACGCCTTCGATCTCGATCTCCGATGTCCCGGCGCCCTTGATCTTCGCGCCCATCTTGATGAGGCAATCGACGAGATCCACCACCTCGGGCTCGCGCGCCGCATTCTTGATTAGCGTGTGCCCATGGGCCAACGAGGCCGCCATGAGGGCCGTGTGGGTGCCGCCGACGGTCACCTTGGGAAAGTCGATCTCGCCGCCCCGCAGCCCCTTGGGCGCGCGGGCGATGACATAACCCGCCTCGATCTCGATCTCCGCCCCCAGCCGCTCCAGCGCCATGATCAGCAGATCCACAGGCCGCGTGCCGATGGCGCAGCCGCCCGGCAGGGAGACCTTGGCCTCGCCCATGCGCGCCAGAATGGGCGCGATGACCCAGAAGCTCGCACGCATGCGCGAGACCAGCTCGTAAGGCGCGGTGGTGTCCACGATGCGCCGGGCGTCCAGATGAACCGTCTGGCCGGCGGTGGGATGATCGCCCGGGCGCTTGCCATCGATGCGGTAATCCACGCCCTGGTTGCCCAGAATGCGCAGGAGCTGGGCGCCATCGGC
>CANCSY010000105.1 GCA_947380915.1 Beijerinckiaceae bacterium
CGCGGGCGACGCCCAGCACCCGCAGACCTTCCCGCGCCATGGCGTCGGCCTCGGCGCGCATGCGCTCATGGGCCTGCGCATCGAGCCCGCACAATTCGGCGATGGCTTCGGGCGCGCCCGTGGCGGCGACCGTCAGCGCGTCGTCCCCATCGAGCGCCCAGACATGGGTGACGGCCAGCAGATCGGGCCGCAGGCCGAAGCGGTGGATCAGTTCGCTCGCCCCCTGCCCGCCCCCGCCTGCGGGAAACAGCTGATGGAAGGCCCGCTCCATGGGGTCCACGGGATGGCGGGCGCTGGCGAGCAGACCCGTATGGGCGAGGCCGTGGAAGGCCTCGGCCACCTCTTCCCCGCCCGGCGTCAGATGCAGGATCTCGCCATTGGCGAGCCGCAGTTCCACGATGGTCATGCGATTTTCAGTGAGGGTGCCGGTCTTGTCGGCGCAGAGCACGGTCGCCGAGCCCAGCGTCTCGATGGCGGCGGCGCGGCGGGTCAGCACCCGCGCCTTGCTGATGCGCCAGGCCCCCATGGCCATGAACACCGCCAGCACCACGGGCAATTCGGAGGGCAGCATGGACATGCCGATGGCGATGCCCGCCAGCGCCGCCTGCAACCAGTCCCCCCGCGTATAGCCATAGAGCAGCACGGTCATCACGCTGAAGCTGACGCCCACCACGGAGAAGATCAGCACCATGCGCCTTGTCTGCGCCTGCAAGCGCGGCGGTTCGCGCTCGAGCTCCCCCAGCGAGCGCCCGATCTGGCCGATCACGCTGCGCGGCCCCGTGCGCGTCACCACAGCCAGCGCCGAGCCGCGTGTGATGAGCGAGCCCGAATAGACATGGGGCTGGTCTTCCCCACCGGGCCGTGCCTCGGCGACCACGGCCCCCTCCGGCGCGACCCGCTTGCGCACCGGCACAGCCTCGCCGGTGAGCAGGGATTCATCCACCATGAGGTCATGGCTCTGGGCCAGCAGGGCGTCGGCGGGCGCCCGCTCGCCCTCCTCCAGCACCAGCAGATCCCCCCGCGCCACATCGACCCCGGGGATGCGCTGGCGCGCCCCATCGCGGATCACCAGGGCGCGCGTGCTCGACAGGCTGCGCAGGGCCTCCAGCACGCGCTCGGTGCGGGTCTCCTGCACGATGGTGATGACGATGGAGATGAGGGCGAAGGCGAGGAGGATCAGCGCCTCCTTCAAATCGCCCAGCAGCAAATAGAGCAAGCCGCTGGCCAGCAGCAGCGCCAGCATGGGCTCGCGCAGCACGTCGAGCACGATCTTGAGGGGCGTGCGCCGATCAGCGGCGGGCGGCTCGTTGCGGCCCTCAGCTGCAAGACGCGCCTGCGCCTCCTCGCTCGTCAGGCCCGTGAAGGCGTCCGCCATGCTTACCCCGATGCGACGGCCGAAGGCCGCCGCGCCTCAGGCGTCGGAGGCTTTGGCGGCTTTCTTCTCGATGAGGCCCACCGCAATCACCGCGCCCTCGTAGAGCAGCAGCATGGGCGCCACGAGGGCCAACATGCTGATGACGTCAGGCGGGGTCAGCACTGCGGCGGCCACCGTGATGATGACAATCGCGTAGCGGCGTTTCTGTTTCAGGAAGGCGGCGTCGATCACGCCGACATGGCCCAAAAGGGTAAGGATGACCGGCAGCTGGAAGGCGATGCCGAAGGCGAAGACCAGCGACATCATCAGCGACAAATATTCGCTCACCTTGGGCAGCAGCTCGATGGTCGCCTGCCCGGGCTCGTTGATCTGCTGCATGCTCACCGAAAAGCGGATCAGCATGGGCATGACGCCGAAATAGACCAGCACCACCCCCAGCCCGAAGAACACAGGCGTGGCGATCAGATAGGGCAGGAATGCGTGGCGCTCATGCTTGTAGAGGCCCGGCGCGACAAAGGCGTAGATCTGCCCAGCAATCACCGGAAAGGCGATGAAGGCGGCGCCGAACATGGAGAGCTTCAGGTTGGTGAAGAACTGCTCCAGAAAATGGGTGGCGATGAGCTTGGCCTTGTCCGCCCCCACCACGCTCACGAAGGGCCCGATGAGCACGTTGTAGATGTAGTGGGAGAAATAGAAGCACACCACGAAGGCGACCAGGAAGGCGATGACGGCCTTGATGAGCCGCGCGCGCAGCTCGATCAGATGCTCCATCAGGGGCGCCTTGGTGGCTTCGATATCAGCGTCGGTCATGCCGTCCCGCCTGTCTTGATGGGCGCATGGTCAGGCGCAGGCGCAGCCTCGGGAGCAGCCTCGGGAGCAGCCTCGGGAGCCGCTGCCTGCGTCAGGGGATCCGGGTCAGGGATAAAGGTGATCTCGGGCGCGGGCAGATCCGTGCTCTCCACTGGCGCGACAGGCGCATTGAGCGAGGTCTCGACCTGCGAGCCCACCTCGTCGAGCTGGGTCTTCACATCGGTCAGCGGATCGAAATTGGTGAAGTTGGCGCTCTCGGACATCTTCTGGACGTCCTTTTTCAGCTCTTCCAGTTCGGACTCGCGCATCGCCTCCATGAACTGGCCCTGGAACTCGGCCGCCATGCGGCGCACCTTGCCAAGCGCAAGGCCCACCTGGCGCAGCACGCCGGGCAGTTCCTTCGGCCCGATCACGACAAGCGCGACGATGCCGATAATCAGTAGTTTGCCGCTATCGATGTCGAACATCGGATTGGGTGCACACGCTTATACGCCGGCGGCCAAAGGCCCCGGCGCGCTTCCGATGATGGGTTCAGACGACCTTGCGAGGCTCGGCGGCGGGCGCTGGCTCGGCGGCGGGCGCCGGCGCCGGCGCATGGTCGAGGGTGCGCGCCACGGCGGGATCGGCGGGCTTTTCAGCCGGCTTCTCGTCCTCTTCCGCAAGGCCCTTCTTGAAGGACTTGATGCCCTTGGCGAAGTCGCCCATCAGATCGGAAATCTTGCCCTTGCCGCCAAACAGAACGAGCACGATCGCGCCAACGACGATCCAGTGCCAGAGAGAAAAGCTACCCATAACAACCTCCAGAACGCCGCTACAGCCCCTGCGCGGCGAGAACTCGAACCAAACCTAAGCGCCCCAAGCGGCAAAAACAAGAACGCTGCGCACACAAGTGGGAGATTGCTTGGCGGCAAGCTGGCGAGAGCGTCCGCAGACCGGCTGGCGAACCGCGTAAACAACTGAAATTGCGCGCGCTTTTCATACCCTCCCCCCCGTGGGGAGGGTCGGCCGCGTCAGCGGACGGGGTGGGGGTCTGCGCATGCTGATCGGGACCGCGGTTGCTAAGGGCGCTAACGCCAGAGATCGCGCGACCCTCACCCCTCACCCCTCCCCACAGGGGGAAGGGGACCGGCAGACATTACGCCAAATAATTGATACTGCGCACATCTTTGCCATATCGGGAGCGCGGCTCAACCGAATCGCTTCACGGCTCCTCCGGCTCGGACGCCGATTTCTGCGCCTCAGCCGCAAATTCCGCCTCGGCCAAAGACTCGACCTCCGCCTCCGCAACAACCTCACCCGCCTCGTCCCCGTCGCCGGGCGCCAGCGCCTGCTCGTCGAAGAGGTCGATGGCGCCATCCTCCAGCGGATCCTCATCCTCGGTCAGCGCCTCGCCATCGCGGGGCTGGGGCACGCCAAAGCCCTCTGGCAGGCGTCCATCGAACATGCCCGCCGCCTTCAGCTCGTCGAGGCCCGGCAGATCGCCGATGGTCTCCAGGCTGAAATGCAGCAGGAACGTGTCCGTGGTGCCATAGGTGATGGGCCGCCCCGGCGCCTTGCGGCGCCCGCGCAGACGCACCCAGCCGGTCTCCATCAGCACATCAAGCGTGCCCTTGGAAATGGCGACGCCCCGGATGTCCTCGATCTCGGCCCGGGTCACCGGCTGGTGATAGGCGATAATCGACAGGGTCTCGATGGCGGGACGCGACAGCTTCTTGGGCTCGGACACTTCGCGCGACAGCAGCCAGCTCAGGTCCGTGGCGGTGCGGAAGGTCCAGCGAGTGTTCACGCGGATCAGATTGATGCCGCGCCCGGCATAGTGGGCGCGCAGGGCCTCCAGCGCCTCGAGCGCGCTCACGCCGTCGGGCATGCGCTTGGCGATGTCCTTCTCCTCGACCGGATCGGCCGAGACGAAAATCAGCGCCTCGGCGATGCGGCTCGCCTGCAACAGCGCCTCCGCACGCGCGTCGTCGGTCTCATCCTGCGGGAACAATCTGGCGATCTCGGCCACTTCAACTCCTATGTTTCACTCAAGCCGCTTGTTCATCGGAGGGTTCCCCCGATGGCGGCGGCGCCTCGGGCTCCGCATGACGACGCACCCAGAGCGGGGCGAAAGCGCGGTCCTGACGCAGATCGATGACACCCTCGCGCACCATTTCCAGAGAGGCGGAAAAGGCCGAGGCCCGGACGCTTTTGCGCATCTCCGGGGCGACGCAATATTCGATCAGGTAGTGATCCATGATCGTCCATTCCATGGCGATCCCGGCCAGCCGCTCCAGCGCCTCGCGGGCGTCGTGGATCGACCAGACATGGCGCTTGTGGAGGGTCACTCTGGACAGGGCCTGGATCTGCCGCTGGCGCGCATAGGCGGACAGCAGATCATAGATCGAGGCCTTCCACTGGGGATGACGCAGGATTTCGATGCCCGCAGGCGAGCCGTTCAGATGCACGTCCCGGCCAAGGCGCGGGCGGTTGATGAGCTTTTCGGCGGCGGCGCGGATGGCTTCCAGACGGCGCAGGCGCGCGGCCAGCGCCGCAGCCAGGTCGGCGGCGGCGGGCTCCGGCCCCTTGGGGGGCTCGGGCAGCAGCAGGCGCGATTTGAGATAGGCGAGCCAGGCCGCCATAACCAGATAATCGGCGGCCAGCTCCAGCCGCACCCGGCGCGCCGCGTCGATGAATTCCAGATATTGATCGACCAGCGCCAGGATGGAGATCTTGTGCAGATCCACCTTCTGGCGCCGGGCGAGCTCGAGCAGAAGGTCAAGCGGACCCTCGAAGCCGTCCACATCCACCAGGAAGGACGGCTCGGAATCAGACTTGTCGATCTCCGCCTCGAAGGGCAGTTCAGCGGCCACGATACACTCTCCGACGCAGGCGGCAGTCAGCCCGCCCGCAGCGCGCGAGAGTGCCGCCTCTAGGCCGTCCCTGCAAGCATCAAGTGTAGTCTGGCGCGGGCATCCACAAGATCTAGTGGTTGCGGCGGATCCTTGATGAACTTGAGCGCCCGCTCGGCCCGCTTGAGGCTCTTGCCCTTCAACACGGGCGCGGCCATGGCGACAGGCTCGGTCTCGGCCCAATCCCCGTTGCAATGGAGGGCGATATCCACCCCGGCGGCGAAAACCGCCCGGGCGCGGTCGCCAAAGTCCCCGCTGAGAGCCTTCATGGAGAGGTCGTCGCTCATCAGGAGGCCTCGAAAGCCGATGTAGCCCCGGATGATCTTTTCCACCACCAGAGGCGAGGTCGTGGCGGGCCGGTCAGGGTCAATCGCCTCGTAGACCACATGGGCGGTCATGCCGAGGGGCGTGTCGAAAAGCATTTTGAATGGCTTGAAATCAGTCTCTTCAAGCTCTTTCCGGGTTGCGCTGACGCGCGGCAGCTCCAGATGACTGTCGGCCTTCGCCCGCCCGTGGCCGGGAATATGTTTGATCACCGGCAGCACGCCCTGGCGGAGCATCCCTTCGCAGACCGCAAGGCCAAAGCCCGCCACAGCCAACGGATCAGCCCCATAGGCCCGGTCGCCGACGATGTTGTGGGAGCCAGGCGCCGGCACATCGAGCACCGGCGTGCAGTTCACGTTGACGCCCACAGCCGCCAGATCGGCCGCCATGACGCGGGCGTTCAGACGGGCGGCCTCGGCCTGCCCCTCAAGGCCGCCAATGACCTCCCCGAACCGCGCCGCCGCCGGATAGGCGGGCCAGTGCGGCGGGCCCATGCGCTGCACGCGCCCCCCCTCCTGATCGATCAGCACGGGAGCATCCTCGCGCCCCACGATCTCCCGAAAGCTCGCCACCAGCGCCGCCACCTGCGCGGGCGCGTCAATGTTGCGCTTGAACAGGATCAGGCCCCAGGGCTGATGCAGGGCGATGAGGGCGCGCTCCTGCGCGTCAAGGCTCAAGCCCTTGCAACCGCAGATGAATGCCTTGGGATGGGTGGTCATGGATCAGGGTCCCCGACAGCGCGCAATCTTCAATTGTCTTTGCGAGGCGCCAGCCGCTCCCCTCCCCCTTGTGGGGAGGGTTGAGGGGTGGGGGGCGAGCAAAATATCCGGAAGGAGCGCCTTGACCATCGCGCGCCCGATCAGCGTGCACAGACCCCCACCCCGTCCGCTGGCGCGGCCGACCCTCCCCACAGGGGGGGAGGGTTATGATGCGCTGGTTGGCCTGACCGTCAGTTCGCCGCCACGAAACAGGAGCCGCCCGAGCCCTTGATGCTCGTGCACATGGACAGCGCGTCCTCACGGCTCAACCCGCCAACGCGGATGCGCCAGACGTCCCTGCCATTGGCCTCGCCCTTGACCACGCCGGGAGAATGGCTGCCCAGCGCGGAGCCGAACTGGCGCTGATATTTGGCGATGGAGGCGCGCGCCTCGTTTTCGCTGCCAGCAGCGGAAAGCTGCACGGCGAAACCACCCTTGGCGACAGAAGGTATAGCGGCCCCGGACGGAACGACAGCCGCAGCCTGAACAGGCTTGGGCGAAGGCGTTTCACTGGGCGGGGTGACGCGGGCGGTCGTCTTGCCAGACGCGGCAGCGGGAGCGGCAGCGGGAGCAGGAGCGGGCGCGGCGGCGCTGACTGCGGGCGGTGTGGACCCCGTGACATTGGAGGCGGTGCGCTGGGGCGCAGCTACGCCGGGCTGAATGATCGTGCCATCGGGCCGAACGGAAACGGTCTTGACCTTGATCGGCTCGGGAAAGCCATTGCCTGAACGCGCGGGGGCTCCAGCGGCAGGAATGGAGGCGGTGCGAACCTGGGACAGATCGACCGGCTGCTCCTCGGAGGTGACGACACGGCTTGCACCGATCTTCTCACCGGCCTTGTCGAGAACCGTGGCGCTGCTGGAGGAGGCGCTGGAGGGCGCGGGCCCCTCGGGAACGACCTTCAGGGGACCGCTGGCGGCCTTGATCGTGGGCGCGCTCGCCACGACCTCAGGGCCACTCCGGAAGGCATAGGTGCCCGCGACGCCCGCCACCACGAGGCAAAGCGCCCCGCCAAGGGCGTAGATGGCCGTGCGCGACCGGCGCTTTGGCTCGACGTCGCTCTCCCAGACCGCATCTTCCTGACGCCAGGCTCCCGGCGGGGGCGGCGGCACCTGGGAGGGCTGGGAATAGGCGTTCTGCGCGTAGGGATCCTGCTCATAGGCGGAGGGCGCGCGCTCGCGCCCGGAATTCATTTGCTCATAGGATCCGCGCGCATCGGGATGCACGTCATGGGCGGAGCCGCGCAGATCCCAGTCATGGTCACCGTGGCCCGCAGCAGGCTGGGCCTCGGACGGCTGGGGTTTCCCGAAGGGGGCGCGCTGGCTCTCGACCAGACGCGCAAGCTCTGCAAGCGGATCGCCATGGGGAGCCGCGCCCGCAGACGGACGACGCAACAGAGCCTCGAATTCCTCGAGGTCCACTGGGGTGCGAGATATATTGGCCGGTCCACTCATGATCCACCTCGAGTGGCGTTTACGCGCTCGACGAGACCCGGAGGAATCCGGAAGCGTCTCAACGCCTTGACCTTGGCCCGAATCACGCAGGACGGTCAATGCGTCTATCGCATCTCTTCAGGCGCGCTGACGCCCAGAATACGCAGGCCGGAGGCGAGAACGCCGGTTAACGAAACAACCAATGCCAGCCTTGCTGCGGATAAATCTCTCCTTTCTTCATTAATAAAGCGCAAATGAGGCTGATCTTTTCCGCGATTCCAGTGCGAATGAAAGGCGCTGGCCAGATCGTGAAGGTAAAAGGCGATGCGATGAGGCTCGTGGGCCAGAGCCGCAGCCTCAATTTGTCGTGGATATTGTGCGATCAGCTTCACCAGCGCCACTTCCCCTTCGTCATCCAGCAGGGAAAGGTCGGCCCGGGCCAGCGCGGCGGGTGAGAGATCGATTCCGGCCATGGCCGCAAGCGCCTGGCGCTCCACGCTTTTCCCGCGCGCATGGGCGTACTGCACATAGAAGACCGGATTATCTTTTGACTGCTCGATCACCTTGGCCAGATCGAAGTCCAGCGGCGCGTCGTTCTTGCGGAAAATCATCATGAAGCGCACGGCGTCGACGCCCACTTCATCGACCACTTCGCGCAGGGTCACGAAATCGCCGGAGCGTTTGGACATTTTCACGGGCTCGCCATGACGCATGAGCTTGACAAGCTGGCACAGCTTCACATCCAGCGCCGCCCGCCCATCGGAGAGCGCCTTCACCGCCGCCTGCATGCGCTTCACATATCCGCCATGGTCCGCGCCCCAGACGTCGATCATGGCCAGGAAGCCCCGGTCGATCTTCGACTTGTGATAGGCGATGTCGGAGGCGAAATAGGTGTAGGAGCCATCCGACTTCTTGAGCGGGCGATCAACGTCGTCGCCGAAATCGGTGGAGCGGAACAGGGTCTGCTCGCGATCCTCCCAATCATCGGGAAGCTGCCCCTTGGGCGGCGGCAGGCGGCCCTCGTAGACGATGCCCCGCGCCGTCAGGTCGTCGATGGCCGCGCCAACGAGATCCCCCTGTCCGCTGCGCGTCAGGGACCGCTCGGAGAAGAAGACGGCGTGGCGGATGTTGAGGGCGGCCAGATCCTCGCGGATCATGTCCATCATGGCGTCGATGGCGGCCATGCGCACATCCTCCAGCCACTCGCCCTCGGGCTTGCCCAGCAGGCTCTCGCCAAAGCGGGCGGCGAGCGCCGCGCCCACGGGCTTGAGGTAGTCGCCGGGATAGAGCCCCTCGGGGATCTCGCCGATGTCGTGGCCCAACGCCTCGCGGTAGCGCAGATAAGCCGACCGGGCCAGCACATCCACCTGCGCGCCCGCGTCGTTGATGTAATATTCGCGGGTGACCTCGAAGCCCGCGAAATCGAGCAGGCTCGACAGGGCGTCGCCGAACACAGCCCCGCGCCCATGGCCCACATGCATGGGGCCGGTGGGATTGGCGGAGACATATTCCACATTGATCTTCTGAACCGCGGCGGGCGTCCCCCGCCCGAAGGCCACGCCCTCAGCCAGCGCCGCGCGCAGCACGCCTGCGAAGACGGCGGGCTTGAGGCGGATGTTGATGAAGCCGGGCCCCGCGACTTCAGCCTGGTCGACCTCGCCATCCTGCGCGAGCGCATAGGCGATTTCGGTGGCGAGCTGGCGCGGGTTGGGGAAGCTGGCCTTGGCCTCGCGGGCGTAGACCATGGCCGCATTGGTGGCGAGATCCCCATGGGCGGGATCTTTCGTGGGCTCCACCACGAAGCGGGAGAGATCGAGATCCGCAGGCAGGCGGCCATCGGCCATGATGCCCCGCAGGATCACGGCCACGCGGGTCTGGAAGTCGGCAAAGATATTCATGGGAGCGCAGTCCGGGTTTTCAGCGGGCGCCTGGGGCGCGCCGGGTCGCTCGCGGGGTAGCGGGTTTTTCGGGCGGGGTCAAAGGGCCGAAAAGGAATCCTGCAATTCC
>CANCSY010000106.1 GCA_947380915.1 Beijerinckiaceae bacterium
CTCAAGGGCGCCCAGCAGGTGAAGAATTCGCGTGCGGGCTCGGTCTATATCGTCAAGCCGAAGATGCATGGTCCCGACGAGGTGGCGCTGGCCAATGACCTCTTCGCCCGCGTCGAGGATCTCGTGGGCATGCCGCGCTTCACCATGAAAATGGGCATCATGGACGAGGAGCGCCGCACCACGGTCAATCTCGCCCGCTGCATCCTGGCCGCCGCCGACCGCGTGGTCTTCATCAACACGGGCTTCCTCGACCGCACGGGCGACGAGATCCACACGTCGATGGAAGCTGGCCCCATGGTCCGCAAGAACGACATCAAGACGACCCCGTGGATCCCCGCCTATGAGGATTCCAACGTGGACGTGGGCCTGCTCTGCGGCTTGCCGGGCCGGGCGCAAATCGGCAAGGGCATGTGGGCCGCGCCCGACCGCATGGCGGACATGCTCGCCCAGAAGATCGGCCACCCCAAGGCGGGCGCCAACACGGCCTGGGTGCCCTCGCCCACCGCCGCGACCCTGCATGCGCTGCATTATCATCAGGTGAGCGTGGCCGAGCGTCAGGCCGAGATCGCCAAGCGGCCTCGCGCCAAGCTCTCGGATATTCTGACCATCCCCCTGTCCAACTCGAACTTCGCGCCGGACGCGGTCCAGCAGGAGCTCGATAACAATTGCCAGGGCATTCTGGGCTATGTGGTGCGCTGGATCGACCAGGGCGTAGGCTGCTCCAAGGTGCCGGACATTCACGACGTCGGCCTGATGGAAGATCGCGCCACCCTGCGTATCTCCAGCCAGCATATCGCCAACTGGATGCGCCATGGCATCGCCAGCGAACAGCAGGTGCGCGACACCCTCAAGCGTATGGCCGCCGTGGTGGATCGGCAGAATGCGGGCGATCCGCTCTATCGCCCCATGGCGCCGGCTTGCGATGGCGTGGCCTTTCAGGCCGCCAGCGACCTGATCTTCAAGGGGCGCGAGCAGCCCAATGGCTATACGGAGTTCGTGCTCCACGCCCGCCGCCGCGAGGCCAAGGCGCGGGGCTGAGCGTATCAGGGGTCGCCGGCTGAAACCGGCGGCCTAGAATCCGGCCTGGCGCATCACTTCCATGAAGATGGCGCCCAGCAGGGCGCCGATGATCAGATAGGCGAGGCGCGGCCAGCGCAAAAGGCCGTCTTGATCCAGAGGATTGTTCATCAAGCCAGTCTAGCGGGCTTTTGTTTCAAACTGAACTCGCCGCCGCCCAGGGGCCATCGGCCCGCGCCTGCTTCCCATGCAAGCTTGTCATTGGGGCCAAGCGGCGCATTCGCCCCCGGCTTTTTCGATCTGCTCGCAAAGTTCCTCGGCGTCGGCTTCCGTCATGCCGGTGCTGCGCACGTGCCAGACCAGCGCGCCATCCTGCTTCGTGCGATGGTAACTCAGACGCCGGGCGCCCAGCACACCGCCAAATTTCTGTTTGAACTGGCCAAGCTTGGTCCGCGCCTCGGACTCGGTCTCCACGCTCGCCAGTATGATGGCGAAGCGCGCGGGCTTTTCTTTTTCCGTTTCGGTCGTCACAGCCGCAGGACCTGAAGCAGGCGCCGCCTTTGGCGGCTGGAGGGGCGCCGGGGCGGCTTGCGCCATCGCGGGCGCCGGTGGTTGGGACAGCGCGCGGCGTTCAGGCGGGACGGGTGGCAGCGGCGGGGCGGTGCGTGGCGCGCTGATCTGCTGGGGCTCGCTCACGACGGCGATCATGGGGGCGGGGGTGGAGATCTGCCGGGTCGGTTGCAGCGCCAGGGGCATCATCGCGTCCGGCTCGGGAGCCGCTGCTTCAGCCGCGCCCGAAAGGATCAGGGCCGGGAGCGTCGGCGTGGGCGCGGGCTCGCTGACCCTTGTGTCCGGCAGTGCCGAAGTCGTGGCGATCTGGGGGGGGTGCACGGGGGGGCGGATCGGCGTTGTCGCATTCGCCTGGCCGAGTTGTCCGCCGCCGGGGGGCGCGCCAATCAGGAACCACATCACGAACGCGGCGCCCAGCACGATCATCACCACGGCGGGCAAGGCGAGGGATGCGCCTCCCACGGGGGAGCGCTTGCGGAGGCGGCCAGCCGCCTTCGTCCTGCTCTGTTCGGATTCACCCCGCCACGTGGAGCTCACGCCAACTCCTGTTACGCACACTACCCTTGCGGGCCTAAGCTCTGCTTGACGCCGACTTGTGGCGATCGTGGGGCAAAACGGTCGCGAAGGGAACAGGAATCTTTTTTTAAGGTTGCTCTGGCCGAAAAGGCGCTTAAACCGAACCAGCTTGTCAATCAGGAGTCGTCCCATGGCGCGGAAACCCGCGAGTCGATCAGAATTCGTGCTCTTCGACGTCATTTACGAGGACGGAAGCCAGCGTTCCAATCGCCGCGTGCCCATCGAGGTGCTGGGCGGGCTCGACGCCGATGCGCCCGCTCGCGCCGTGATCGAGGAGCAAGACCGTGAAATCGCAGAGAAATCCGGGCTTCCTCCGTTGCGCATCAAGTCCCTCAAGCGCGCCGGCGGCAAGAAGTAGCCGCTTCACCGTCGCTTCCCGCTCCTGGAACTGCAGGGCTCGTTGAGCCCTGCTTCCGTTTGTCGCCGGTCAGGAGACAGGCGGCGTCCGGACGGCTATATGTAGGGCAGGGGAAATCGGCGCCTTTTCCAGGCGGCGGTTCACCAAACCAATGAAGAACGTCTCCAGGGAGATAGATAAATGTCGCAGCGCCTTGCTTCCACAGCCTTCACAGTCAGCCTCGCGGCGCTCGCCTTTGCGACCGTCAGCCCGGCGGCGGCGCAGAACAAGATCAAGCTCAGCACCGTCCAGTCGATCGGTTCGGTCGTCACCTATATCGCGCAGGACAAGGGCTATTTCAAAGCCGAGGGGCTGGACGTCGACATCGTCCTGGTGAATTCCGCAGCCCAGGCCGTCGCCTTGCTCGCCCAGGGCGAGTTGCAGGTGATGGAGGGCGGCGTTTCCATCGGCTTCTTCAATGCGCTCGAAAAGAACATGCCGATGATCATGACCTCGGACCGCGTCTCCTCGCCGATCGGCCACAAATTGATCGTGCGCGCCGATCTCAAGGGCAAGGTCACCAAGGTCCAGGATCTCAAGGGTATGAACGTCGGCACCAACGCCATCGCCTCGGTCACGACCTATGAGCTGGGCAAGCTGCTGATGAAATATGGCATGACCCTCAAGGATGTGGAGCTGAAGCAGCTCGGTTTCCCGCAGATGAGCCCGGCCATGAAGAACGGGGCCCTGGACGCCACCGTGAACATTCCGCCTTTCGCCAGCGCCATGGAAGAGGCGGGCGACGGATTCACCATCGCGCGCGTGGATGACGACGTCCAGCCCTCGCCGATGACCATCGCCTCCAGCTTCATCAACACCGACTGGATCAAGAAGGACAAGGACGCGGTGCGCCGCTTCTTCGTGGCCTATATGCGCGCCACCCGTGATTACTGCCTCGCCTATCACAATGGTCCCAATCGCAAGGAGGTGATGGAGATCGCCTTCAAGAACGGGCTCGAGCGCAGTATCGAGGATATCGACAAGACCGAATGGACCGGCCGCAGCATGAATGGCGCCGTGAACATGAAGAGCGTGATGGACCAGCAGGCCTTCTATATCGAGCAGGGCCTCGTGGAGCGGGCCACGTCCGAGGACCGCATGTATACGACCGAGTTCATCGATTATGCCAACAACAAGCTGGGCCCGGCTCCCGCCATCAATCCGGCGTCGAAACTCGAGGGGTGCCGCTGAGGCGCAAAAGCGGGCGCCCTGGCTGCGGGGCGCCCGGCACACAGCTTTTCAACTGACTGATTTGAATAGAAGAAATGGTACCGCCACCCCGGCTTGAACGGGGGACCTCTAGATCCACAATCTAGCGCTCTAACCAACTGAGCTATGGCGGCCCGGAGTGGCTTCCTAGAAGCAAAGCGCACCAATTGCAAGCGCCGCAGGCGATGTTCCTGAAACTGGCGTGTCGCCTCCGGTGATCGGGCCAAAGAAAACGCCGCCCCGAGGGGCGGCGTTGGCGTTTTGGCGAATCAGGCCGCGAGGTTTTTGTCGAAACCGGCCTTCAAAGGCTCCGCAGCCTCAGTGACCACTTTCTGCGCAAGCGCCGCCAGTTCCTTCATCTGGATGGAAAGGGCTTCGAACTGCTTGCGGGCGTAGTCGGTTTGCAGGCTGATGGCCTCAGGCAGGGACTTGGCTGCGGCCATGGCCTTGAAGTGCTCGAGACTGGCGTCGGCCTGCGCCTTCAGCCCCTCGAGCGCCTTCTGGTTCAATTGCCCGAACCCGCGCGTCACATTCACATAGCTCGCCTCGATCGTATCGGTCACGTCCTCGGCGGCATGTTTCATCTTGTCATAGGCGGCGCGTGTCTGAACCAGCGCATCCTGCGAAGCCACACGCAGGGTTTCCTGGGCGTCCATGGCGCCGGAGACCGCTTTTTCGGTGGTCTCGTGGATCAGGACGTCGATGGCGGGGGGAAGGACGGCCGGGATCCCCCCGGCCGGTTCAAAGGCTGTCATCGCCTGCGCCGGGGTTGTGCGGGGCGCGGCGGCGATCTTCTTGGTCAGCTTGGGCGCAGCCCCGGCTGACGAGGATTTCGGCTTGCGTGGCGTGGCCATGAGCAGACCTCTCTGATCGGATTACTTCTTGATGCCGCTGACTTTTTGCATCGTCTCGCCCAATTCCTTGGTCTGGGCCTGGATATTGGCCATCTGCGCCTTCAGATATTCGGTCTGAAGGGCCATGACTTCCTGAACGTCCTTGGCGTGAACCAGTTTCTCGGCGAGATCGAAAGCGGCGTTGACATTGCTCTCGGCGAAGGCGACCGCCTTGGCGGACATGTCCTTGGCGCCGGTGAGGGCGGGGTTGCCAGCAGGGGCCTCGATGACGGTCGTGCTCTTCTGCACGGCGCCCATGAAGCCTTCGAAGGCCTTGCGGGCCTGGGCGACGCTGCGTTCGGCGAATTCACGCATTTCGGTGGGCACTTCATAAACGGGCGTCGACATGGAACCATCTCCTTCAGCGAACCGGGCGGCGTCGGGGTTTGGCCGCAGACCGTGGCCAGATAACGCAGCATGATCTAAAATAGATCAAAATATGGTGCGTTGCAACAACTTTGTGCAGTGCACAAAAATTTACGATGTTTTAAGGAATTCGCTTCCAGCCGGGGCCAAATCGTCGACCCGGGCTTCCCCCCTCGTTAAGTTTTGATTAAGCCTGTTCAGGTTGCGGTAGGTGTAGAAAGCGTAAAAGGCGTTGCAGTTCATGGATTTCGACTCGTCGAGACCCTCTTCCAGCGATCTGGCCGCCCTTCTGGCGGAGCCAGCGCTTGCGACGTCGCTGGCCGAGGGCGGCGCGATTTTCCTCGCCGCGACGTCCCCTGCGCGTCTCGTCTACGCCTCCGGCTCCCTCCAGACTTTTTTCGGCGTCACCCGGCTTGATTCGCTTGCGAATCGCTTGCTTGAAAGCGGGCAGGGCAAGCCCGGCCTCGCCAGCCTGTTCGGCCAGTTGGCGCCGGGCGCGCCCGGGCGGCTGGAGCGTGTGCGTTTCGTCTTCGGCCTGCGGGTCGAGACCGTGACCGTGCTGCTGCGCCGCACGCAAGCGCCTGTTTCCGTCATCATCGGCATGGTGGTGGGCGCGCGAATCAATCAGCCCAAAGGCGGTTTTCCGCCCGCCCTTTCCGCCGCCACGCCAAACCCGCAGGCTGCGCCGGTCGCCATGGCGCTTGCCCCTGCCGCGCCGCCTGCTGCGCCCGCCGTGGTGGCCGCGCCTTCGGCTCCCGAGCCGGTCGCGTTCGTCGCCCCCGCGCCATCGCCTGTGCCGCTTCCCACCCTTGCGCCCTCTGGCGAAGTGGCGGCGCTCACGGCTGCTCTGGCCGCCCGCCACGCCAACGCGCCCTTCATCCGCTTTCTCTGGCAGACCGATGGGGCGGGTCGCCTCACCAGCCTCACCGGCCCCTTGTGCGACGTGCTCGGTTGCTCTGCGGAGGCCTTGCTGGGCCTTGATTTTGCCGAACTGGCGCGCGCCTGCGGGTCCGACGCGCAAGACGCCTTGCGCAAGGCCCTTGGCGAACGCGAGACCTGGAGCGGGCTCGATCTTCTCTGGCCCATCGCCAAAGCCCGCGCCGCCGCGCCGATCACTCTGGGCGGTCTGCCCGCGCTCGACGCCGAGCGGCGTTTCCATGGCTATCGCGGCTATGGCGTCATCCATATCAACCGGCTGGAGCCCAGCGCCCGGGACTGGACGCCCCCCGCGCCGGTCGTGACCCCGAGCATGGCGCCCGAGCCCGCCCGCGATCCCGAGGCTGCGCCCACCCCCTTCGCCCGTCTCACCAATGTGGTCTCGATCCGCGAGCGGCGGCCCGAGGCGCCCGTCATTCCCGAGGCGCCCGCAGCGCCCCCTGCCGCTCCGCAGGCGCCTGCCCCCGAGCCGCGCGAGCCCGCGCGCAGCCGCGAGGCTTCCAATCTCGTCGAGCTCAGCTCCACCGAGCGCACCGCCTTCCGCGAGATCGCCCGGGCCCTTGGCGCGCGGGTCGATGACGATGCGCCCACTCGGCGGGAGACCAGCGAGGACCGCGCCCAACGCATCCGCGACCTCATCGATCTCGCCACCGTGCGCGCCGTGACCCCTGCGCCCGAGCCAAGGCCCCGCAGCCTGCGTCTGGCGCAGGACCCGCCGCGCGCCCTCCCGGAGCCGCCCCGCGTAGTGGCGCCGCAGCCTTCGCCCGTCTCCATACTGGACGGGGTCGCCGCCAATGCGGCGGGCCTGCTGGATCGCCTG
This sequence comes from Beijerinckiaceae bacterium, assembly GCA_947380915.1. The sequence goes on from CANCSY010000106.1 coordinate 6,785, forward strand.
CCTGTGGGCGTGCTGGTCAGTCGCATGGAGATCCCGGTCTTCCTCAACCGCACCCTGCTTGATCTGCTGGGCTTCGTCGATGCGGACGCTTTCCATGCGGCGGGCGGCCTTGACGCCATTTTCACCGAGCGCGTGAAGGACCGCGAGGCGCCCGGGTCAGTCTCGATCCGCGCTGCTGATGCGCAGATCGTTCAGGTGGACATTCGCATCCAGGCCATCGAATGGGATGGCGCCCCCGCCACGCTCACAACCTTCCGCAGGCCCGAGGCCGATCTCAACCCGCGCCTGCGCGCGCTGGAAGGTGATCTGCGCGAGCGCGAGCTGGAGACGCGCGAGCTGCGCACCATTCTGGACACCGCGACCGATGGCGTCGCCGTGCTGGACGGGCAGGGCGTGATCCTGTCCCTCAACCGCTCCGCCGAGGCGCTATTCGGCTATGAGCAGGCGGATGTGGCGGGCGAACCCTTCACCAGCCTCCTGGCCCGCGAGAGCCATCCGGCCGCCCTCGATTATCTCGAAGGGCTCAAGTCCAATGGCGTCGCCAGCGTGTTGAACGATGGCCGCGAATTCATGGGCCGCGCCCGGCAGGGCGGATCGATTCCGCTCTACATGACGCTCGGCCGCATCGCCTCCTCCGGCGAGCAGAAATTCTGCGCGGTGCTGCGCGATCTCACCCCCTGGAAAAAGGTCGAGCGCGAGATCGAGGCCGCCCGCAAGGACGCCGAACACGCCAGCGCCCTGAAGTCGGATTTCCTCGCCAAGGTCAGCCACGAGGTCCGCACCCCGCTCAACGCCATCATGGGCTTCGCCGAAGTCATCATGGAAGAGCGTTTCGGCCCCATCGGCAACGAGCGTTACAAGGACTATCTGAAGGACATCCACGCCTCCGGCGCCCATGTGATGAGCCTGGTGAATGATCTGCTCGATCTGTCGAAGATCGAGGCGGGCAAGCTGGAGCTGACCTTCGGCAGCGTCGACGCCAACCGCATCGTCTCCGAATGCATTTCGCTGATGCAGCCGCAAGCCAATCGCGACCGCGTCATCATCCGCAGTTCGCTGGCCCAGCGCTTGCCGAACATCGTGGCCGATGAACGCTCCCTTCGCCAGATCGTGCTCAATCTGCTGTCCAATGCGGTCAAGTTCAATGAGGCCGGCGGGCAGGTGATCGTCTCCACGGCCCTGACCGATGCGGGCCATGCGGTGATCCGCATCCGCGACACCGGCATCGGCATGAGCGACAGCGAATTGCAGGTGGCCATGGAGCCCTTCCGCCAGATCGCCACCGCGCGCCGGGCGGGTGGCACGGGCCTCGGCCTGCCCCTGACCAAGGCGCTTGTTGAGGCCAACCGCGCGTCCTTCACCATCAAGAGCAAGCAGAACGACGGCACGCTTATCGAGGTCGCCTTTCCGCCGACCCGGGTGCTCGCCGAATGAGCCTGCCCGAGCGCTGGGCCAAGCCGCCCGCCTTCGATCTTGCGCCGCCCCCTGAACAGGCGCCCGTGCTGACGGGCCTCGCAGACGTGCCCGGCGGAAGGCTGTTCTGGTGGGATACGGGCGGGGACGGCGAGGCGATCGTCTTCCAGCATCCCGCCACCGGCAGCGCCCATATGTGGCTCTACCAGCAGCCGGTCTTCGCCAAGGCAGGCTACCGGGTCATCGGCTGGTCGCGGCGCGGGCATCGGGGCTCGGACCCGGTGGACCCCTCAGCGCCCGGCTCGGCCTCCACTGATCTGGCTTATCTCCTTGATGCGCTGGGCATTGACCGCTTCCATGCGGTGGCTTCGGCGGCGGGCGGGGCGATCAGCGTCGATTTCGCCCTCTCCCATGCGCCGCGCCTTCTGTCCCTCAGCCTCACCTCCTGCGTGGGCGGGGTGCAGGACCCTGACTATCTCGCCCTCAGCCAGAGCATCCGCCCGCCGGGCTTCGATGATCTGCCCTCCGAGTTCCGCGAAGTCGGCCCCTCCTACCGCGCCCGCGACCCGCAGGGCGTCAAGCGCTGGCTGGCGCTGGAACATGGGGCGGTGACGGGCCTGCGGGTCGGCCAGACCCCGGTGAACCACATCACTTTCGCGGATCTGGAGAAGCTGCACGTCCCCACCCTGCTGATGACAGGCGACGCAGACCTGTGGATGCCGCCCCCGCTCATGCGCCTCTACGCCGCGCGCCTGCCGCTCAGCGAACTGGTGATCGCCCCCGAATGCGGCCACGCCATCTATTGGGAGGCGCCGGAGGTGTTCAATGAGGCTGTGCTGGGGTTTGTGGGGCGGCATCGCGCCCGCCCCTGACGCTCTGCGCCCTTGCCCCCCGGCCCGCCCCCCCGTAAGACACGCACACTTGCACAACTGGCCCGGGACCCATGACCGACACATCCTCTCCTTCCACCGTCAAGGCGCGTCTGCCCCGTGGTTTTGCTGATCGGGGACCGGCGGAGCTTGGGGCGACCAATCTCATGCTGGACGCCATCCGGGCCTCCTATGAGCTCTATGGCTTCGAGGCCGTGGAGACGCCCTTCGTCGAATATACCGAGGCGCTGGGCAAGTTCCTGCCTGATCAGGACCGGCCCAACGAGGGCGTCTTCTCCTTCCAGGATGATGACGAGCAGTGGCTGTCCCTGCGCTATGACCTGACCGCCCCGCTGGCGCGCTATGTGGCGGAGAATTACGACAAGCTCGCCAAGCCCTATCGCAGCTATCGCATGGGCTGGGTGTTCCGCAACGAGAAGCCCGGCCCCGG
>CANCSY010000107.1 GCA_947380915.1 Beijerinckiaceae bacterium
TGACGGCGCGCGCCAGCATCTCAATGAAGAGGGCAAGCGCCTGCGCGAACTGGCGAGCCTCCTCAAGTCCCCCGCTGACGATGCGGCCGAGCGCCTCGCCGCCCTCATCGAGGATCGCCGCAAGCTCGAGCGCGAATTGACCGAGGCGCGTCGCAAGCTCGCCATGGGCGGTGGCGGCGGCGGCGCTGAAGACGGCATGCGCGAGGTCGCGGGCGTCAAGCTCTTCGCCCGCGCGGTCAGCGGCATCGAGATGAAGGATCTCAAGTCCCTCGCCGACGAGGCCAAGACCAAGGTGGGCTCGGGCGTCGTGGCCATCGTGGGCGTGGCGCCCGATGGCAAGGCGGGCGTGGTGGTGGGCGTAACCGCTGACCTGACGGCGCGCTTCAATGCCGTGGACTTCGTGCGCATCGCCGCCGAATGCCTGGGCGGCAAGGGCGGCGGCGGACGGCCCGACATGGCCCAGGCCGGCGGGCCCGATGGCGCGGGCGCCGACAAGGCGCTGGCGGCCATCACCGAAGCCCTCGCCGCGAAAGCCGCCTCGGCGTAAAGACGCGCGCATTTTTGGAACTTCGCAACTGAGCCCCTGTTGACAGGGCGCGGCGCTAGATGCGCGGCGTCCCGGCCCAGTTCGAGGAGATCCCAGATGTGCGCAGCCACCACCGAGCCCATGGACACCGGCCTGTCTGAAAAACTGCGCGCGCATTTCGCGTTGCAGCTCAGCGGCGTGCTCGACGACGCCTATTCCTTGATGGTGCAGACCCATGTCTACCACTGGAATGTGCGCGGGCCCCTGTTCGAGCCGATCCACAAGCTTCTGCAGCAGCATTACGAGACCCTGTTCGAGACGGCGGACGAGATCGCCGAGCGGGTGCGCCAGCTGGGCTTCGCCGCACCCGTGGGGGCGAAGACCTTCCCCAGCGGGGTCAAGATCCCCGCCACCATGCCCGATGAGGACGAGATGCTGGCGGATCTGCTCACCCGCCACGAGGCGGCGCTGCGCAAGCTGCGCCCGCTCTCCGCAGACGCGGACGAGAACCAGGATTTCGCCACCCAGGACCTGCTGAACCACATGCTCGCCTTCCACGAAAAGGCCGCGTGGATGCTGCGGTCGATCCTCACCAGCGGGCCGGGTCGTCAGCCCGTCCGCACGGCCAAGGCGTGAACCGCAGGAGGCCAGCATGAACTTCGGCAATCTCCTGCACTGGGCGGTGATTTTTCTGGTCGTCGCCCTCGTGGCCGCCTTTCTGGGATTTGGCGGCGTCGCGGGCACGGCCATGGAGGGCGCGCGGCTGCTCTTCTGGGTGGCGCTGGTCTTCCTGGTGGTCTCCCTCGTCTTCGGCCTCCTCCGGCGCGGCTAGAGCGCAGGCCCATCCATTTGCAACGCGCCAAGACCCGGGAGGCCGGACGTCACGTCCGCCAAAATGCAGGGCGCGATTCTTTGCACGCGTTTGTGTGATGGGGGCCCCGAAACGTGGCCCCTCCAAGTGTTGGCCCATCCAGAAGTCGGCGACGGGACGTCGCCCCTCCGAGAGGGGCCATCCAAAGGTGGGACTTGATCCGGCCATGGCGCGCCCGACGTCGCTTGCAACAAGAGGAGCGCGCACCATGTTCAGGACCATTCTCGTGCCCATCGATCTCGACGAAACCGAGATCACCCGCTCAGCTCTCGAAAAGGCCGAAGCGCTGGCGGAATGGTCGGGGGCGGCGCTGCGGCTCGTCAATGTGCAGCGCCTGCTGCCCGCCACCTTCATGGATTTCGTGCCCGCCGACTTCGACATGCAGCAGAAGACGGACGCCGAAGCGAGCCTGAAAAACCTCGCCGCAAGGTTGCGCATGCCCCACGACAGGGTCTCGACCGTGGTGCGCACCGGCGGCGTCTACCCGGAAGTGCTCGCGGAGGCCGACGCCTGGGGCGCGGACCTCATCGTCATCGGCTCGCACCGGCCGGCCATGTCCACCTATCTCCTTGGCTCCAACGCCAAGACCATCGTGCGCCACGCCAAATGTTCGGTGCTGGTGCTGCGGGAGTGAGCGCCATCAGCCTTTGGTGATGCGGTCAATCTCGCCCAGTTCCTCAGGGCTCATGGCCCAGCCAAGCGCCTTGGCGTTGGCCTCGATCTGCGTGGGCGTGCTGGCGCCTGCGATGACGCTGGAGACGCGGGGCTGCATGGCGAGCCAGCTCATGGAGAGTTCCAGCAGGCTGTGGCCGCGCTCCCTCGCATAGGCGTCGAGCCTGTCGGCGATGGCGCGGTTGCGCTCGGAGAGATGCCGCCCGGCCATCTTGGGAAAGCGCGTGAGCCTTGCATCCGCAGGCGCGGCGCCGCCCGCATATTTGCCCGTGAGCAAGCCCGCCGCCAGCGGATAGTAGGGCAGCAGGCCCACGCCATACTGGGTCATGGCGGGGATGAGCTCGCCCTCTATGCTGCGCTCCACGAGGCTATATTCGTCCTGGCAGGAGATGAAGGATTCGAGCCCGCCCGACCGCGAGGTCCAGAGCGCCTCGGTCAGTCTCCAGCCCTCGAAATTCGAGCAGCCGATGTAGCGCACCTTGCCCTGGCGCACGAGATCATCAAGGGCCCGAAGGGTCTCCTCGATGGGGGTGGAGGGATCGGGTCGGTGGATCTGGTAGAGATCGAGCCAGTCCGTGCGCAGGCGCGTCAGGCTCGCCTCCACCGCCTCCATGATATAGCGGCGCGAACCGCCCTTTTTGTGGCCGACATCGTCCATGGCCATGCCGAACTTGCTGGCGAGCACGATGTCCTTTCGCCGTGCGCCGAGGATCTCGCCCATGGCGGTCTCGGACCCGCCCCTGTCGCCATAGACATCCGCCGTGTCGAAGAGCGTGATGCCCAGATCCAGCGCCTTGTGGATGACGGCGCGGGCGCCCTCCTTGTCGAGCCTGCCGCCGAAATTGTTGCAGCCGACGCCGCAGATGGACACATCGAGGCCGGAGCGGCCGAGTTTGCGGGTCTTCATGTCGTCCTCGCTGGGGTTGGTGGCCCAGTTTCGCGCCGGGGGAAGCCGCTGGCAAGGGTTGTGTGCAGGGGCAAGCCCTTGCTAATGTGGAGGTCGTCAAAACCGAGGAAACACGAATGGCAAGGATCGTCGCTGGCCTGGGGGCGCCTCATTCGCCCGGCCTGCCCTCCACCGTCACGAAAAACCCCGCCTTTGTGGAAAATGGCCTCTATGCGGATCTGCGCCGCCATATCGAGGAGGTGGAGGCCGATGTGGTGCTCATCTTCTCCAACGACCATTTCAACACATTCTTCCTCGACAATTTCCCCCTCTTCGCCGTGGGCGTGGCGGAGCAGACCTCCGGGCCGAACGACCAGACGCCCATGCCGCAATATCAGATCCCCGTGAATGAGGGGCTGGCGGCCCACATCCACCGCACCGGCATCCAGAACGGCTTCGATCTGGCGTTGACGCAGGAGTTCACCGTCGATCACGCCTTCGCCGTGCCCTGGCATTTCATCGCATCCCACGGCAAGGTCGCGATGGTGCCGATTTTCGTGAACTGCTTCTCGAACCCGCTGCCGCAGGCGCGCCGCGCCCATGATCTCGGCCGCATGATCGGCAGCGCCATCCGCACCTATGGGGAGCCCTTGCGGGTGGCGGTCTTCGCCAGCGGCAGCTTCTCGCTGGAGATCGGCGGGCCGCAAATCCCCCCCAACGAACGTTCCGGCGTACCCGACCGCAAATGGGTGGACCGGGTCGTGCATCTGCTGCGCACCCATGGGTTGAATGACCTCATCGAGGAAGCAACCTCGGAGCAGATGACCCGCGCGGGCAATGCGGGCGGGGAATTGCTGAACTGGATCGCCATGCTCGGCGTCATCGGGGATCAGCTCCCGATCTCGCTGGAGCCGCAGCCACATGGTCACGCCTTCGGCGTCTGGCGCTGGGAGTAAAGCGATGAGCATCTATGGCGTGCACAAACTCTGCCGTTCCGCGCTGCATGACCTGAGCGTGCGCGAGGCCCTGAAGGCAGATCCGCAAGAGGCGATGGAGCGCTTTCCCCTCACGGCGGAAGAAAAGCGACTGCTGCTGGCGGGCGAAGTGGGCAAGCTCTGGGAGATGGGCGTCAGCGGCTTTCTGCTGAGCTATCTCACCCGCTGGGAGATCTTCGGCCTTACAGTTTCCGTCTATTGCGACCGCATGCGCGCGGCGAAAGACTGGCGCTATCCCGACGGCTGGCAGGGCGTGACGAGCGGGCGCGAGGCGCACTAAACCCTACCCCCCTCAATGACAACCCTTGCAGCGGCAGCCCGGCGGGTGGCCGCGTTCGCCCTCCCCCCGGCTCAGCGCCGCCACATCCTGGACGGCGCGCATGAGGGCGCAGGCGATCCGCTCGCTGGGAGCGGGGATCGGCAGGTTGCGCAGGGCCGGACCCAGCGCCTGCTGTATCGTTTCAACTCGTCCGGTGGGCGCCTTGTACATGCTGCTCTCCCGCGCCCCGCCCAATTGCGGAGCGCCCTGATTGCAGGATGAAACGCGCCTGCCCCATCGGGGTTCGCGTGGCTATAAGCTTTATTGCTGACTAGAGCTTTTTATTTTGACGCGTTTTCTTCACGCGAACCGGCATCCACTTCGCTTGAAAACGCTATCGCTTAGCCAGCCAGCCGCGGAAACAGCCGCATGGCGTTGCCGCGCTCCACCGCCTGCAAAGCCTCGCCCTTGAAGCCCTGATAGGCGTCGAAGCCCTGCCGTTCGCGGGCCACCACATCCTCGGAGATATAGGGATAGTCCGTGCCGAAAAGGATCTGTGTGTCCGGCACGAAGGCGCGCAGGGCGTCCAGCGGCGCGTGATGCCCCGACAGCGCCGTGTCGTAATAAAAGCGGGCGATATGGGCGAGCGCCCCATCGGGATAATTGTCGCGGAAGCTCGTCGTCTTGTCGAAGATCGAGATGCGATGGGCCAGCATGGGCAGGGTGCCGCCGGAATGGGAGAGAATGAAGGGAATGTCCGGATAGCGCGTGGTGACGCCCTTCAGGATCAGGTTGGTGGCGACCTTGGTGGTCTCGAAGGGATAGTCCACCAGCATGCGCGGCAGGTCCCAGCCATCGGCCTCCTTGCCGGGCGGATAGCAGGGATGGATGAAGGTCACGATCTTGCGGCGGTTCAGCTCCGCATAGAGCGGCTCGAAATCGGGATGGCCGATGTAGCGGTCGTCCACGCTGGTCAAAAGGCACACGCCCTCCAGCTTCAACTCGTCGTCGATGCGCGCCAGCTCCTTGAGGGCGGCGTCCACATCCGGCAGGGGCAGGAAGGCGAAGGCGCCGAAGCGCGTGGGGGCGCTGGCCACCAGCTCCGCCAGATAATCATTGAAGCGGCGCGCCAGATCGCGCGTCTGGGCGAGATCGCCGAACCAGATGCCCGGCGAAGTATAGGAGACCACGGCGGCGCCGATGCCTTCGGCGTCCATCAGCGCCAGCGACGATTGCGGCGACCATTCGGGAAAGCCCCGATAGGCAGTGCCCGCGATGCCGGCGGCGCGCTGCACGTCCTTGTAGAACTCGGGCAGGAGATGGTGGTGAACGTCGATACGGCCCTTGGCTGCGGTCATGATCTTTCCTCCGTTGCAGCCTTGTAGCTTCACGGGCGGCCTTTGCAAATGAGGCCGCCCGCCCGGAGACTGCATCAGAGGGGGAAAGGATCACCCCGCCTTCACCATCAACAGCAATTGCCCGCCCTCGACCAATTGCGCCCCGGCGGGCAGCGTGAGGTCATAGGCGAAATGGGCCTGTACGACGAGGAGCAGGACCCGCGCGTTGGGGCGGAACCAGGGGGCGTCCTTGAAGAGCTCGGTCACGTCGATGACGCCCGAACTTTCCTTGTCGTCCACGAAGGGAGCTGTGGGCGGAGTATATTGGCTGCCGACCACATCGCCGAATTTGGCGGGATCGAACTTGGCGATGGTTTCGAACTTTCCGGTGGCGAGGTCATAGGACCAGACCTTGCCGTTGTGGCGGCTGTTGCCGGGGTCTTCGCACAGGAAGATCACGCCGTCGTTGCTGATGGCGATATTGTCGAACATGTCGCCGCCTTCGGTCCCGTCGAGCAGCAGTTCGATCTTGCCGGTGGGGGCGCCATCGGTGACGAGTTTGGTCACATCATCGAATGTCACGGCCCACAGGCGCGTGCGGCCGATCTGCGTCACATCCTGACCATCGCGCGCCGTGCCGTCGGCGGCGAAATTGTTGCGGTCGGTGGTGACGAAATAATAGCGGTTGGGATCGCGGGGGTCCCAGGCGCCATCTTCGGGACGCAGGAAGGAGGTGCCCTTGTTGGGCTGCGCGAAGGCGATGGCCCGGCCCGCGCCCTTGCCCGCGAGGGACTTGGCGATGCCGATATTGGTCTCGCGGGATTCAGCGGCGACGCCGGGAACGACCATGCTGAACAATGTGCCGCCGGTGAGGCCCGCGCGCTCGATGGGCGAGCCCTCGCGGGCCTTGCGACCGATGTAGAAACAGACCTGATTGGAGCCGCCATCAGAATTGGCGGCCACAAGGGTGAGGTCGCCAGTGGCGGGATGGGCGAGCAGGTTCTCCCACGAAGGCGTGGGATCCTTGGCGTCGCCCGCCTTGCCGAAGCCGAAGGCGGGGAGCTCCCAGGCGGACCCATCCTCCACGACCCAGGCGAAGGCGCGGTTGGCGCTGTCGGCGCCAGCCTCTTCGCCATTGATGAAGATGCGACCGTTGAAGCCGAGGCCCGAGCGGCTGTTGTAATAGGCGGAGACCGGGGCGAGATCCGCCGAGCAGAAGCGCGAGAGATCAAGCTGCTTTGCGGGAACCTGATCGCCGCTCTTCCAGCCTTCGCCAACGAAGAGATGGATCTTCTGCGGGCTGGTGACGAAATCCTGGCCCGAGCGAATCTCGAGGGTGTCCTTGGCCAGCGTCCAGCGCGAGACGAACCCGCCCTTGCCGCCATGGCCGCGCATGGCGCCCTTGCCGCCGCCCAGTTCGTGATTGCACAGGATGGTGATGGAGCCATCGCCATTGTCGAAGGCGCCGAGACCATCGGGAATGCCCGCGAAGGTATAGCCCTTCACCTCGTTGCCGGTGGTGAGGAGGGACACCACGCGCCAGCCCTCGGCGACGGGGGCCAGATAGGGCGCGCCGCTGGCCGACGCAGTTGCGCCGATGGCGGGGACGTCGAGGCTGGAGGGGCCGCGACTGACCGCCGTCGCGAAGGGATCGAAGGGGGCGGCCAAAGCGCGGCCGGGCGCCAGTGCGCTCAAGGCCAGGACGCTGGAGCCGGCCAGAAGGTGACGCCGGGTGAGGGTATGTTGCGCAATCATCGCCTGCTCCTGAAATGAACCGTCAGCTTTGTCATGCCGCGACGTTGCGGGGTTATGGCGGTTTTGTGACGCTCTGATGACAGGCCCGTTGAGGCCCCGAACCTGCGTCAAATCAAGGCGGGCCGCAGAGCCTTCGATTCCACTGGCGGGGAATCGGAGCCCCTCCCATGACACTCTTCCTGCCCCTGCTGCTCGCCGTCGCCGTGGTTCTCGCCAGCCCCGCATTCGCCAAAGGCGACAGGGCGCGGGGCCTCAAGATCGCCCAGCGCAATTGCGCCGCCTGCCATGCGGTGGGCCGCGCGGGGGAGAGCGCCAATCCGAAGTCGCCGCCCTTCCGCACTCTGGCGCAACGATATCCATTGCGGGAACTGGAAGAAGCTCTGGGCGAGGGGATCATGGTGGGCCATGAGGGGCCGGAAATGCCCGCATTCGAGTTTTCGCCCGGGCAGATCGCGGATTTGATGGGCTATTTAGGCGCCATTCAGGTGAAGAACCGTTAAGTGGGCTCTGGCGGCGGGGCTTGCAACCGGACGCCATCTCGCCCACCTTCCCTTCCGGAGGAAACGATGGTCCGCTTTTTCATCAGCAACGGCAGAAACCAGCGCGCCACGTTCGGCGGGCGCTGGGGCATGGTGCTTGGCGTGGCCATGGTCGCCGCCTTCGGCTTGGTGCTGGTGGCGGTGGGCATTGGCCTCGCGCTGCTGCTGGCGCCCGTGGTCATTATCGGCGGCCTCATCGCCCGCGCGCGCCTGCGCAGGATGCTGCGGGAGATGGGAATCGGGCAACCCGGCGAAACGCCGCGCAGTCCCTTCCAGAGCAGGCCCGCGGATGGCGATGTGATCGAGGGGGAATATCGCGTGGTGGAGGAGGAGAAGCCGAGGCGGCCTTGAAACCTCCAAATTCAACCTGTGTCTTGGCGGCGAAGGAGCGGCGCGCCATGCCACGGATTGCTTTCACCGAGTTTCAGGCTGATCCAGCGGCCCATCTCGACAGGCTCGGGGCTGACAGGACTATGCTGATCGTGACCCGGCCCGACCATGAGCCGGTCGCAATTCTTCCCCTGTCTGAACTTAAGGGACTGCGCGAAACGCTGCATCTTCTCAGCTCGCCCGTGAATGGGGAACGGCTTTTGCGGTCCATCGCGGAACTTGATGCGGGACAGGGGGACGAGCGAACGATTTTCCCCTGATACCAAGCGGCGTATCGCTGATCCCTCTTTCTGCTCACTCGCCTTTGCGCGCCGTCCCCGCTAGTTTCCCCCCATGCGCCATCTTCTTCTGCTTCGCCACGCCAAAGCCGTCGCCCATGCCAGGGGCGGGGAAAAAGACATTGAACGGGAGCTTGCGCCCCGGGGGCGGCGGGACGCCGGCCTTCTGGGGCGGCACATGCTGGGCAAGGGCCTGCGGCCCGATCTCGCCCTCGTCTCCGCCTCCGCCCGCACCCGCGAGACCGTGGCCCTGCTGATGGCGCAATGGCCTGCGCCCGCTCCGCTGGACATCCAGCGCGGCCTCTATCTGGCCGAGGCGCCCGCCCTGCTGGAGGCCCTGCGCGCCGCGCCTGATGAGGTCCGCACCCTGATGGTCGTGGGCCATAATCCCGGCATGGCGGATCTGGCCATGAATCTCACAGCCGGGGGCGACCCCGACGCCCGCGCACGGATGATGACAGGCTTTCCCACTTGCGCGCTGGCGGTGCTGGCGTTTCCCGGCGAGAGCTGGGCGGAGCTGACCTTCCAGGGGGCGCGCCTCGTGGATTTCGTGACGCCCAAACATCTGGACGCCTGACCACTTGCCGAACCGGTCGCCAGCCCGATGTCCCCTGCGGAGGACAGCGGATGCCGCCACGCGCTTTCATCATCACCATAGCCCTTCTGGCGCCCCTCGCCGCAAGCTTCGCCGCCACGGGCGAGGGCGAGGAGGCGCCCGCCCCGCCGCAATTCCTGCCCGCCGCGCGCAGCGTCTCCAACTGGCGGGCGCAGGCGGGTGGGCATCTGGATCTGCCGACCGAGCGGGCGCAGGCCTTGGCGAGCGGCGCGCAGGAGAAGGGCGTGACGCGCTGCGTCAGACTCAACAATTACTGGTGCGTGAAGGGCGCCGGCTGGAACGGCATGCTGGCCGCCGACGCGGAGGGCCACGCGGCCTTCGCCTCCGCCGAAGAGGGCGCCGCTGTCGCGGCCCTGCTGCTGCG
>CANCSY010000108.1 GCA_947380915.1 Beijerinckiaceae bacterium
CCCGGCCAGCGGCTTGTCTCGAAAGAAGGTGATCTGTGGCGTTGGGACGGCTTCACCGCCGCCGCCGAAGCCCCCACCCCCGCCGCCAAGCGCCTTGTGGAAAAGAACCGCCTGGGCGAGCTCACCATCGAGGCCGCCCGCGCCCGCGCCGAAGCCGATGTCCTCAAGGTCGAAGCAGAGCGTCGGCAGATGGTTCTGCGCGCCGCCGCCAGCGCCGAGGGCGAGGCCCGCCAGGCCGCCCGTGCGAGCCTGCGCGCCGTGGAGGAGGCCCGCGAGCGTTCCGTTGGTCTGGAGCGCCGCCGCGCCCAGGTCGCCTCGCGCCTCTCAGCCCTGTCGGAGGCCGCCGCCCGCCTCTCCCAGAGCCGCAACGAGGCTGCAGGAAAGAAGGAGCGCGCCGAACAGGCCCTCGCCGAACTCGCCCCCACCACCCAGCTCACGAGCCGTCTCGACCGCGCCCGCGCGGGCGCTGCGCAAGCCCGCGCCGAGGCCGCCGAGGCTAGAGCCGCCGTGCAGGGCATGGTGCGCGAGGGCCAGATCCGCGAGCAACGCCGTCAGGCAATCGCCACCGAGCGCCAGTCCTGGGACGACCGTCGCGGCCGCGCCACCCGCCAGATCGACGAATTCCAGACGCGCATCGAAGAGGCGCGCGAGGAGCAGGAAACCCTGGCCGAGGCGCCCGACCTCTTCCTGCAGAAACGCCGCGCGTTGATGAACGAGATCGAGGCCGCCGATCAGGCCCGCAAGGAGGCCGCCGACAAGCGCGCCTCCGCCGAAACCGGCCTCACCGAGGCCGACAAGCTGGCCCGCGCCTGCCTCGACGGCATGGGCGCGGCCCGCGAGGAGCGCGCCCGCACCGAAGCGCGGCTCGAGGGCCTGCGCGCCCGCCACGAGACCATGGTGCGCGCCATCGCCACCGATCTGGAATGCGAGCCCCATGGGCTTGGCGAACTTGCGGGCGTGGAGCACGGCCAGGATCTGCCTGCGCTGGACGTGGTGGAGCGCAAGCTCGAAAGCCTCAAGCAGGACCGCGAGCGCATGGGCGCCGTGAACCTGCGCGCCGACGACGAACTCTCCGAGGTCGAGCAAAAGCAGACCCAGCTCACCACCGAGCGCGACGACCTGACCGAGGCGATCCGCAAATTGCGCATCGCCATCCAGAGCCTCAACAAGGAAGGACGCGAGCGCCTGCTGGCCGCCTTCGATGTGGTGAACGGGCACTTCAAGGAGCTGTTCACCACGCTCTTTGGCGGCGGCGCGGCGGAACTGCAACTGGTGGAATCCGACGACCCGCTTGAGGCAGGTCTGGAAATCCTCGCCCGCCCGCCCGGCAAGAAGCCGCAGACCATGACGCTGCTGTCCGGCGGCGAACAGGCGCTGACCGCCATGTCGCTGATCTTCGCGGTGTTCCTCACCAATCCCTCGCCGATCTGCGTGCTCGACGAAGTGGACGCGCCCCTCGACGACGCCAATGTGGAACGCTTCTGCGATCTGCTGGAGGAGATGCGCAAGCGAACGGATACGCGCTTCGTCACCATCACCCACAACCCCATCACCATGGCCCGCATGGACCGCCTCTTCGGCGTCACCCAGGCCGAGCGCGGCGTGTCGCAACTCGTGAGCGTGGATCTGGGCGAGGCGGAGACGCTGATCGCGGCGGAGTGATCCTGCGCATGACCGGACTGCAAACAGCAAAAAGCCCCGAAGCGACGCTCCGGGGCTTTTGTGTGTCTGGCTGAAAAACCCGATCAGTTCATCAGGCGCTTCACGTCGTCGATACCCTTGACGATGAACTCGCTGCCGCCAGCGCCGCTCGATTGCGCGCGCAGGACGATTTCAGCCGCCTTCACCGCCGCATCGACCGCCGCAGCACGAACCTCGGACGTCGCCTGCGATTCGGCCATGAGAATCTGCGCCTCAGCCTGCTTGCGATGACGCTCGACGAAATCGATCATGCGCTGTTCGGTTTCCTGTGCGAGCAGCTCGGACTCGCGACGGGCCTGCTCGACGATGGCGACGGCCTGGGCCTCGGCCTGGACGAGCTTTGCCTGATAGGACGCGAGCAGGGCCTTGGCCTCGGCGCGCAGGCGCCTCGCCTCCTCCAGCTCATTGGTGATGCCGGAAATACGCCCATCAAGGGCGGAAGTGATGGTCTTGTGGACCCCAAGATAGCCGAGCAAGGCCACGAAGAGCACAAAACCGATTGCGACGAAGAGTTCAGCGTTCAATTCCATCACTCGACTCCGCTCAGGCTGTCTTGGAGGCGGCGATGGCGCTCTCGATGCTGGCTGCATCGGGCGTCTTGCCACTCAACTGCTGCACAATGGCGGTGGCCGCCTCGGCTGCAATCTCTTCCACATTATGCATGGCGCGCGCCTTGGCTTCGCCAATCCGCTTCTCGGCGACGTGAAGACGCTCGCTGAGGTCCTGCTCGAGGGACTTGCGATGCTCGACCGCCTCATGGGCGAGGCGGATATGGGTTTCCTCAGCCAGAGCCTGCGCCCGCGCCCTTGCGTTCGCGAGCATCTGATCGCAGGCGACGCCGGCTTCCTCAGCCTCTTTCTGCATCGAGACGGAATAGTCGAGATCGCTGGTGATGGTTGCCTGGCGATCTTCCAGGATGGCCGCGATGCGCGGCAGGGCCACGCGGGACATCAGGAGATAAAGCGCGCCAAAAGTCAGCGCCAGCCACAGGAGCTGCGAGCTGAAATGATTGGTGTCGAACGGAGGAAACACGTCCGAATGGGGCGCGCCGCCGTGAGCCTGGGTGCCGGCCAAGTGGCTGTCGCTGGAAGTCGCCATGAGATGTATCCGTCAGAAGCGCCGGAGAAACAGATATGGCCCGCACGCCGCAAGCGCGCGGGCCAAAGTGGTTACTTCACCACGAAGAGCAGGATCAGCGCGACGAGGAACGCGAAGATGCCGAGACCTTCCGCGAGCGCGGCGCCGATGAACGCGCGGCCGAACTGGCCGTCAGCGGCCGACGGATTGCGCAGGGCGCCCGAGAGGAAGCTGCCGAAAATCGTGCCCACGCCGATGGCGGCGGCGCCCATTCCGATGGCGGCGATGCCGGCGCCGATATACTTGGCTGCGGTAGGATCCATGTGAAAACTCCTTAGGTTGGTTTTTTGAGCCGACCGGATTGTTGTTGAATATTTATCAGTGGCCCGGGTGGATTGCGTCGTTCAGATAGACGCAAGTGAGAATGGCGAACACGTAAGCCTGCAACACCGCGACGAGAAGCTCGAAAGCGGTGAGGAGCACGATGGCGACCAGCGGCAGGGGCGACAGCAGCGCCGCGAAAGCCCCGCCGCCAAGCATCATGGCCACAAAAGCGCCGAACACCTTGAGGGTGATGTGGCCCGCCAGCATGTTCGCGAAGAGACGAACCGAGAGGGACACGGGGCGCGACACGAAGGAGATGATCTCGATCAGCACGATAAAGGGCAGCAGCAGGGCGGGTACGCCCGAGGGCACGAAGAGCCCCAGGAAATGCGAGCCATGGCGCATGACGCCGTAGATGATGACCGCGCCGATGACGAGCGCCGCGAAGGCGAAGGTCACGACGATCTGGCTGGTCACCGTGAAGGTGTAGGGGATCAGGCCGATGATGTTCGAGAAGACCACGAACATGAAGAGCGAGAACACGAAGGGGAAGAAGCGCATGCCCTCCTGGCCCATGGTGCCGCGCACCGTGGAGGCCACGAATTCATAGGACATTTCGGCTGCGGCCTGCAGGCGGCCGGGCACGATGGCCTTGCTGGAGGTGCCGATCACCATGAGGAAGGTCACGGCCAGCGAGACGATCACCATGAACAGCGAGGCGTTGGTGAAGGACGCGGCGCCCATTTCCCCGGAGAAAAGTGGCGTCACGATGAATTGATGGATCGGGTCGTTAGCCTGTTCGGAAGCCGCCACGGTCAGATCCTCTTGCGTCCGCGCATCGCGCGCCGTTGCACCAGTGCCGCAAAGCGCGGCGTCTCGAATTTCGCCACCGAAGCGGCCGCTCAGTCAGCTCAACGCGACGTGGTCGTCGCTGCGAGCTTGTAGACATTCCAGAACCCCGCCGCCGTCCCCAGAGCGAGGAAGACGATGAGGCCGAAGGGCGCCGTTCCCAGCCAGACATCCGCCTGCCAGCCGATGAAGCCGCCGACGATCACGCCCGCCACGAACTCGGCCAGAACGCGAAAACCCAGGCTCATGGCCTGTCCCGTCCGGGTCACGCTCGCTTCATTTTCGCCCCGCGCCGCCCCTTGCGGGTCAGTGCGTTTGTCTTTCAGCGCGTTCGAGAGAGCCTCGAGACGCGCTTGCAGATCCCGATCTTCCTGATCGCCGTTCGGCTTCGTCATGGCTCTCTCCCGCAGGCGGGGCTTCGGAAGGCCGACTTATAGAGCGGCGCCTCCGCACAAACCAGACAATCCCGAAAGCGGGGAAGGCCGATCCGGCGCAGACCGGAACGGATTCAGAACACGAAAATGGCCCTTAGTGAGCCGGGCGGACCATATTGGCGTGGCCTTTTCGTGTCAAGGATAGGCTCAAGATTATTAAGTTACTGAAAAGTATATTCAAAACCTGAAATACGCCTGTCCGGCCTCTCCATGGCGGGCGCCCATTTGGCAGATACTCCCTTGCCGAGAGCCCGAGAGGCCTCAAATCACCCAGTCATCCCGGGCTGCGGCCGCCTCCGCCGTCATCTCGGCCTTGATGGCCTGGGCGATTTCCGCGAGCTGGAAAGCCCCCCGCTTGCGCGGATGGGTCGCATCGATGGCGCGAATCGCCCTGACCTCGCCGGGCTTGCCGCCCAGCGCCACCACCCGGTCAGCCAGATAGACCGCCTCGTCGATGTCATGGGTGACGAAGAGAATCGTCTTGCCGGTCTGCGCGCGGATGCGGATCAGTTCGTCCTGCAGGGTTTCGCGG
Organism: Beijerinckiaceae bacterium; assembly: GCA_947380915.1. The sequence continues at coordinate 4,918 of CANCSY010000108.1, forward strand.
GTCGCGACATCGAGGGCGCTGAAGGGCTCGTCCATGAGCAGGATGGAGGGATCTACCGCCAGCGCCCGGGCCAGCGACACCCGCTGCCGCTGGCCGCCCGATAGCTGGTATGGCCAACGATCCGCCAGCTCCTCAAGCCCCACCAGCTTGAGCGCGGCCAAAGCGCGCACCCGCCGCTCGGCGCGAGTCGCGCTGGTCTTCTCCAGCCCGAAGGCCACATTGGCCAGCACCCGCCGCCAGGGCAGCAGGCGGGCGTCCTGAAACACGAGCGCCAGCGCCGTATGGGCGGCTGGGTCCGGCTTGATGGTCACATCCCCTTCAGTCGGCTGGGCCAGGGTCATGAGCACCCGCAGCAGGGTCGACTTGCCCACCCCCGACGAGCCCACGATGGCGACGAACTCGCCGCGTGCGATGTCCAGATCAAGCGCGCGCAGCACATCCGTGCGCCGCCCGTCCTGCTCGAACGAGAGGCTGAGGCCCTTGATGGAGATGGCGAGATCGGGGGGCGTCACGGCTTCCATCGCATCAGCCTCGATTGGGCGAAGACAAAGCCCGCGTCCATGAAGCCATAGAGCACGGCCATGGTGAGCATGTAGACGACGACAATATCGGTCGCGAGCAGGCTGGAGGCCTGCATCATGCGCGAGCCAAGGCCACTGACGCCCGACAGCTCCGCCGCCACCACCGCCATCCAGGCCTGCCCCAGCGCGGTGCGCAGGCCCACCAGAATACCGGGAGTGGCCGCAGGCAGCAGCACCTTCACCAACCGTTCCGGCCCGCTGCGAAAACCGAAGGCCTCGGCCAGTTCGATCAATTCGCGGTCCACGCCCCTGATCGCCCCCTGCGCGGCGAAGAAGACGATCCAGAACACGCCGATGGAAATGATGAACACGGCGGCGGCCTGATCGACGCCGAACCAGATGATGGCGAAGGGCGCCCAGGCGAGATTGGGAATTGGCCGCAGCAGCCGAACCACCCATGCCAGCGCCCAGTCGATATTCAGATACATGCCCGTGAGCACGCCGAAGATCACGCCCAGCCCCGCGCCCCAGGCGAAGCCGATGAGATAATGGTCGAGACTCAGCAGCACCATCTCGAACCAGATGCCGCTGCGAAACTCTCGCATAAATGCGGCGGGCAGATCGCTGGGCGCGGGCAGCAGCGATTGCGAGACGAGGCTCAGCTTGGGAACCAGTTCCCAGACGAGGACGAACGCCAGAAGCCCGAGGGCCGAGAGGAGCAGTTGCTTCTGGCGCAAGGTGGTTCCTTTCAGCGCCCCAGCGCTTTCTTCACATTGGCGACGACCGCCGCGGGCGAGGCGTAGGACTCGGAGATGATCTTCGTGAGTTCGTCTGGCGAGACATAATGGATGTTGACCCCCGCAACCCGTGAATCAGCCGCAAGGCTCGGATCCTTCAGCGCCGCCAGAAAGGCTTTGCGAATGGCCGCGAGACGATCTGCTGGCACGCCCGGCGCCATGACGAAGGGCCGTCCCACCAGCGTGCGCTGCAGGAACAGGTCGAGCGCCTGCCTCTGCTCGTCCGAGGTGGCGAGATCATGGATCATGGGCACTTCGGGCATGCGGTCATCGGGCTTCAGAGCCGCCTGGAAGAGCAGGCGCGTGCGCTTCTCGCGATACATCAGGTCGCGCACGATCGTGTCATAGCTCACGCAGCCGCCCTGCACCTCGCCACGCTCGGTGGCGAGCAGAATGTCGCGCGAACCGGGATAGCCCTGCACGATCTTCATCTTCACGCCCAGCATGTTGGCGAGCACTTCGGGATAGAGCTGGCTGTCGGAGCCAGAGCCCGTGGCGCCCACGATATATTCCTTGGTCAGCAGATCCGTCATCGTCTGCACGGGGGCGTCCACGCGAATGGCGCAGGCGGGCGTGTCCCGGTCGGGGCTGCCGATATAGTTAAACTTCATGGGATCGAAGCGCGTGCCGATGCCCCCGAGCAGGGGCTCGAAGGGCACGCCGCGATTGATCAGGCCGATCACCGTGCCGTCCTTGGGCTGGGTGTTGTAGACCTGATTGGCGAGCAACAGGCTGCCCGCGCCCGGCACATTGGTGGCGACCACATTGGGTTTGCCGGGAATATGCTCGCCCATGTATTTGCCGATCAGCCGCGCCCAGACGTCATCCGTACCGCCCGGTCCATAGCCGATCATGATGGTGACGGTCTTGCCCTTGTAAAACTCCTCGACCGACTGCGCGCTGGCGCTGCGGGAGACGCCGCAAAGAGCGAGGGCGGCAGCCGCCATCGCCGCGAATTTACTGATTTTCATGCTGTTGCTCCAGGCTGGATCGCGCGCCTTTGCACTGCGCGAGACCGCCTGTCAAATATTCGTGAACGGCGCCTGTCACTTGGCCGTCGCCTTTTCGTAGAAGGAGACATCGAAGAGGCCATCGAGCGGAACATCCTTCTCCAGCGTGCCGATGGAGACCTGATAGCTCTGCATTTTCGCCGTCGCCTCCATGATCACCCGGGGATCGGCGGTGAATTTGGAAGCGGGGGAGGCCAGCGCCTTCTCGATGGTCGCTGCGTCAATAAGTCCCTTCCCCAAGGCTGCTTCCACATGGGGGGCGACCCGTTTGGGCTCAGCCTTGATGAGCTTGTCGGCTTTCACCAGCGCATCGACGAGTTTCTGCACGCCCACCGGATTTTTGGTCAGGAACGCGCCGGAGAAGGCCACCACCGTGCCGGGCTGGTTGGGAAACATCTCCCCGCCTAGGGCCACGACCTTGATACGCGGATCGCGCTGCTGGACGATGGTGTCCGTGGGTTCGCGGATCGTCGCTCCGTCCACAGCGCCGGTGAGGAGCGCCTGCTGGGTGGCGTCGATGCCCATGGGCACGATCTCGTAATCGGCCTTGTCAGCCTTGATGACCTGGGTCAGCCAATGCACCAGCGTGGTGTGGGGCACAGAGCCCGGGGGCTGGGTGGCGAGGCGCGCGGGCTTGCCAGAGGCGGCGCGGAAATCCTTCAGGGCTTGCGCCGGGGCCACGCCCGGCTTGAAGCTGGGGGCGAGCTTGGCGCCCGCCGCAACCGTCATCTCCTCCACTGCCGTGGAGGTCACCACGCGGATGTCGATACCCTTGGAGCGCGCAACCCCCAGAGGCGCCACGCCCGCCACATAGACGTCGAGGGTGCCCGAAGCGAGCGCCTGGATCATCACCGGGCCGGATTCGAAGGTGGTGAACTTGAGATCAAACCCCGCCTCCTTGGCCCAGCCCTCCTTGTCCACCACGAAGATCGGCGCGACGCCAAGCACGGGGATCACGCCAACGCGCAGCTGCGTCTGGGCGAAGGCTGGAACGGCGGCGACCACTGCGGCGAGGGCGGCTGCGGCGAGGGTGAGAAAGGGACGGGCCATGGGATGCTCCGGGGATGCTGTTGGGGGAGATTTACAGGCGCTGCGGTAAAACATCAACACAGTCTGTGGAATTATTTATATCACAAATTTATTACGGTAAATAAGCTTTCCTTTGATCCCCGGCCATCGCAGCCCTATGGTCGGGCGGTAATGACGGGGGAACGGACATGGGGCGGCTGGACGACTGCTACAATATCGCGGACCTGCGCGAGGTCGCGCGCAAGCGCCTGCCCAAGGGCGTGTTCCAGTATCTGGATCTGGGCACCGAGGACATGGTGGCGCTGGGCAATAACCGGCGCTTCCTTCAGGAGACCAAGCTGCTGAACAAGGTGCTGGTGGATGTGTCGAAGATCGACACGAGCGCCTCCATTTTCGGCGCCCCCACCTCCCTGCCCATGGCCATCGCCCCCACGGGCATCGCGGGACTGACCTGGTTCGAGGGCGAACTGGAGCTGGCCAAAGCCGCCGCCGCCGCAGGCGTGCCCTTCGCGCTGGCCACCGGGTCCAACACCGCCATGGAGAAGATCGCGGAAGTTGGCGGGCGGCCCTGGTTCCAGCTCTACATGTGGCGCGAGAAGCAGCTTTCCTATGAACTGGTGAAGCGCGCCCACGCCGCCGGTTTCGAGGCGCTGATCTGGACCGTGGACATCGGCCTCGGCGCCAATCGCGAGCACAACAAGCGCAACGGCTTCAACACGCCCTACAAGGCCAATATGAAAAGCGCGGTCGACATGGCGCTGCATCCCGAATGGATGCTGACGGTCATGGCGCGCTACCTCATGAGCGGCGGCATGCCCCGCCATGAAAACTATCCGCCGCTCTATCGCGACAAAATGACCGGCAAGGCCAGTCAGGCCAAGGCCCTGCGCGCCGATTCCGTCAGCTGGGACGATGTGAACCGGCTGCGCGACATCTGGCCGGGCAAGCTCATCATCAAGGGCATCATGCGCCCCGACGACGCCTGCATGGCGGTGGAGCGCGGCGCCGACGCCGTCGTCATCTCCAACCACGGCGGCCGCAATCTCGACAGCGCGCCCTCCACGCTGGATGTGCTGCCGGGCATCGTGAAGGCCGTGGACAAACGCGCCACGGTCATCGTCGACTCCGGCGTGCGGCGCGGCAGCGATCTGGTGAAATGTCTGGCGCTGGGCGCCGACTTCGTCCTCACCGGCCGCGCCAC
>CANCSY010000109.1 GCA_947380915.1 Beijerinckiaceae bacterium
CGCGAAGAGGGCGGTGAACATGGTGGTGGGGAAGCCCATGGCCTTCAGGGTGATGCCCGAATAGAAGTCCACGTTCGGATAGAGCTTGCGCTCGATGAAATAGGGGTCGCTGAGGGCGATGCGCTCGAGCTCCATGGCGACGTCCAGCAGCGGATCGTCCTTGATGCCCAGTTCCGCCAGAACCTCGTGACAGGTCTTGTGCATGATCTTGGCGCGGGGATCGAAGTTCTTGTAGACGCGATGCCCGAAGCCCATGAGGCGGAAGGGGTCGTTCTTGTCCTTGGCGCGGGCGATGAATTCGGGGATCCGGTCCACGGAGCCGATTTCCATAAGCATGCGCAGGCAGATCTCGTTGGCGCCGCCATGGGCGGGTCCCCACAGGGCCGCGATGCCCGCCGCGATGCAGGCGAAGGGGTTCGCGCCCGTCGAGCCCGCCAGACGCACGGTCGAGGTCGAGGCGTTCTGCTCGTGGTCGGCGTGCAGAATGAAGATGCGGTCCAGCGCGCGGGCCAGAACCGGGTTCACCTTGTACTCTTCGCAGGGCACGGCGAAGCACATGCGCAGGAAGTTGGAGGCGTAGTCGAGATCGTTCTTCGGATAAACGAAGGGCTGGCCGATGTTGTACTTGTAGGCCATGGCCGCCAGGGTCGGCATCTTCGCGATCATGCGATGGGACGCGATCATGCGCTGGGTGGGATCATTGATGTCGGTGGAGTCGTGATAGAAGGCGGCGAGCGCGCCGACCGCGCCGACCAGCACGGCCATGGGATGGGCGTCGCGGCGGAAGCCCTGGAAGAAGCGCGACATCTGGTCATGGACCATGGTGTGGCGGGTGACGGTGTAGTCGAATTTCGCCTTTTCCGTCGGGGTGGGCAGTTCCCCATGGAGCAGAAGATAGCAGGTCTCGAGGAAGTCGCCGTGGTCGGCCAGCTGCTCGATGGGATAGCCGCGATGCAGGAGGATGCCTTCGTCGCCGTCGATATAGGTGATCTTCGACTCGCAGGCGGCCGTCGACAGGAAGCCCGGATCGAAGGTGAAACAGCCCGTGGCGCTGTACAATTTGCCGATGTCGATGACATCCGGACCGATGGTCCCTGATTTGACGGGCATTTCGACGGATTTATCGCCGATTTTGAAGTTTCCGCTGTTTGCACTCATTGAACTGTGCCTTTTTGCTCGCATCGCCATGCGCGCTGGTTGGGCCGCCCGGTTTGCCCGTGGGCCCGCCTCGCGGTTATTGCGCTGCGGAAAAAACTATCGCATCGGCGCGCCGCGTTCAAGCAAATGCAGGCGGAACTTTGGTCAAAGCTGAAGTTCGGTTAACCATCCAGTGTTTTCGGCTTCAAACTCTCTTGAAGCTCGTCCCTGGCCTTGGTGGTTGCGCAATGGCCCGGAGCTTGTTTATGTCAAGGAAACGCCGGGGCGCCGCCCCGAGCCTTGGGAGGATGACAATGAACGTTCAAACGATCACCCGGCGCACGATGCTCCAGACGGCGGCCGCCTCGGCCGTTTTCGCGCCTGCCGTGGCCCGTGCGGCCGTGACCAAGGTCACGCTTGGCATCGTCAACACCGTGAGCGACGCGCCCTATTTCATCGCTGACGCCCGGGGATTCTTCAAGGACGAGGGGCTGGATGTGGACATCGCGTCCTTCCCCTCCGGCGCCAAGATGATCGCCTCCCTCTCCACAGGCGACCTGGATGTGAGCGGCGGGGCGGTCTCCGCCGGACTTTACAACGCCAATGAGCGTGAAATCGCCATCAAGATCGTGGCCGACAAGGCCCGCAATGGCCCGGGCTATGGTTTCCAGTCCTTGCTGGTGCGCGCCGACCTCATCGATTCCGGGACCTTCAAGTCCCTGGCGGACCTCAAGGGCCGCAAGCTCGCCATTCCCGCCACAGGCAGCGCCGGTGAGCAATCGACGCTCAACGAGGCCTGCAAGAAGGCCGGAATCGCCTTTGACGACGTGGAGCGGGTCTATATCTCCACCGCCGACATGGTCGTGGCTATGGCCAACAAGGCCATCGACGCCACCTTCGTCGCCGAGCCCCTCGTCTCCATCGCCGAAAAGCGCAACATCGCCCGGCGTTTCATGACCATCGACGAGATCTACCCCAACCAGCAGGCGGCGGTGACCACCTTTGGCGCGCTCTTCGTCAAGAAGAAAGAGGTCGCCGAGGCCTTCATGCGCGCCTTTCTGCGCGCCGTGCATGTTTATAACGACGCGCTCAAGGGCGGGCGCATCGCGGGCAAGAACGCCGATGAGATCGTGGGCATCATCGCCAAATATTCGGGGGTGAAGGACGAAGCGCTGTTGCGCAACGTGATCCCCGCCGCCTGTGATCCCGACGGCATGCCCAACATCGAAGGCCTGCAACGCGACCTCGCCTTCGTCCAGAAGCTGGAACTGGTGGACAAGAAGCTGACCGCCGAGCAGGTGATCGACCTGTCGTTCCTGAAGGCGGCGCAGGCCAAGGTTGGGATGTACAGGCGGTCGGAGTAGGGCTTTGCGGAGCGCCGCCCAGGGTATGGGAGCGCTCCCAAGCCGATCACACCCGGTCGCGGATCCGCCCAAGGCTCTCTTCGCGGCCGAGCACCTGCAACACGTCGAAGATGCCGGGCGAGGTGGAGCGGCCCGTCAAGGCCGCCCGCAGAGGCTGGGCGACCTGGCCCAGCTTCGCGCCGGTCTCTTCCGCATAGGCGCGCACGATGGCCTCGGCCTCCGCCGCCGTCCATGAGGCCAGAGCCTCAAGCCGGGGCAGCAGGGCCGCCAGATGTTCCTTGCCGCCCTTGGCGAGGATGTCCGAAGCCTTCTCATCCATGGCCAGCGGCCGCTGGTCGAAGAGGAAGCGGGCGCCGTCCGCCAGTTCCACCAGCGTCTTGGCGCGCTCCTTGAGCCCGCTCATGGCCGCCAGCAGCTTGCCCTTCATGGCCTCGTCGAGTTTCGGGCCATAGTCCGGGCCCTGCGGCAGATAGGGCAGGGTCGAGACCAGCGCCTCAAGCAACTCCGCATCGGAGGCGGCGCGCATATAGTGGCCGTTCATGTTTTCGAGCTTGGCGTAATCGAACCGGGCAGGCGAGCGGCCGATATGGGCGAGATCGAAGGCCTCGATCATCTGCTGAGTGGTGAAGAATTCCTGATCCCCATGGCTCCAGCCCAGGCGCACCAGATAGTTGCGCAGGGCGGCTGGCAGATAGCCCATGGCCCGATAGGCGTCGACGCCGAGCGCCCCGTGGCGCTTGGAGAGCTTGGCGCCATCGGACCCATGGATCAGCGGGATATGGGACATGACCGGCACGGTCCAGTCCAGCGCCTGATAGATATGGGTCTGCCGGGCGGCGTTGGTCAGGTGGTCGTCGCCCCTGATGACATGGGTCACGCCCATGTCGTGATCGTCCACAACCACCGCCAGCATGTAGGTGGGGTTGCCGTCCGAGCGCAGTAGCACGAGGTCGTCGAGGTCCTTGTTGGGGAACACGACGCGGCCCTGCACCTTGTCGTCGATGACGGTCTCGCCGGTCTGGGGCGCCTTGAGGCGGATGACGGGCTTGAGCCCGCGCGCCTCGGCTTCCGCAGCCTCGGCGTCGCCCAGATCGCGCCAGCGACCGTCATAACGGGGCGGCAGCTTGAGGGCGCGGGCCTTCTCGCGCATCTCCTCCAGCTCCTGCTGGGTGGCGTAGCAGCGATAGGCCATGCCGCGCGCCAGCAGCTCCCCGGCGATCTCGCGATGGCGCTCGACGCGCGCATATTGATAGACTGTGTCCCCATCCCAATCGAGGCCGAGCCAGCTCAACCCGTCGATGATGGCGGCGATGGCGCCTTCGGTGGACCGCTCCCGGTCCGTATCCTCGATTCGCAGCAGCATCTTGCCGCCGTGGCGATGGGCGTAGAGCCAGTTGAACAACGCCGTGCGCCCGCCGCCAATATGCAGGAATCCCGTGGGGGAGGGAGCGAAGCGGGTCACAACGGGTGCGGTCATCAAGGGGGCCTTTGTGCGGAGCGGGTTGGGCGGGGGTCTGTAGCACGGTGGGGGCTTGGCGGGAATGGGCGCTCCGCCGGGGCGGTCTCAGGGTCCGTGCGCCGTGGCTCTCTGGTGGGCGCCATGCGATCACCTGGACAGTCGCCAAAACCACTTCTCCATTGCAAAGCTCGAGTATATATGCATTGTGGTGATCAAGCGCTTTTTAGCGCCAATAGGTCGAGAGAAAAATGCCGCGATATTGCAGAATAGGGATTTCAAGAAGATGGCGAGCGTCAGCGGAACGATAGTTGATCCTAGCAACCCCCTGATCGCGGGCTTGGTGAATGGTACTTACTGGACCGTCTCGGAGATCACTTATTACTATCCGCAGACGGTGGGGCAATATGTTGACACCGCCGCCTCGAATTATAACGGCGGGAGAATCTATAACGGTGGAAATATTCTGCCCGCCATCGCCACATTCAAGCCCTTCAATCCGGAGATGCAAAAGGCGGTTGATCTGGTTCTTAATTGCTTTTCCGCCGTCGCCAATCTGCATTTCGTCAAAAAGACTGACGATTCACTCTCTGATCAGGCGTTGCTCCGTTATGCGTTCACCTCGATTGATGATCCTCAATGGGGCGGGAACACAAGCTACGTAGGAATGGCCGCGTTTCCGGGGCCTGATAAATCCAATGGGGATGCCTGGTTTCCCACAACCATCTACGATTACCCCGATTGGGCCGCCCCGGGCTCCTTTGGCTTTGTAGATATCCTTCATGAAACCGGTCACGCGATGGGTTTGAGCCATCCCCCGGACAATAACAACAACAGCCCAAGTCTTTCATCGCGTCATTCCAGTGAATACACGGTGATGTCTTATAACCCGTTCTTGCGCGGCGGCATAACCAATGGCCACACAAGGGCCCAGTCCTTGATGATGGATGATATCGCCGCCCTGCAATACATTTATGGCGCCAATTTCAATCAAAACGCCGGCAATACGACTTATCAGTGGAGCTCTGCGACAGGGCAGATGACGACTACGGAAAACGGGGTTTCAACTGTCAGCGCCAAGCCCGTGGCCAATGAGATCATGATGACCGTCTGGGATGGCGGTGGTAACGATACCTATGACTTCTCAAATTATACGGTAAATCTGAAGGTAAATCTGCAGCCAGGCGCCTGGACGACTGTCGATCCCCAGCAATTGCCGCAATCAAACGATGAACATTATGTGGAGCTCGGCAGCATCGCCAACGCATTGCTCTACCAGGGCAACATCGCGTCATTGATAGAGAACGCCTATGGCGGGTCGGGCGACGATTACATCATAGGCAATCAGGGGAACAACCGGCTCGAAGGCAGGGCGGGCGCCGATATACTTGAAGGTCTTGAAGGCGATGACACGCTGCTGGGCGGCGATGGCGCCGACCTGTTGCGCGGAGGCGTCGGCAGCGACTCCCTTGATGGCGGCGCGGATAATGACCAGCTCTATGGCGGCGCGGGCAATGATACCCTTGATGGCGGTGGAGGTAATGACACGCTCAGGGGCGGCATTGGCGATGATCTCTACAAATTTGGCCTCGGCTCCGGACAGGTCATCATCATCCAGGGTGATGGAGGCGCGGACAAGCTCGAATTTGGAGCAGGGGTTATATGGGCCTCTATCAGCTGGAGCCAGTCGGGCAATGACCTCATCGCTAAACTGAACGCCTCGGATCAGGTGACGATCAAGGATTGGTATCTGGGCGTCGCCTACCAATTGAGTGTTGTGGTTGGCGGAGCAACGCAAACAAATGTGGGCGTTGGCGTCGCTGTGACAGGCGCGCCTGTCGTCAACCGCTTCGGCGGGCCGGGCGCCGAAATACTGACCGGCACGGATGGCGCCAACACCTTGCTGGGGCTCGATGGTGGCGACACGCTCTACGGATTGGCTGGCAATGATACATTGATCGGCGGCCTGGGGAATGACACGCTCTACGGCGGCGGCGGCAACGACACCTATGTCTTCAATCGCGGCGATGGCGCCGATACGATTTATGATGATGACGGCACGAGTTTGGCCACAGGTGGTGGCGCGGATGTGCTGTGGTTTGGGGCTGGAATAACAACAGCAGATATAACTATCGGCAAGTCCGGAACGAGCATCATCATTGGCGTGCGCAGCCCGGGAGATACGCTCAGTACTTTCGCCCAGTTGACGGACAAGATCACGATCCAGGATTGGGAAACAGCGTCTCACCGCATTGAAACAATCAGGTTTGAAGACGGCACAACGCTTTTTCTCAGCGATATTCTGAAGCTGTTTGGCACAGATGGCGTCGATCTCATAACCTGGACCCAGACAGAGGCGAGCCTGAGCGGTCTGGCTGGCGACGACAAGATCACGACGGGCGATTTCAACGATACGATTGACGGTGGCGATGGCGCCGACAGTCTGACTGGAGGCGGTGGGGCAGATTTGATCTCCGGCGGCCTTGGTAATGATACGCTGACCGGCGGACAGGGCGACGACACGCTGTCAGGTGGCGGCGGTAATGATACTTATGTGTTCAATGCAGGGGATGGATCAGATTCAATTTATGATGATTATCAGACGACCTCGGTGCAGAATGGCGGCACGGATATGCTGCTTTTCGGGCCTGGCATAACGGCGTCCATGCTTCAATTTACAATGTCCGAGGGGACACTCATCATCGGAGTGCGCAACCCCGCAACAGACGCGGCAAAGACCTTTGCACAACTGACGGACAAGATAACGATAACGTCCTTCACCGACAGCAATCACCGCATCGAGACATTCAAGTTCTCTGATTCAACGACCATGTCCCTGGCGCAAGTCGCCGCAAAATTGGGAACCGATGGAAATGATAAGATAACATGGAATTTGACTTCTGTCAGTATGGATGCCGGCGCGGGTAATGATAGCATTACGGCGGGGGGATATAATGACTCCCTGACGGGCGGTGATGGCGATGACACATTGGATGGAGGCGGAGGAACAGACACGCTGCGTGGCGGGGCGGGCAACGACACCTATATTTTCGGCAGGGGCTCTGGCACAGTCACCATCGTCGAGGGCGATTCCCTGGGGAACGCCGATGGTGGATCTGATCGATTAGTCTTCAAGACAGGGCTTTCATCGACGGATATCACCTGGATACAGTCAGGCCAAGATTACATTGGAACAGTGAATGGCGCTTCCGACAAGATCATACTCCAAAACTATTTCCTTGGGGAAGGTTACAAGCCCGTTTTTAATAACACGATCACGGGAAACAATTCTGCAAACACTTTAAACGGCGGCGGCGGGGCCGATACGATCAGTGGATTGGGTGGGGATGACAAGATTGATGGCGGCGCAGGCGATGACACGATCAAAGGCGGCGACGGCAATGACTCCATAACTGGCGGTGAAGGTGATGATGTCATCGACGGCGAGGATGGTGCGGACACAATGGCGGGGGGCGCCGGGAATGACACTTATACCGTGTTTACCTTTACGGTTGATGCAACTACGAGCCGGGGTGTCGGCGATACGGTGATCGAACAAAACGTCACTGGCGTAGACACTGTCATTTCAGGCGTCCTGGAATATATCTTGCCTGATTATGTGGAGAATCTGAACCTCCTTCCTGCGATGATATCAGGCTTTTACGGAATGAGAGGGACGGGGAATGGGCTTGCCAATGTCATAACGGGAAACAACGGTGGGAACATACTCTCCGGGCTGGCGGGAAATGACACGCTTTACGGATTGGGTGGCGCCGACATGCTTTATGGCGGCGATGGAAATGACTCACTTATTGGGGGTGATGGCGACGATACGATCGATGGCGGCGCGGGTGTCGATACCGCCGTCTATAGGGGGGAGCAGTCCGAATATACAATAACGGCGAACGCGGATGGCTCGTTTACTATTCAGGATAATGTTTCGAACCGTGATGGAAAGGATATCCTGTGGTCGCTCGAGTCGCTGCAATTTGGGAACGGCGCCGTCGTGGCCATGTCGACGTTGTTCCCCGGCGGGCCGAGGTCTCGCACGCCCTCGATCTATAACAGTTCAGCTTCCTCAAGCGTTGTAGAAAATGTGGCAACGACGGTCGAAGCCTACAAGGTGTTCGCCAGCGACCCCGACGGCTCCGCGCTTACCTATTCCATCGTGAATACGGGGGATGGCGACAAGTTCGCAATCAATGCCTTGACGGGGGCGGTCACCTTCGTGACGCCGCCCGATTACGAACGCCCGTCCGCGATATATGGGGGCAACGTCTACAATCTAACAGTGAAAGCCTCTGATGGAACGACTGCAGCGACCAGATCCATCGCCATAACAGTTACTGATGTCAATGACAATGCGCCCGTGATCAGGTCTGGCTCAGACACGAGCGTGTCCGAAAACATCGCAACGACGATGTCGGTCTATACTTTAAGCGCCACGGATGCCGACGCGGGAACGATGTTCACCTACTCGATCCTGGACTCCGCCGACAAGGCGCTCTTCAAGATCGACGCCAATAGTGGTGCGATCTTTTTCGTGACGTCTCCTGATTATGAGACCCCGTCCGACGCTGGCGCCAACCGCGTTTATGACATCACCGTTCAGGCGTCCGATGGGACCAACGTGACGACGAAAGCCGTTGCCATAACGCTTACAGATGTCAACGAGCGGGGCTTTAATGGCGCAGCCTATTCCTGGGTTGGCGCCTCTGGTCACACCTATGGCCTCTACAAGGTTCCGATGACCTGGTCGGCCGCCAAAACCCTTGCAGAATCGGTTGGTGGTTACCTCGCGAAGATCGATTCATCCGCCGAGAATGCAGATATTTTTTTTACAGTTCTGGCGAATTTCAGCACCCAGGATTTCAACTCCAGCAAGGCTGCCTATAATGCGGGAAGCGTCGCCTATGTCTGGCTGGGCGCAAATGACGCGGCTACCGAAGGAACCTGGCGTTGGGCCAAGGACAACAGTTCTCTAACTTATGCAAACTGGGGAGTTGGCGCACAGGGAGCTGAGCCTGACGATTACAGCAATCAGGATTATCTCGCGCTCGGCCTCCAAAATTGGCCTGTTGGTTCGTCTAACGGTTCTGGATTTGGAACAGCAGGACAATGGAATGATATAGATGGTGCTCTGAACAGCCTTTATTTCGTGGTTGAGAAGGATACTGGGGGCGCGTCGCCCGTCATCACCTCGCCGACAAGCACTAGCGTCGCCGAAAATGTGGCGACGACCACGGCGGTCTATACGGTCTCGGCGACGGATGCTGATACGGGGACGACGCTGACCTACTCCTTCGCGGGCGGGGCGGATGATGCGAAATTCTCGATCAATGGCGCCACCGGCGTCGTGACCTTCAGGGCTTCGCCTGACTTCGAGAGCAAGTCGGACGCGGGCGCGAATAATGTCTATGACATCATCGTGCATGCTTCGGACGGGACAAACGCCACGACAAAAGCCGTCGCCATCACGCTCACCAATCTGAACGA
>CANCSY010000110.1 GCA_947380915.1 Beijerinckiaceae bacterium
GTCATCATGGTGGCGCTGCTGGGCATGGGCGCAGCGCAAGGCGCGCGCGCAGCTGACTATTACACCGGCAAGACCATCGCAGGCGCCGGGCTCGACGTGTTTTCCGTGGAGCCGCTGCCGCAGGACAATCCCCTCTGGGACATGCCCCATGTCATGATCTCCCCGCGCATTGGCGGCATGAGCGACATCTATGCGGATCAGGTGCTCCCCGTTGTGGCGCATAATCTGGGCGCCTTCCTCGAGGGCCGTGAGGCGGATATGCGCAATATCGTGAGGTGAGGCGCCCTTGCCCGCAGGGCAAGGCTCATCTAGCGTCTTGGGAAATAACAGGAGGATCGCATGTTCGGCAGAATGAAGGGCGCTGGCGTCATCATGGTGGCGCTGCTGGGCATGGGCGCAGCGCAAGGCGCGCGCGCAGCTGACTATTACACCGGCAAGACCATCGAAATGCTCGTCGGCGCCGATGTGGGCGGCGGTTATGACATCTACGCCCGTCTGGTGGCGCGGCACATGACCCGCTTCATCCCCGGCGCGCCGGTCATGGTGGCGCGCAACATGCCAGGCGCTGGCAGCGCCATTGCAGGCGCACAGCTCTACAGCAAATCCCCCAAGGACGGCACAGCCATCGGCGCGCTCATGCCCGGCGCCATCATGGGCCGCATTCTCGACGACAAGGCCAGCACGCTCTTCGATCCCACCAAATTCGTCTATATCGGCACCGCCGACAGCGGCACGCGCGTCTGCATCACCATGGCCAATGCGGCGACGAAGACCTACGAGGACGCCCTGCGCCAGCGCACGATCATGGGCGCCAGCCAGGCGGGCGGGGCGACCCGCGATTATGAGGCGATGCACAATCACGCCACGGGGACGAAGTTCGACATCGTCAGCGGCTACAAGGGCACATCCGATCTCACGCTGGCCATGGAGCGCGGCGAAGCGGCCGGGCTCTGCGGCTTCGATTATTCGTCCCTGAAGTCCCAGAAGCCCGACTGGCTCCGCGACAAGGCCATCAACATTCTCGTGCAGGATGCGCTGGAGCCCGACCCGGAACTGACCGCCATGGGCGTGCCCACGATCTGGCCCTACATCAAGAACGAACTGGATCGCAAGGCGGTGGAGCTGGTGCTGAGCCAGCAACTCTTCGGCCGGTCCTATGTGCTCCCGCCGGGCGCTGCGCCCGAGGCGGTCGCGCTCCTGCGCAAGGCTTTCGTCGCCACCGTCGCCGATGCGGATTTCCTGGCGGACGCCGCCAGAGCGCGGGTGTCAATCACCGCCTCATCGGGCGAGCGGTTGCAGGAGGTCGTGACCCGCGTCCATTCCGCCTCCAAGGAGGTGGTGGCGCGGGCCAAGGAGATCATCGAGCCCTGAGGGGCCGGGCCTCTAATCGCCGATAACGGCGCTGATCCGGCCAATGCCCTCGATGTCGGCCTCCAGCGTGCCCGGACCGGGCATCATTACGAGGGGCGTCAGGCTCCCCAGGGTCACGATCTGCCCGGCGCGCAACCCGCCCAGATAGTCCTTCTGGGCGTTGGCCCAGTCGATCATGGGCTTCAGGGGATCGCCCGAGGGATGGCCGCCGCGCCGATCCACCGCCAGAGCGCCATTCATCCAGAAGCGGCAGTGCAGATTTGGCAGGTCCAGCGCGCGAAAGTCGCGGGTCGCCGGGCCGGTCACATAGCCCACATTGCCCAGATCGTCGGCGAGATTCATGGGAAAGGGCGCGCCCTGCATGGGAATCCGTCGCTCGATCAGCTCGATGCCGATCAGATATTCGAGCGCGGCCTCTTCGATGTCGGCGCGGACGTAGGGCTTGCGCGGATTGGGCGGCAGGTCATGGGCCAGCCGCACCGCGATTTCCACTTCCGGAATCATCGGCCGGTCCGAGCGCATGGACCACAGGTCCCCGCTGGCGAGGAAGCCCGAGGCGTACATGGGGGCCGCGACCGGCGTTCCGTCGGGCGCATAGCCCACTTTCCAGCCGCCCACCTGCTGCCCAAGGGCCGCCATCATGCCGGCGGAGATGGCGAAGGCCTCGTCCAGAGTGGCGGGCGCCTGTTCGAGGCCGATCAGGCCGCGCATGGCGCGCGCCTCGATGAAGGACAGAAGGCGGTCATCGGTCATGAGCGAACCTCATTGCGAATATCTGGCGAATATCTGATATGAACATGACGAGAATGCCAATGACCCGCAAGCGCCGGGGAAGCCTCGGACAGGGTCGCAGCAGCCGAATCTTCGCGCAACATGGGTCACTCCGCTGATGGAAGACCCGGATAGACCCTCCATCTTCACAGGTCAAAGCCCGCCAGACCGGCGATCTGTCCCCAATCGTCGCAAAAACGGCGCCTTATTGGCCCGGCGGGGTTGACCTTGAGGGCCGGGCTGGGGCATATGCCGGTCAGCTTTTTCTGCGGCGGGTCTTTCCTGCCGCCTCATCCAGTCGAGGACGACCATGAAGGTCCGCAACTCTCTCAAGTCTCTGCGTGGTCGCCATCGCGACAACCAGCTCGTGCGCCGCAAGGGCCGCGTCTACATCATCAACAAGACCCAGAAGCGTTTCAAGGCCCGTCAGGGCTGATTGACCGTTTCGGTCCGATTTCGAGCCCCGGCAGGGTCTGCCGGGGCTTTTTGTGTTTGCTGTTCGTGATTCACTTTGACGTTCCGCGCAAGGCGCATTAGCTTTCCTCCATGAGCATGGGTCTCCTCCCCTTTTTTCGTGCGGGCCTCCTTGTCGCGGCCCTGTCCGCTGGCGCGGCCCCCCAGAGCCTTGCGGCCGGCGGGGACAAGCCGGGCGCATCCACCAGCGCGCAGGTCAAGCCGGCCGATCCCCAGACGGGGCGCCAGAAGGTGCTGGACGACCTGTTCGAGCGGCTCGCCAAAGCCCAGGACGCAACTGAAGCCAAAGGCGTCATCGGGGCCATCGAACGGGTCTGGATGCATTCGGACTCCGACACCGCCGATCTCCTGATGAACCGCGCCATGCAGGCGCTGAAGCGCAAGGATTACTCCCTCTGCCAGGAACTGCTGGGCTCCATCGTCGAGATCGAGCCGCAATGGGCGGAGGCCTGGAACAAGCGCGCCACCGTGCGCTACATGGCCGAAGACGCCCTGGGCGCCATGGAGGACATCGCCCATGTGCTGGCGCTCGAGCCGCGCCATTTCGGCGCCCTGTCCGGCATGGGCTTCATTCTCCAGGCGCGGGGCTTCGACAAGCGCGCGCTGGAGGCCTTCCGCAAGGCGCTGGAGATCAATCCCCGCCACGAAGAGATGCGCCGCCTCGTCGACAAGCTGACCCTCGAGGTGGATGGGCGCGAGATTTGAGCCTGCGGCCCTTCAGCTCTCGTTTCCGGTAAAGGCGATCCGCACCATATTGGTCGCCCCCGGCGTGCCGAAGGGCACCCCCGCAACGATCACGATGCGCTCGCCTTCTTTCGACATGCCCTCGCGATTGGCGAATTTGCAGGCGCGCTTCGACATGTCGTCCACATCGTCGGCGTCTTTGGTCACGACCGCATGAACCCCCCAGACCAGCGCCAGTCGCCGCGCGGTTTCGCGCCGTGGCGTGAGAGCGAGGATCGGTGAGGCCGGGCGTTCGCGGGCGATGCGCAGTGCCGTGGAGCCCGAAGAGGTCCAGGCGCAGATGGCTTTCACATCAAGCGTTTCGGCCACGTCGCGGGCGGCGGCCGCAATGGCGTCGGCGCCGGTCGGTTCGGGCGCGCTGCGCTGGGCGTTGATGACCGTGCGGAAGATGGAGTCCCGCTCCACTTCCTCGGCGATGCGGTTCATGGTGGCGACCGCCTCGATGGGATATTGCCCGGCGGCGCTTTCGGCCGAGAGCATGACCGCATCCGCGCCCTCGAAAACGGCGGTGGCGACATCGGACACTTCGGCGCGGGTCGGCACGGGCGAGGTGATCATGGACTCCAGCATCTGGGTCGCCACGACCACGGGCTTGCCAAGGCGCCGCGCCATGCGGGTGATGCGCTTTTGCAGGCCGGGCACCTTTTCCAGCGGCAGTTCCACGCCCAGATCGCCGCGCGCCACCATGAGGGCGTCGGAAATCTCCATGATCTCCTCCAGCCGCGCGATGGCCTGGGGCTTTTCGATCTTGGCCAGCACCAGGGCGCGGCCGCGCACGATCTTCTTCACATCCGCGATATCGTCGGCCCGCTGCACGAAGGAGACGGCGATCCAGTCGACGCCTTCCTCAAGGGCGGCGTCGAGGTCGGAGCGGTCCTTCTCGGTCATGGCCGAGACGGGAATCTCGGTGTCGGGAAGGCTCACGCCCTTGCGGTTGGAGATGCGTCCGGCGACGTCCACCATGGCCACGGCCCGTTTGGGGCTCGCTTCGGTGATGTGCAGGCGCACCTTGCCGTCGTCGATCAGCACCGTATGGCCGGGGGCCAGCGCCCGCAGGATCTCGGGATGGGGCAGATGGACGCGGGTGGCGTCGCCGGGGGTCTTGTCATCGTCCAGCACGAAGCTCTGGCCGCGCAGGAGATCGACGCCGCCATCCTGAAACTGGCCCACCCGCAGCTTGGGGCCCTGCAAATCCACGAGGATCCCGATTTCGCGGCCGTAATGTTTGGACAGGGCGCGGATCATGCGGATGCGCTCGCGCATGGCGTCATGGGTCGCGTGGCTCATGTTGATGCGGAACACATCGGCGCCGGCATCGAACAGCCGCCCGAGGGTTTCGCTGTCCTGCGAGGCGGGACCTAGGGTCGCGAGAATCTTCACCCGGCGCAAACGTCTCATGGAAAAGGCCTTTCAGCGGGGATCAGCGCGGTTGCTGCGTGGCGTCGGTCAGCTGGACGGTCCAGTTCTTGGCGTCCTTGCCCGTATCGATCTCGAAGAAACCAGTGCGGTCAAAGCCGCGCACAAGGCAGTTCTCGCGTCCATCAATGTGAAATTCGCGATCCCGCGTACACATGTAGGACTTGCCCTTCCATTCGCCACCACGCTCGTCCATGGCGTAGATATAGTAATACTGGGCCGCCAGATTGCCGCGCAGCAGCACTTCGCAGGCGTTGCTCTTGAGGTTCCACCAGCCTTCGCTGACCCAGGTCTTGCCATTGGTGTAGGCGATGGCGACGCTGACGCGGCTGGTGGCGTTGTTGCACAGGCGGAAGTCGGCGTGCGCCGCTCCCGGCAGGGCCAGGCAGGCGGCGAAGGCGAGAAGCGGGACGATGGTGCGGCGGGTCAACGGCATGAACCAACAAATCTAACACGAATCAGCCAAATCGGCGAGGATGCAGATGGAATCATGCGGCGGGGCGATGTCAAATCTGTGTCCACCGCCAGAGCCGATTGACCAGCCTGGCCGAACGGGGGAAAAAAACGCCATGGATGCTCCCGTGGAAGAGATTGATGGGCCGCCGGAGGCAGGCGTCCTGTTCCTGTGCGACCACGCCTCGAACGCCCTGCCGGAACGCTATGGGACCCTCGGCCTCGCCCCGACCCAGTTCGAGCGGCATATTGCTTATGACATCGGCGCGGCGGCCCTGACCCGGGCTCTGGCGGCGCGGTTTGGCGCGCCCGCCCTGCTCACGCGCTTCTCGCGCCTGCTGATCGACCCAAACCGGGGGGCGGATGATCCCACCCTCGTGATGCGCCTGTCCGATGGCGCCGTGATTCCCGGCAACGCCGAGGCCGGGCCTGACGAGATCGAAGCGCGTCGCCGCCTGTTCTGGCAGCCCTATCGGGACGCCGTGCGGGCGCGGCTGGACGCCATGCTGGCGGCGGGGCCGGTTCCCGCGATCATCTCGATCCATTCCTTCACGCCCCATTGGAAGGGCGTTTCCCGGCCCTGGGAGGCCTCTGTGCTGTGGGATGGGGACCCGCGCCTGCCCACGCCCCTGCTGGAAGGCCTGCGGTCCCTTGGGGTCGCCACCGGAGACAACGAGCCCTATGACGGGGCGCTGGAGGGGGACACGCTCTTCGAGCATGGCACCGCGCGCGGCCTGCCCCACGCCCTGATCGAACTGCGGCAGGACCTGATCGCCGGGCCGGAGGGCGTCGCCCATTGGGCGGGGGTTCTGGATGAGGTCCTGCGCCCTGTACTTGGCCGCCCTGACGCCCATATGATCCACCATCACGCCAGCCGCACCCAGCGGCGCAAAAGGGGATGAAACCCATGAGCCTTGACCCGCAAGCCCGTCTTGAACTGGAAGCCGCCGCCTACCGCCGCCTGGTGGAGCATCTGCGCAAGCGCACGGATGTGCAGAACATCGACCTGATGAATCTCGCAGGCTTCTGCCGCAACTGTCTGTCCAAGTGGATGAAGGAAGAGTCGGACCAGAAGGGTCTGGGCCTCAGCCTCGATGAGACCCGCGAGGCGGTCTATGGCATGCCCTATGACACGTGGAAGCAGCTTTATCAGCGCGAGGCCGCGCCCGATCAGCAAAAGCAATTCGCCGCCGTGATGGCGGACCCGGCGAAACACGGCTAGGTCCGCGACGCTTCAGGCGAAGCGAAGGAACGCCCTCCGCTTCGCTGCTGGATGAACCGGTGGCGCCTCAGAACTTCACGTTCCCGCGCCCCTTCAGCCCCAGCATCTCGCGGGCGTCGTCAGGCGTCGCCGCCTCGTAGCCCAGTTCCTCGATGATATGGCGGATCTTCGCGACCTGCTGGGCGTTGGACGTGGCGAGCTTGCCACGGCTGATGAAGAGGGAGTCCTCGAGGCCCACGCGCACATGGCCGCCCATCATGGCGGCCTGGGTGGCGAAGGGCATCTGGTGACGGCCCGCCGCCAGCACCGACCAGCGATACTGATCACCGAACAGCTTGTCGGCGGTCTTTTTCATGAACATGAGATTGTCCACATCCGGCCCGATGCCGCCGAGAATGCCGAAGATCAGCTGCAGGAACACCGGCGGCTTGAACAGGCCCCGATCAAGGCAATGGGCGAGATTGTAGAGATGGCCCACGTCGTAGCACTCATGCTCGAACTTGGTGCCGTGACCCTCGCCGAGCGTTTTGTAAATGCGCTCGATGTCGCGGAAGGTGTTGCGGAAGATATTGTCGTCGGACTGGACGAGATAGTTCTCCTCCCAATCGTATTTCCAATCCTTGTAGCGGGTGGCCATGGGATAGAGCGCGAAATTCATCGTGCCCATGTTGAGCGAGCACATTTCGGGCGAGGCCTGGATCGGCGCGGCGAGGCGCTCGTCCACGGTCATCTTCACGCTGCCGCCGGTGGTGATGTTGACCACCGCGTCGCAGGCCTCGCCGATGCGCGGCAGGAATTCCATGAAGAGCTTGGGGTCGGGCGAGGGGCGGCCGTCTTTCGGGTCGCGCGCATGCAGATGCAGGATCGCCGCGCCGGCCTGCGCCGCCTCGATGGCGGAGGTTCCGATCTCCTCGGGGGTGATTGGCAGAGCGTCGGACATGGTGGGGGTATGGATGGAGCCGGTCACCGCGCAGGTGATGATGACCTTGTTGGAAAAATTGCGCTTTTTGGGTTCAGACATGGGTCGGCTCCGGTTTGGATTCTGTGTTGGATCTGGAATAACGCACGCGGCGTTCGAGCGGAATGGGGTCGAAGCCGAAACGATCATGCAGCCAGCCAGCCACGCCGCGCGGGGCGCGCAGCATGATGACGATGGCGACAAGGCCGAGCATCATGAGATAGAGGCTGCCCAGATCCGACAGGGTCTGGCGCAGGATGAAGAAGACGATGGCGCCGATGATCGGCCCCTCGATGCGCCCGACGCCGCCGATGACGGACATGAAAATGACGAAGGCGGTCCAGTCGTTGACGCTGAAGGCGGCGTCAGGGGAGATGCGCAGCTTCTGCAGGAAGATCAGCGCCCCCGCCATGGCGGTTCCGAAGCCCGCGACCACATAGACCAGCAGCTTGATGCGCGTGACCTCGACCCCGTTGCTGCGGGCGGCGAGTTCATTGTGATGGATGGCGCGCAGGGCGAGGCCCCAGCGCGAGCGCAGCAGCGCGATGGTGGCGCCGATGACGACCACCACCAGCGCGAGCCCCGTCCAGTAGATCATGAATTCGCGGGCCTGGCGGCCGGAGGCCATTTCGGTGACGACGCGGGCGGGCAGGCTCGTGCCCGAGCCTCCGCCCAGCGACGACATCTGCGAAGCCAGCAGGCGAAACACCTCCGCCGCCACCCAGGAGCCAATGGCGAAATAGGCGCCGCGCAGGCGAAACAAGAGGCCCGCGACCGGGATCGCCAGCAGGCCGCCAATGACGCCCGCCACCACCAGGGCCACCAGCGGATGCAGCCCGCCGAACATGGTGAGCGCGAAGAGCGCATAGCCGCCGATGCCCACATAGGCCTGCTGGCCCACGGAGACGAGGCCGGAGAAGCCCGCCAGCAGGTTCCACAGGGTCGCCAGCGCCACATAGGCGAAGACTTGGGTCAGCAGGCTCAGATTGGACGAGCCCGCCCACAGGGGCGCGCTGGCGAGCGCGGCGATGGCCACAAGCGCGGCCCAGGCCGTCAGGCGGCTGGCGCGTGTGCCGCGTGTGATGGTGAGCGCGCCGCTCACGCCTGCACCCTCGGGAAGAAGCCTTCGGGCCTTATGGCGAGCACCACGAGAAAGGCCAGATGGCCCGCCAGCAATTGCCAGCCCGGGTCGATCTTCGCCCCAATCGCCTGCGCCACCCCCAGCACGACGCCGCCCGCCAGCGTGCCCCAGAGATTGCCCAGCCCGCCGATAATGACAGCCTCGAAGCCGAAGATGAGGCGCGCAGGACCCATGGAGGGATCGAAATTGGCGCGCACCGCCAGAAACACCCCCGCCACCGCCACCACCGCAAGGCAGAGCCCCATGGCGAGGCCGAAGATGTGGCGGTTGTCGACGCCCACCAGCTGCACGGTCGATTGATCGTCCGAGGTCGCGCGGAAGGCGCGGCCCCAGCTGGTGCGATAGAACAGGGCCTGCAAGGCGCCGATCATCGCCACCGCCACCACGAATTGCAGCAAGGGCAGCACGCCAATGGACAGATCCGGCGTGATCGGGATGGTCGCGGTCTCGATGGCGCCGGCCTGCAGCTTGCGGCTGTCGGGGCTGAAGACTTCCAGCAAGCCATTCTGGATGATGACCGAGAGGCCGAAGGTGACGAGCAGGGGCGGCAGCAGATCATCGCCCAGGGTGCGGTTGAGCAGCCAGCGTTGCAGGGCGTAACCGATCAGCGCCATCAGCGGCGCGATGACGATGAGGGACGCCAAAGGCCCCAGGCCCAGCGCCTGCGTCACCACCAAAGCCAGATAGGCCGCCAGCACCACGAAATCCCCATGGGCGATATTCACAAGGCGCATCACGCCGAAGATGAGCGACAGGCCCGCCGCGAACATGGCGTAGAGCCCGCCCACCAGCACGCCCTGCACGATGGAGTTGAGCCAATCCATCGCTCAGACTCCGAAATAGGCCGCCGCGATCTCTTCGCGGCTGACGGTTGCGCTGGCGCC
>CANCSY010000111.1 GCA_947380915.1 Beijerinckiaceae bacterium
AGCGCGGAAGACCTCGACGCCAAATTGCGCAAAGCGCTGGCCACCCTCTCGGTCAAGGACGCCGCCTCCGTGGTGGCGGCGGAGACCGGCCAGCCGCGCCGCCAGGTCTATGCGCGGGCGGTGGAGATCATGGCGGCGGATCGCACGGAATGAGCGACGCGCCCCCGCCCGGGCGCGACCGGCAGGCGGCGCGCACCTTTGGCATTCGTGCGGAATGGGTGGCGCTGGCCCTGCTCACCGTCAGGGGATACCGGGTTCTGGCGCGCAATTTCGTGGCGCCGGGCGGGGAGATCGACCTCATCGCCCAGCGCGGCCAGACCATCGCCTTCATCGAGGTGAAGGCCCGGCCCGACATGGATCAGGCGCTGATCGCCATCACCGAGCAAAAACGCAGGCGCATCGCCCGCGCCGCCCAGGTCTGGCTGCGGCAGAATCGCTGGGCCGTGACCTACGCCCTGCGGGGCGATGCGGTGTTCATCGCGCCCCGTCGCCTGCCCCGCCATCTGCCCGGCGCCTTCGAGCTTGACCTGATGGGCTATTGACGGCGGGCGGAGGCCGTGTCGATGTTCCGCCCCCAAGAGGCGCGTTGCAGAGGAATCGTCATGAGCCTGAAGGTCGCGGTCCAGATGGACCCTGTCGAGCGCATCAACATCGCCGGCGATTCCACATTCGCGCTCATGCTGGAGGCGCAGGCGCGCGGCCATGAGCTGAGCTGGTACACCCCCGAAAAGCTCTCCATGCGCGATGGGCGCATCATCGCCAGCGCCCAAAGCCTGACGGTTCAGGACGTGGTGGGCGATCATTGCAGGCTGGGCGACACCAGCGTGGTGGATCTGGCCGATGTGGATGTGGTGCTGCTGCGCCAGGACCCGCCTTTCGACATGGCCTATGTCACGACAACCCATCTGCTGGAGCGGGTTCATCCCAAGACGCTGGTGGTCAATGATCCCTTCAGCGTGCGCAACGCGCCTGAAAAAGTCTTCGTGATGAAGTTCCCCCATCTGATGGCGCCCACCCTCATCACCCGCGACCGCGAGCAGATCGACGCCTTCCGCGCCGAGCATGGCGACGTCGTGATGAAGCCGCTTTACGGCAACGGCGGCGCGGCGGTGTTCAAGGTCTCGCGGGAGGATCCGAATTTCGGCTCTCTGTTCGATCTCTTCTCCGTCACCTTCCGCGAGCCCTGGGTGGTGCAGCGCTTCCTGCCGCAGGTGACCGAAGGCGACAAGCGCATCATTCTGGTGGATGGGGAAGCGGCGGGGGCGGTGAACCGTGTGCCGGCCGCCAACGATATCCGCTCCAACATGGTGCGCGGCGGGGCGGCGCGGCCGACCGACCTGACCAAGCGCGAGCATGAGATCTGCGAGACCATCGGGCCGGACCTGAAGCGCATGGGGCTGATCTTCGTGGGCATCGACGTCATCGACGGCAATCTCACGGAAATCAACGTCACCTCGCCCACGGGCCTGCGCGCCATCAAGCGCCTCGGCGGCCCCGACATCGCCGCCACCATCTGGGACGCCATCGAAGCGAAGCTGTGATGCTGCGGCTGCTGCAGGCTGCTTTCATCGGTCTGGCCCTGTTGGCGGGGCCAGCGCAGGCTGAGTCCCTCTATTCCTGGACGCAATATGTCCCCGGCGGCCTCGAAGCGCGGGCCGTCACCCGCGAGGCCCAATGTCCGCAGGCGCGCATCGACAGGCGCGCGACCTCCATGCGCGTCCGCGCCGACCGAAATACCGCCTTTCCGGTGCTGGTCTGCGCGCTGGCCATCCCGCGCGCCGCCAAATCGGTGGAGATCGAGGGCGAGGCCCTGCCGCTGCCCAAGCCCCGGGCCGACAACATCCTCGTGCTCGGCGACACAGGCTGCCGGGTGACGCGCCTCATCAACCAGTCCTGCAACGATCCCGCCGATTGGCCCTTCGCAGCTGGCGCCAGGGCGCAGGCGGGAACCACCCCCGATGTGATCGTGCATGTGGGGGACATGCTTTATCGCGAGACGCCCTGCCGCCCCCTCAACGAAGGCTGCGCCAATACGCCCCATGGCGACATATGGGCGGTCTGGGAGAGCGACTTCTTCGCCCCCGCCAAACCCCTGTTGCGCGCGGCGCCCCTCGTGATGGTGCGCGGCAATCACGAGGTTTGCGGACGCGGCGGCAGGGGCTGGAGCCGCTTGCTCGATCCCTATCCGCTGGTTTCGGCCTCGGGCTGCCTGAGCCCGGGCGCTCCCTTTGCGGTGGATCTGGGCGGGCTGAGCCTGGTGGCGATGGATGTCTCCACCGCAGGCGAGGGCGACAAGCTCGAGGCGCAGATCGCCCGCTACCGCGCCCAGTTCGAATCCCTCGAAGGACTGGCGCCGCAAGGGCCCATATGGCTCGCCATGCACCGGCCCATCAGGGCGGCGGCCGGCGCCATGCTGGGCTTTGTGGCCGGGCAGAACAAGGTGCTGGCGCAGGCATCGCAAAACGTCACGCCCGGCCGGGTGGCGGCGATCCTCTCGGGCCATATCCATACGTTTCAGGCGTTGGCCTATACGGACCTGCCGACGCAGCTCGTCTCGGGCCATTCGGGCGCCGAGCTGCACTGGACCGCCCCCGACGATGTGAAGGGGTTGGTGATCGAAGGCGCGACAGTGGTCTCTGGAACGGGCCGCTCGGGGGTTCATGGATTCGTGACCCTGACCCGCGATGGGCCGGGCGCGGATGACTGGCTGATCGCCAACCGAGATTTCTCCGGCAAGACGCTGGACAAATGCCGTATGATGAAGCGCAAACTCACCTGCGGGATGCATTAGAAGAAGCCCGAATCGGTGCTACAAGGGGGGATCATGAGCCAGACCAGCAGCCAGGCCGCCCAGACGCCGGCCCCCACCCGCCGCACCCCCCGCAAGAGCGAGGCCCCGCAACAGGTCATTGATCGCAAGGTGCTGGAAGGCGAGATCGATGCGCTGGCGCGCGCCCATGCAGGCGACGCCCCCGCCTTGCGCAAGGCGGCGGTGGAACGCTTCCGCCAGGCGCTGGACGAGGGTCACGCTCTGGCCCGCGCCCAGCTCGAGCGCGCCGGACGCGGCCTCGATTGCGCCCGCGCCCTCTCGCATCTCGAAGACGAGATCATCCGCGCGATCCATACATTCGTGACGACCCATCTCTATCCCGCCAAGAATCCCTCCTCCGCCGAGCGTCTCGCCATCGCGGCGGTGGGCGGTTATGGGCGCGGCACCCTGGCGCCGGGCTCGGACATCGATCTGCTCTTCCTGCTGCCCTACAAGCAGACGCCCTGGGGCGAGAGCGTGGTCGAGGCCATGCTCTACATGCTCTGGGACCTGCGTCAGAAGGTCGGCCACTCCACCCGCTCCGTCGATGAATGTCTGCGCCAGGCGCGCGAGGACATGACCGTGCGCACCGCGCTGCTGGAAGCGCGGTTCATTCTCGGCGACGAGGCGCTCTTCGAAGACATGCGCAGCCGCTTCGATGGGGAGCTGGTGCGCAAGACCCCGCGCGAATTCGTCTCCGCGAAACTGGAGGAACGCGATGCGCGGCTCAATCGAGCCGGAGGCTCGCGCTATCTGGTCGAGCCCAACGTCAAGGAGAGCAAGGGCGGGCTGCGCGACGTCAACACGCTCTTCTGGATCGCCAAATATGTCTACCGGGTGCGCGAGCCCGATGAGCTGGTGAAGGCGGGCGTCTTCACCCAGCGCGAGGTGCAGGTCTTCCATCGCTGCGAAGAGTTTCTGTGGCGCGTGCGCTGCCATCTGCATTTCGTGACGAAGCGCGCCGAGGACCGGCTCTCCTTCGACCAGCAGCGCGCCATCGCCGCGCGCCTCGACTACACCACCCACGCAGGCCTCAGCGACGTCGAACGCTTCATGAAACATTACTTCCTCGTCGCCAAGGACGTGGGCGACCTCACCGCCATTCTCTGCGCGGCGTTGGAGGAAAAGCAGGCCAAGGCGCGGCCGGTGCTGGACCGTTTCATGGGCCGCCTGAAGCGCAAGACGCCATCTTTGCCGGGCGGAGATTTCTCCATCGAGGTCGATCGCGTCACCGTGGCGAGTCCCGATGTCTTCGAGCGCGACCCGATCAACATCATCCGCCTCTACTGGATCGCGGACCGCAACAATCTGCCCATCCATCCCGACGCCACGCGCCTTGTCACCATGTCGCTGAAGCGGCTGAACGGAAAGCTGCGGGAGGACCCGGAAGCCAATCGTCTGTTCATCGAGATTCTCACCTCGCGCGGGGCGCTGGAGTCCGTGCTGCGCCAGATGAACGAGGCGGGCGTGCTCGGCCAGTTCATCCCCGATTTCGGCCGCATCGTGGCGATGATGCAGTTCAACATGTATCATCACTATACGGTGGACGAGCATCTGCTGCGCAGCCTCGGCATTCTTGCCAGCATCGAGACCGGGCGCCTGAAGGAGGATCATCCGCTGTGCAGCGAGATCCTGCCCTCGATCCGCAATCGCACCGTGCTTTACGTGGCTTTGTTCCTGCACGACATCGCCAAGGGCCGCGAGGAGGATCATTCCATCGCGGGCGCAAGGGTGGCGCGTCAACTGGGGCCGCGTTTTGGCCTGTCGGAGGCCGACACGGAAACGGTCGCCTGGCTGGTCGAGCAACATCTGGTCATGTCGAACACGGCGCAGAGCCGCGATCTGTCCGACCCGCGCACCATCGAAACCTTCGCCGCCACCGTGCAGACCCTGGAGCGGCTGCGCATGCTGCTCGTGCTCACGGTCTGCGATATTCGCGCCGTGGGGCCGGGCGTGTGGAACGGCTGGAAAGGCCAGTTGCTGCGCACCCTCTATTGGGAGACAGAAGTGGTGCTGGCGGGCGGCCATTCGGCCATCGACCGCAAGCAGCGCGTCACCATGGCGCAAAACGAATTGCGCAAGGCTCTCGCCCTGTGGTCCGACCCCGATTTCGACGCCTATGCGGCGCGCCACTATCAGGCCTATTGGCTGAAGGCGGATCTGCAACACAAGGTCGCCCACGCCAAGCTGTTGCGGCTGGTCGATGTGGAGCTGAAGTCGTTGATGACGGAGGTCTCCACCGACGCATTCCGGGGCGTCACGGAACTGACCGTGGTGGCGCCCGATCATCCCCGTCTTCTCTCCATCATCGCTGGCGCCTGCGCGGCGGCGGGCGCCAATATCGTGGACGCCCAGATCTTCACCACCACCGATGGCCTGGCGCTGGACACGATCTTCATCAGCCGCGCCTTCGAGCAGGACGAGGATGAGCTGCGCCGTGCCGGCCGGGTGGCCCAGTCCATCGAAAAGGCCCTGCGCGGCGAAATGCGTCTGGCCGATGCGGTGGAGGCGCGACGCGAGCAATCGCGCGGCGTCAACAAGGCCTTCACCCTCGCGCCTGATCTGATGATGGATAACAATCTGTCGAACCGCTACACGGTCATCGAGGTCTCGGGCCTTGATCGGCCGGGGCTGCTCTACGAGATGACCACGGCCCTTTCAGACCTGAACCTGAACATAGGCTCCGCCCATATCGCCACCTTCGGCGAGAAAGCGGTGGACGTGTTCTATGTGACCGACCTCACCGGCGCGAAGATCATCAATCCCGCCCGCCAGAGCGCTGTGCGCAGGCGGATGCTGGATATTTTCGCCAATACGGAGCCCAAGGCCACGGCCAAGTCGGCGCCAAAGCCCTTGTCCAAACCTGCGCAGAAGCGCAATTGAGGGCGATGCTGACTTGCAGTGATCACCGCCAAGCCAAAACTTGATTTTTACACGGGCTGCCCTGATATGACGCCCGAGCCAATCGGACACATGTGACCATGCAATATCCCAAGGATCCCGCCACGACCCCCGCCGACCAGACGCCCCACGGCGCCGAGGGAGCGCACGAGTCCTCTTTCGCGAGTGAGGCGCCCCAGTCCCCGGTCAATGAGCCTGAGCCCTTCACCGAGCTGGAAAATCTTTACGCGGAAAACGCCAGCCTGAAGGAGCGCGTGCTGCGCACCCTGGCCGAGATGGAGAACCTGCGTCGGCGCACCGACCGCGAGGTGGCGGACGCCAAGACCTATGGCGTGACCTCCTTCGCCCGCGAAATGCTCACTCTGGCCGACAATCTGCGGCGTGGGCTCGAGACCGTGACTCCCGAGGCGCGCGCAGCCGCCGACCCTACGATTGTGAGCTTCATCGAGGGGATCGAGCTGACCGAGCGCGCCTTCCTGTCGAGCCTCAGCCGTCAGGGCGTGAAGAAGATCGAGCCTCAGGGCCAGCGCTTCGACCCCAACATGCACGAGGCCCTCTTCGAGGCGCCGGACGTCAGCGTGCCCAATGGCACGGTGGTTCAGGTGGTGGAGACCGGCTATTCCATCGGCGAGCGCTGCTTGCGCCCGGCGAAGGTGGGCGTGTCGCGCGGCGGGCCGAAGGTGGTCGCACCGGAGAAATAACGCAGGCCCGATGTCTGCGTTGCTGGAGGAGGAAGCCATGGCCCATGGATCTTTCATCTGGAACGAACTGATGACGCCAGACGTGGAGAAGGCCAAGGCCTTCTATGCGGCGTCGCTTGGCTGGACCTATGAGGCCATGCCCGGGGTCGGCGGCTCCACCTACTGGCTCGCCAAAATGGACGGGCGGCCCGTCGCGGGGATGATTGCCCACGACGCGCTCCCGCCCGGCGTCTCAACCGCCTGGTTCGCCTA
The DNA here is from genome assembly GCA_947380915.1 of Beijerinckiaceae bacterium. The sequence goes on from CANCSY010000111.1 coordinate 6,664, forward strand.
TATCAATGTGGATGATGTGGACGCCCGCGCCGCCGTGCTTCCCGCTCTTGGTGGCGCGCTGGCGCGGCCCGCTTTCGACATTCCCGGCGTCGGCCGTATCGCCATCGTGCAGGACGCCACAGGCGCCATGGTCGGCTGGCTGACGCCCGCTATGCCAGATCAACCCGCCGCAGGGTGAGGTTGATCCGGCCCTCCTCGGCCAGCAGGGTCGAGGTGCCCGGGTAAAGCCGGTCCACCCCGTGGAAGCACAGGCGCGAGGCGCCGCCGATCAGCACGAGGTCACCCGACTCGAGGCGCACGGACTTCGTCGGCCCGCCCCGCGTGTCGCCGCCAAAGCGGAACAGGCAGGAGTCCCCCAGGGAGATCGAGGCGACGGGGGCGTCGAGCGCCTTCTCGTCCCGGTCCTGATGCAGGCCCATGCGGGCCTTGGCGTCGTAGAAATTCACCAGACAGGCCTGCGGCGGCGCGCGGAAGCCGCCGGCCTCCCAGGCGCGCAGGGCCAGATCAGGGATCGCGGGCCAGGGGGTGTCAGTCACCGGGTGGGTCGCCTGATAGCGATAGCCCCGCGTCTCGTCCGACACCCAGCCGAGATCCCCGCAATTGGTCATGCGGACAGAGAATTCCTTGCCCGTGCGCGGCATGCGCGGAATGAACAGGGGCGCCTGACGCACGGCGGCGCGCAGCTCCGCCACCAGCGCCTCCTGCTGGGCGCGATCATAGAAGCCGGGAAGGTAGATCAGGCCGGGGGCGAGTTCGATCATCAGTCGTTGAGGCCGAGCACATCGGCCATGGAGTAATGGCCGGGCTTGCGCCCATGGCCCCAGAGCGCCGCCCGCACAGCGCCACGCGCGAAGAGGCCGCGATCCTCGGCCTTGTGGGCCAATTCCAGCCGCTCGCCGGGGCCTGCGAAGATGACGCTGTGATCGCCGATGACCGTGCCGCCGCGCAGGGTGGCGAAGCCGATGTCGCCGGGGGTGCGGGCGCCTGTATGGCCATCGCGCACCCGCTGGGAATGGGTGGCGAGATCGACGTCGCGCCCCTTGGCCGCCGCCTCGCCCAGAAGCAGCGCTGTGCCGGAGGGGGCGTCCACCTTCATGCGGTGGTGCATCTCCACGATCTCGATGTCGTAATCGACGCCAAGGGTGGCGGCGGCGCGCTTCACGAGGCCCGCCAGCAGATTGACCCCAAGGCTCATGTTGCCCGAGCGCACCACCACCGCATGGCGGGCGGCGGCGTCGATTTTTTCGATGTCGTCAGCGGATAGGCCCGTGGTGCCGATCACATGGACCACGCGCGCCTGGGCGGCGAGGGCGGCCAGAGCCACCGTGGAGGCGGGGGTGGTGAAATCGATGATGGCGTCCGCATGGAGCAGGGCCTCCAGCGCATTGTCCGTGATCAGCACATCGCTGGCGGCGCAGCCGGCCTGCGCGCTGGCGTCCTGACCCAGCGCAGGCGAGCCTGGCCGCTCCAGCGCGCCCGCCAGCCGCATGCCATCGGTCTGGTCAACTGCCTGTATGAGCATGCGCCCCATGCGCCCGGCGGCGCCCGCGATCACGATCCGCATCTCGCTCATCATCCGCTCCTGTGTCTGTTCCATCCTGCCTCTACAGAGGCGCGACGCTCAGGGCAATGCGGGGAATTTGGGGACCGTGACGATTGCCCCTTGCGCCCGGGCGCGATCCGGGCAAGGTTCCGGTCTTGTTCTCATGTCTTGCACTTGGGCTGAACGATGGATTTCACCTTCCTGCATTGCGCCGACCTGCATCTGGGCAGCCCCCTGCTGGGCCTTTCCCTGAAGGACGAGGCCATCGCGCGGCGTTTCGCGCAGGCGAGCCGCGACGCCTTCTCCGATCTCGTCACCGCCGCCATTGCGGAGCGCGTCGCCTTCGTGCTGATCGCGGGCGATGTCTATGATGGCGAGTGGAAGGACACGGCCATCGGCCTCTTCTTCGCCCGCGAACTCTCGCGCCTGCACCGCGAGGAGATCCCGGTCTTCATCATCCACGGCAACCACGACGCCAAAAACGTCGTCACCAGCGCGATCCCCCTGCCGGACAATGTGACCACCTTTCCGGTGAAGCGGGCGAAGACGCAGAAGCTGGACGCCCTGCGCGTGGCCATCCACGGCCGCAGCTTTCTGGAGCGGGAGGAGACCGAGAACTGGGCGCCGACCTATCCCGAGGCCGTGACCGGTTTCTTCAACATCGGCATGCTCCACACCTCCTGCGACGGCAAGCCGGGCCACGCCTCCTATGCGCCCTGCACCACGCAGGATCTGGTCGCCAGGGGCTATGACTACTGGGCGCTGGGCCATGTGCATCAGTTCGAGGTGCTGCACGAGAATCCGCATATCGTTTACCCCGGCAATCTGCAGGGGCGCAGCATCAGGGAATGCGGACCAAAGGGCGCGGTTTTCGTGGATGTGCAGGACGGGCGCGTGCGCGATCTGCGCCGCGTGATTACCGATCAGGCCCGCTGGGCCGAGGTGGTGCTGGACGCCAGCGGCCATGATGATCGCGAGGCCCTGCTGCGCGCGGTGGCGCAGGCCTTCAGGCCCGTGGCGCGCGAGGCCGAGGGCAAGCTGGTCGCCGCGCGGCTGCGCCTCACCGGCGCCACCGCCCTGCATCGCAGCCTGCTCGCCGACCACGGCGGCTTTGCGGTGGATGCGCTGGCCGCCGCGCAACAGAACGCCGAAGACATCTGGATCGAGAAGCTGCGGCTCGACACCCG